>CAZPOK010000048.1:0-17373 GCA_964587905.1 uncultured Rhodobacterales bacterium | reverse complement strand
GCCGATCAAGCAGAAGTACGGCAACAAGATCTCCTGGGCCGACCTGATGATCCTCGCCGGCAACGTCGCGATCGAATCGATGGGCGGCAAGACCTTCGGCTTCGCCGGCGGCCGCGCGGATGTGTTCGAGCCCGAGGAGGACGTCTACTGGGGCTCCGAGGTCGAGTGGCTGGCCACCTCCGACAAGGAGTACAGCCGCTATACGGGCGAGCGCCTGCTCGAGAACCCGCTCGCGGCGGTGCAGATGGGCCTCATCTACGTCAATCCCGAGGGCCCGGACGGCAAGCCAGACCCGCTCGGCTCGGCCAAGGACATCCGCGAGACCTTCGCGCGCATGGCCATGAACGACTACGAGACCGTCGCGCTCACCGCCGGCGGCCACACCTTCGGCAAGTGTCATGGCGCGGGCGACGCGGCGCTCGTGGGCGCAGAGCCCGAGGGATCCGACATCGCCGAGATGGGCCTCGGCTGGAAATCGACCCATGGCACCGGCCTGGGCGCACAGGCGATCACGAGCGGCATCGAAGGCGCGTGGACGCCGCACCCCACGACGTGGGACATGGGTTATTTCGACATGCTCTTCGGCTACGAGTGGGAGCTTGTGAAGTCGCCGGCCGGCGCCTGGCAGTGGCAGCCCAAGGACGTCGACGAGGACCACATGGCGCCCGCCGCCGACGATTCCTCGAAGAAGGTCATCACCATCATGACCACCGCCGACATGGCGATGCGGATGGACCCCGACTACGAGAAGATCTCGCGCCACTTCCACCAGAACCCCGACGAGTTCGCCGACGCCTTCGCGCGGGCCTGGTTCAAGCTCACGCACCGCGACATGGGGCCGAAAACGCGCTACCTCGGCGCGGAGGTCCCGGCCGAGGACCTGATCTGGCAGGATCCTGTCCCTGCGGTCGACCATCCGCTGGTGGACGAGGCCGACGTCAGGTCGCTCAAGGCCACGGTGCTCGACGCGGGACTTTCCCTGCAGGAACTGGTGCGCGCGACCTGGGGCGCGGCGGCCACCTTCCGCGGGTCGGACATGCGCGGCGGCGCCAACGGGGCGCGTATCCGGCTTGCGCCGCAGAAGGATTGGGAGGTCAACCAGCCGGAGGAACTGCAGACGGTCCTCTCGAAGCTGGAGGGCATCAAGGCGGATTTCGACGCCAGCGCCTCTGGCGGCAAGAAGATCTCCCTCGCCGACCTGATCGTCCTCGCCGGCTCCGCGGCCGTCGAGAAGGCCGCAAGAGAGGCGGGAGTCGACGTCAAGGTGCCCTTCACGCCGGGCCGGACCGACGCTACGGAGGAGCAGACGGACATCGAGTCGTTCGAAGTGCTCGAACCGTTCGCGGATCCGTTCCGCAACTACCTGAAGGCCCAGTACAACATGTCGGCCGAAGAGCTGATGATCGACCGCGCGCAGCTTCTCGCGCTGTCGGCGCCCGAGTTGACGGTTCTTGTCGGCGGCATGCGGGCGATGGGCGCCAACCACGCCCAGTCCAAGACGCATGGCCTCCTCACCGACCGTGTCGGCGCGCTCACGACGGACTTCTACCGCAATCTCATGGACATGAGCACGGAGTGGAAGCCCGTCGACGACAGCCATCAGGTCTTTGAAGGGCACGACCGGAAGACCGGCGACGTCAAATGGACGGCGACGCGCGTGGATCTCGTGTTCGCGTCGAATTCTCAGCTGCGCGCGATCGCGGAGGTCTATGCTCAGGACGACTCCACGGAGAAGTTCGTGCATGACTTCGTGGCGGCCTGGACCAAGGTGATGAACGCGGATCGGTTCGATCTGGCCTGATCATCGCCGATGAGACGGAGGGCGCGGCCACGTGGCCGCGCCCTTCTCAGTTGCAGGGCCGCTCAAGGGCCGGTCGCGAACAGCCGGCCCGGGGCTTCGTTCGGAGATGCCTCCGCCGCGCGCAGAAGCTCCCACGCGAGCACCTGGTTGCTCGACAGGACGGGGAGGCCGAGGGTCGCCTCGAGTTCGGGGATCACGTCGAGCGTCCGAAGATTGGTGCAGGACAGGAACACCCCGTCGATTCCGCCCTCTCCGGCCACCGCGCGCGCCGCTGCCTTGACGGACGCGCAGTCGATCCGCGCGACGCGAGCTTCCTCGGCGACCTCGAAGCTGCCGAAAACGGGCGTATCGATGCCCTCGGCCGCGAGCGTCGTGCGTATCCTGTCCGAGACCTCCGCGACGTAGGGCGAGAGCAGACCGAGCCGCGAGATGCCTTGCGCGCGGCAGGCCGACACGAGTGCCGAAACCGGATCCGTCACGACGGACGTTTCGGTCACCGACTGCACCAGGTCGGCGACCCGTCGCGCGCCGATCTGGGCGGTGCCCGAGGTGCAGGCGTAGCCGACGGCCGAAAAGCGTGCCGAACGCGGGAAGAGCGCCGCGGCCTCGGCCAACAGGTCCTCCATGGCCGCGAGCGTTTCCGGCGTCACCTCCTCTCCCGAGGGAATGCGCGTGACGAAAAGCTCGACGTCGAGGGGAAAGAGCCGCCGGAAGTCGAGCTCGATCGTCTCGTCTGCCTGGAGGATGATCAGCCCGATCTGCGGCGGCCGGACCTCCGAGAGGCGGTGTGAAAAAGGGGCCGTCATGCGCCGATCACCCTCATCTCCGCTCCGGACGGGGTGGACAGCCACTCGGCGCCACCCTCGCGGATCACGATGTCCTCCTCGTGAACGAGGATACGGCCGGACCCGAGGTCGATGCCTGGCTCGAGCGTCAGAACCATGCCGGGAACGAGAACCGTCCGGTCGGCGGGAATGAGCGAGGGCGGCTCGGTAAGCTGCATACCGAGCCCGTGTCCGAGGCGGCCCGTGTCGGAGCCGCCCGCGCCGGCGGTGACGATCCCGTCCATCGCGTGGAACAGGTCGGCGGCGGTCGCGCCGGGGCGGGCAAGGTCGAAGGCGGCGGCGGCGGCGTCGACGAGCCGGGAATGGGCGTCCCGCACCGCTGCGGACGGTGGGCCGATGGCAAAGTTGCGGTCGAAATCGCAGAAGTAGCCGTCGCGGACGAGACCGGTGTCGAGCATCAGGACATCTCCGATTTCCAGCGGCCGGTCCGTGGCGGGCGAGATCACGTCGCCGTATCCGCCGGGCGCCGCGGCGCCGGCGAGGTAGGGCACCCAATCGGCACCGTCCTCGAGGCAGAGCATCTGGAAGCGTCGGAAGACCTCGGAGAGAGGCGTCCCGGGACGCGCGATCTCGGGCACGCGGGCGAAAGCACGGTCGGCCACGGCGCAGGCGGCCGCGATCTTCCCGATCTCGGTTTCGGACTTGACCATGCGCAGACGCCGAAGGATGTCGCCGTCGTCACGGACCCTGCGATTGCCGAGGCGGTGTCGCAGCGCGTGCCAGTCGGCGAGAGGCATCCGGAGGTGCGTCTCGGCGCCGCTCGGGACGCCGACGCTCTCGTCCTCGGGAACGACTTCCGCGAGCGTCCGGGCGAGCAACGAGATCCCGTCGTCCACGTAATCGGGTGAACGCCACGCGCGGATGTCGGTGATCCAGGTGGACCGCATCAGGTGGGCGCCGATCGACGGGATCACCGCGATGGGGTCGCCCCTGGCCGGGACGATCATGAACCACGGTCGGGTCGGGCTCTCCCAGAAGCGGGTGAGGAAGCCGGTGAAGTACCGGACTTCGGGCTCGGTCGTCAGCAGAAGCGCGGCGATCCCGAGGGCGGTCATTTCCTCCTGCGCCTTCGCGGTTCGGGCGCGGAATTCGGCCTCGGGAAAGCCTCGCGTGGTCATGTTCGAGCCAATTCCGGGCATGCGCTGCAACGGCTCCCCGCCCGAGGGAACCCCGAAGTGTCCCGGAGATTGGACCTCGTCGCCTCGCAGAACTTCCCGATATCGCGCATCCTCGGAGGCTGCACGGTTTGTCCGGGCAGTCAATGGAGGATCGCCCCGCGCGGTCAGCCGGCGTGCCGTTCCACCCAGCCTGCGAACTTGTCGAGCATGTCTTTGAGGACCTCGCGTGTCTGCTCGTCGGTGAGCTTGCCGTCGTCGTCGAAGCGCTGGTTCGCGCGGGCGATCAGCACCTCGGCCGTGGGCAGGAGCGGCATCGCATTGTAGAAGACAATCTGCCGAAGATGCGCCTGCCCGCGGGCGGTGCCCACGAAGGCCGGCGTCGCCCCGACGATACCTGCGGGCTTGCCGTTCAGCGGCGCGTCTCCTTCCGGCCGCGACAGCCAGTCGATCGCGTTCTTCAGGACGCCGGTGACCGAATAGTTGTACTCGGGCGAAGCGAAGATAACGGCATCCGACGCGCCGATCCGCTCGCGGAGGTCCTGCACGCGGGGTGGCCAGCCCTGGGCCTCGACGTCCTGATTGAAGAGCGGGACGTCCTCGAGCGTGACGATGTCGATCTCGAGCGTCGCTGGCGCGAGTTCCTGTGCCGCGCGCAGCGTGGCCGTGTTGTACGATCCCTTGCGCAGACTGCCGGAGATGCCGGCGACCTTGAATTTCCTTGCCATGATCCTCTCCCTTCGCTGTGCGAACGCGGGACGGGCCGGACGGTTTCGTCAGGAATCGGACAGCGGGGCATCTTCACGTGACACCGCCCGCGCGAGAGAGGCGAGCGACGTCCTGCTCCGGCTTTCGGCGCGGCGCGCGAGGATTTCCCGGAACGCGGGCGACGTGTGGCGTGCGCGAAGGTCTCGGGCGAAGCGGGCAGGGTCTATGCCGCCATCCAGCGCATCGGCAATCAGGCGCTCCAGCAGCCCCATGTCGCGCAGATGGTCTGCAAGGCCGGCCCCCATGAAAGGGGCATTCAGGACGGTGACGCCCGGGGCGCAGAGCCGGGCGATGTGAGGCCGGTCGGCGTCAAACCGGCGGTCGGTGACGAGGGTGACCGGTCCGGCGATGGCGAGCGCATCGGCGGCGTCCGCGTAGCGGTCCGACCAGTCGAGCTGCGCGGTCCAGCCCCAGCGCGCCTCCCAGGGGACAACCCGGCGGTCCATCGTCGATTGCGGGGCGAAGGCAAGGACCGACGCGCCCGGCGCCGCCCGGGCGTAGCTGAGCGCCGCGAAACCGCCCATGCCGGCGCCGACGAAAAGCGTGCGCCGGAAGCGCGTGAAAAAGCCCTCGGCCGACAGACTGTCGAAGAGGTCGTGCACGAAGCCTTCGCGATACCAGTTGCGGGTCTCGGAGAAGACGCCGAGGATCGAGGTCCCGAGACTGCGGTGGAGGAATGCGAAGTCGGCCGGCCACCGGGCGCCCTTGGTCCGGGCATGGCGCTGATCGTCGAAGGTGACGACCAGACGGTCGTCGCCGGGAACGAAGGCGGCCGCGTTGACGGCACCCTTTCGGAAAAAGCCGCCGCGCGCCGCGGCGAACCCCGTCACGTCGGCATAGCGGTCGACCGGAGCGGGGGCAGCAGGCTTCTGTTTTGGCTCGCCGTCCTTCCCGAGGTAAAGCGCGTCGGGAATATCGCGGCGCGTGATTTCGTCCCATATCCCGCGGTAGTCGGCGTTCGATTTCAGGATCTCGGCCCGCGCCTTGTGCCAGTCCACGGCCTTGGCATGGAGTGCGGCCAGTTCGGGGTCGGCAAGGAACGCGTCGAGCCGCTCCCGCATGGCGGGGACGCGGGAAAGGATCCGGTCATCGGTTTCCGTGCCGTAGTTGCGGCGACGGAAGTAGTGCACGCCCTGATCCTGATCGGTGTGGTTGATCCGGCCGCGCTCGCGCTTCACGAGAAAGCTTTCGGCGGATCGCAGCACGTAGTGGTTGAGCGTCGCGAGCCGGTAGCCGAGGGATCCCGTGGTGGAGCGCCAGCCGCGGGTCAGGTTGGTCTCCGGCATGACCCGGCCCGAACCGTTGACCCACCGCACCTCGTCCAGCCGGTGCTTGTGCGGCTTGAGCGGGCGATGGACGCCGAGCCCGCGGTAGGGGGCGGAGCGGTGCACCATCGACTTGAAGCCCCATCCAAGCCGGGGGTGTGGCAGCGCCTCGGGCGCGCAGCGGGTGAACCGCTCGATGAGGGGACGGTCCTCGAAGGCGCTGGTCCCGGCGTTGCCGAAGAATTTCCACGTGAATGAGGCGACGTTGGGATGGTTCGCTGCAGCCAGGAAATCGCGGATCGTGCCCTGGCCCACGTGCACGTTCAGGAACTCGTCGACGTCGATGGTCAGCCGCCAGTCGGCGGCGCGGCAGACATCCTGCGTCGCCGCGTCCTTCAGCGCGGCGTGCTGGGGCTTCTCGTCCGTGCCGGGGCGGCATGGATTGTCGATCCGGGTGACGACGCCGAGCACGGCGAGCCGGTCGAGGATCGCGTTCGTCGGGTCCGCGCAGCCGTTGGTGTAGACGAGGAAATGCGTGACGCCGATGGACAGGTGATAGGCGATCCATTCTAGGATGAACGGCGCCTCGTTCTTCATGCTGGTGACGACGAGAATGCTGTCGGCGGAAGGCGGCGTGTCGGGCGGGTCCAGAAAACCCGCAGTCCGGTCGCCCTGCGCCTCGATCTGGTCGATGGCGCGCTGAAAGAGTGGCGTCTGGTCAAGACGCGCGCGGGGCAGATCGGGCGGCGTCATGCGCCGCTTCGACGTGGGCGCCCTCTGCTGCTCGGTCTCACGGACCGGCGGGTCGTCCGGGATCGGCGCCGCCTCGGGGTCGATGCCGTGACGGGCAAGCGCGCGGCCGAGGAAACTGTCGGGATGCGGCACGCCGTTCTCGACCGTGACAAGGCGGCGGCGGAGGCGGCGGTTCCAGAGGTGGACGCCGAGGCAACCCTCGCCCAGCCGCGCGCCGATGTCGGCTGACGGATCCAGCAGATCGCGCCGGTCCTTGAAGGGAACGGGGAAGAACGCTTTCTGCGGACGCACATGCGCGATCTCGCCTGTTTCGGTCAGGAACCAGGTCATCGCGGCGGGCCCCCAGACGCCCCATTTGAGGTCTGCCACGTGGACCGGGTCACCCGCCGCCGCGGCCGCTTCGAGCGCCCGCCGCTCGTCATCCTTCGCCCAGGGCGGAATCGGATACTCGTCGCGGCAGAAGTCGTTGAGGCGGCGCAGCGTCTCGGAGTCTCCGGGCAGCCCCACGACCGCGTTGCAGACCAGCTTCCTGGGCTTCTCCCAGCCGAAGACCCAAGGACTTTCGACTTCCCACGGCCGCACGCAGAGCATGTCGGCATCGACCCAGACCACCCGCTCGCGGGCGACGAGGCGATAGCGGAAGGCGTCGGCGTGAAACGCCGGGCTGCCGGTGCGGCGGTGCCGGATGATATCCTCGCCGGGGAAGATCTCTGCCGCGTCACGGACGGTCACGCCGTCCGGCACGTTCCCGACGGCGCCGTAGGCGAACAGCACCGTTTCGTGCCCGTGGTCGACGAAGGATTTAAGACAGACCTGTTCGAGGTAGCTCAGGCTCTCGCCGATCCAGAGGGAGGCGACGGGGGGGAGGGGCATTCATGCTCCGGCTGCCGGGTCTGCTCGTAGCCGGAAGCCTACAGCGCGGGGTGGCGGTAATCCAGTTTCCCGCTCACTCGTCGCTCTGTGCGTGGATGAGCTTCAGAAGGCGCCGCGCGGCGTCCGGTCCGGGCGGGATGCTGGTGGCGAGAAGCGCGAGACGGGAGAAGAGCATTGCCTCCTTCCGGTCTGCGAGAAGCGCCGCGATCCGGTGACGGTGGCGGCGCACGCAGTCGCCATGCGCTTCGGCTACGCCGGGCAGAGCGCGGAGGCGGGAGAGCACGCTCCCGGTTGCCTCGGCGTGCCGGGCGATCGACCGGTCTTCGACATTGTTGAAGTTCCGCTCGGCCCAATAGGTGGCGTCGATCGCCTTGCCGGTCCGGTTCGCGAGGCCGCGGGCCCGCTTCACGAGGAAATCCTCGGCCGAGCGGAGAGAGTAGTGGTTGAGCTGGACGAGACCGGTCTCGATCCGGGGCGTCATCAGGAGGATGCGCTTGTCGTCCTTGGCGAACGCGTCGGGCAGACGGCGGCCCGATCCATCGTACCAGACGGGCGCCGCGCCGCCTTTCTTCCTGGGGCGGTGGATACCGAGACTGGCGAACGGGCCGTCGCGCCAGCGGGCGAGCGTCTTGACGTATCGGCAGGCGGCCGGAAAGAGCGCATCCTCGGTGATGGCGCGGGTGAAGCGCCGGCTCACCGGCTCGTCGGAAAACGCGAGGTGCCCGGAATGCCCGAAGATGCGCCACGGCAACGCGATGGCGTCGGGGCCGGGGCAGGCGGTGACGAGATCGCCGAGCGTTGCGAGAGGGGCACGCAGGTTGACGAATTCGTCGCAGTCGAGAACGAGGCACCAGTCGGCCTCGGCGACGGCAGACTCTTCCTGCGCCAGTCCGAGTGCCTGCCACTGGACCGACGTCGCGCCCGCCTCCTGCCTGATGTGCAGGACTTCGCCCGCCTCGTGCAGGCGGTCGAGCAGGGCGTCGGTGCCGTCATCGCAGTCGTTCGTGACCACGACCGCGTCCGTGACGCCGAGCGCCTTGTGATGCGCCAGCCATTCGAGGACGAACGGGCCCTCGTTCCGCATCGCGGTCACGGCGGTGATGGTCGGAGGAGTTTCTGGCATGGCCTCGCCGGATCCAGTCCGCTCCAGTGAACGACGCTGCGGCGGGGGGCTGTCAACCGCCGCGCGATCGTGCCAAGTTCCCGACCAGCGAACAGGATGTCCAGCCGGAAAGCACCATGCCAGACATTGTCGACGTGAATGGGCTGACGAAGGTCTACGATAGCGGATTCGAAGCGCTCAAGGGCGTGTCGCTTTCGATCCATGAAGGCGAACTTCTGGCGCTGCTCGGTCCGAACGGAGCCGGCAAGACGACGCTGATCTCCGCGATCTGCGGTCTGGTACGGCCCACGGGCGGCACCGTCCGGATCGGCGGACACGACATCCAGCATGACTATCGGGCGGCGCGAAGCCTCGTGGGCCTTGTCCCGCAGGAAATCAACCTCGAGCCCTTCGAGCGGGTGATCCGCACCGTGCAGTTCTCGCGCGGGCTTTTCGGCAAGCCGCGCGACGACGCCCATGTCGAGCATGTGCTGAGACAGCTCTCGCTCTGGGACAAGCGCGACGCGAAGGTGGTCGAGCTGTCGGGAGGCATGAAGCGGCGGGTGCTGATCGCGAAGGCGCTGGCCCACGAGCCGCGGGTCCTGTTTCTCGACGAGCCCACCGCTGGGGTTGATGTCGAGCTCAGAAAGGGCATGTGGGACACCGTACGCCAACTCAAGTCCGAGGGTGTCACGATCATCCTGACCACGCACTACATCGAGGAGGCCGAGGCGATGGCCGACCGGATCGCGGTCATCAACAACGGGTCGATCCTGCTCGTCGAGGAGAAGGACACGCTCATGCACCGGATGGGTCAGAAGCGAATGGTGATCGAGCTTCACGATCCCATCGCGAGCCTGCCCGACTCACTCGCGCGCCATGGGCTCGACATCGTCGATCAGGGACGGAGGCTCGTCTACCATTACGACACGCAGGGCGAACGGACGGGGATCACGGCGCTGCTCAACGATCTGCAAAACGAGGGCATCGTGCTGCGCGACGTGCAGACGAGTCAGAATTCGCTCGAGGACATTTTCGTCGGACTGGTCCGGGAGACAGCATGAACTGGCAGTCGATCCGCGCGATCTACAGCTTCGAGATGTCCCGGACGATGCGGACGCTCTGGCAGTCGATCGTCTCGCCGGTCGTGTCGACCTCGCTCTACTTTGTGGTCTTCGGCTCGGCGATCGGAAGCCGCATCGCCGAGGTCGAGGGGGTGAGCTACGGCGCCTTCATCGTGCCGGGTCTCATCATGCTGACGGTGATGACCCAGTCTGTCACCAACGCGAGCTTCGGGATCTACTTCCCCAAGTTCATCGGCACGATCTTCGAGGTGCTCTCGGCTCCGATCTCCTTCATCGAGGTGGTGATCGGCTACGTCGGCGCGGCGGCGACGAAGGCCTTCGCGATAGGGCTCATCATCCTCGGGACGTCGTTCTTCTTCGTCGAGATCCGGATCGCCCATCCGTTCGTGATGCTGGGGTTCCTGACGCTGACCTGCCTGTCGTTCAGCCTCCTCGGCTTCATCATCGGCATCTGGGCACAGAACTTCGAGCAGCTGCAGCTCGTGCCGCTTCTCATCATCACGCCGCTCGTCTTCCTCGGCGGCAGCTTCTACTCGATCACGATGCTTCCCGATCTCTGGCAGACGGTGACGCTCTTCAACCCGGTGGTCTATCTCGTCTCCGGCTTCCGCTGGTCGTTCTTCGGGATGGCGGATGTGCCTGTCGGGATTTCGCTTCTGGCGATCCTCGGGTTCACGGCGCTCTGCCTCGGCGTGATCTGGTGGATCTTCCGCACCGGCTGGCGCATCCGGCCGTGAGGTCGCGTCGCAACAGGCGGGGGTATTTGCGGCATCGCCTTGCTGGCCGCGCCGCGACGCTCTACATGGCCTTGCATGATGCGGTTTTTCCCCTTCCTGCGCGGCGGTCCGGTCGTCGGCGTCATTCGGCTTCAGGGCATGATCTCGGGCGGCGGGCGCGGCGCGGCGCTGAACGATGCGGGTCTCGCGCCCCTCGTGGAGAAGGCCTTCCGGAAGGGCAAGCCCAAGGCGGTGGCCCTGGTGATCAACTCGCCGGGCGGCAGTCCCACTCAGTCTTCGCTGATCGCCGCGCGAATCCGCAGGCTTTCGGAGGAAAAGCAGATCCCGGTTCACGCCTTCGTCGAAGACGTCGCGGCCTCGGGCGGCTATTGGCTCGCCTGCGCGGCGGACGACATCTGGGTGGACCGGAACTCGATCGTCGGCTCGATCGGGGTGATATCTGCCACCTTCGGGCTCAACGAGTTCATCGGTCGCCACGGCATCGAGCGGCGGGTCTACACGGCGGGCAAGTCGAAGAGCATGCTCGACCCGTTCCAGCCCGAGAAGGCCGCCGATGTGAAGCGGCTGAAGGAGCTTCAGGGCGTGATCCACGACGGGTTCATAGACTACGTGAAGTCACGGCGCGGCGCCCGGCTGACCGAGGAGGATCTCTACGACGGGACGATCTGGGTCGGGCCGCAAGCTATCGAGAAAGGGCTCGTCGACGGGGTCGGACATATCGTGCCGGAGATGAAGAAGCGCTATGGCGACAAGGTCCGCTTCGTCGTGCACCAGCAGCGGAAACCGCTGCTCGGGCGGATCGGCATGCGCCTCGCCGGGGATGCGCTGGCCGAGATCGAGGAGCGGGCCGGCTTCGCACGGTTCGGTCTCTGAGCGCATGATCGTCAAGATCGTCTTCCTCTTCCTGATCGCCATGGGCGTCCTCGCGATGTTCGGCCGGCTGCGATTCCCCGGACAGAAGAAGCTCGCCTCGCGGAAGTGTCCCAAGTGCGGTCGCTACAGGATCGGCAAGGGCCCCTGCTCCTGCGGGAAGGGGGCCTAACGGTTGGAATTCCTGATCGCGACGCTCGGGCTCGGCATTCTTCTGATTGCGGGCGACCTGCTTGTGCGGGGCGCGGTGAACGCCTCGCTGCGGCTCGGTGTCCCGGCTCTGATCGTGAGCCTCACCGTGGTGGCGTTCGGAACCTCGGCGCCCGAGCTCCTGATCGCGATCCGCGCGATTCAGGACAACGCGCCGGGGATCGCGCTTGGCAACGTCGTCGGCTCGAACACGGCGAACATCCTGCTCGTTCTCGGCGTACCGGCGCTGATCGCCGGGCTCAAGACGGGCGAGTGCGAGACCCGGAAGAGCTATGTCACGATGCTCGTGGCATCGGTCATCTTCATCGCCGCGGCCTTCCTCGGTCCGCTGACGTGGGTGCACGGGCTTTTGCTTCTCGGCATTCTCGCCCTCGTTCTGGGCGACCAGTTCCGCGAGGCGCTCGCGCACCGCCGGAACGGCGAAGCGGAGGTGGTGGGCGAGGGAGACCTCGAGGGGGTCGATCCGGACATGCCGTGGTGGAGGATCGGCCTCTATACGCTGCTCGGGTTGATCGGCCTGCCGCTGGGCGCCGATCTTCTCGTCGACGCCGCGACGGTGATCGCGCGCGACTTCGGCGTGAGCGAGACGGTGATCGGGCTGACGCTCGTCGCGATCGGCACGTCGCTGCCGGAACTCGCGACGACGGTGATGGCGGCGATCCGCAAACAGGCCGACGTGGCGCTCGGCAACGTGATCGGGTCGAACATGTTCAACCTTCTCGCGATCATGGGCATCGCGAGCTTTTTCGGCACGATTCCCGTCGAGGCGCAGTTCCTGCAGCTCGATCTCTGGGTGATGCTCGGAGCGTCGCTTCTTCTCGGCCCCTTCGTCTTCCTGTCCTCTCTCGATCTCACCAAACGCTGGGGCATCCTGTTCTGCGGGCTCTACGCGGCCTACATGTACGTTCTCGTGGCCTGAGGAGAGACGCATGGCGGCACATCCCAGAGCACTGGTGACGGGCGCGGGGAAGCGGCTCGGCCGCGCGATGGCGCTTTGTCTGGCTGGCCGGGGTTTCGACGTGGCGGTGCACTACAACACCTCCTCCGACGCCGCCGAGAAGGTCGCCGAAGAGATCCGCGGCATGGGGCGGCGGGCGGCGGCGCTCGGCGCGGACCTGCTGGATCAGGCGGCGACGGAGAGGCTCGTTCCTGCGGCGACCGAAGCGCTTGGCGGGCCGGTCACGGCGCTCGTCAACAATGCCTCGATCTTCGAATACGACAATCTGGAGAGCGCGACGGCCGAGAACTGGGACCGTCACCTGAATTCGAACCTGCGGGCGCCGTTCTTCCTGACACAGGCTTTCGGGCGGCAGTGTCCGGAGCCGGTCGAGGACGAGAACGGAGAGCCCCAGGCACAGGGGCTTGTCGTCAACATGATCGACATGAGGGTCCGCAAGCTCACGCCCGAGTTCGCGACTTACACGATCGCGAAGATGGGTCTCTGGGCCCTCACACGGACGTCGGCACAGGCGCTTGCGCCCAAGGCGCGGGTAAACGCGATCGGGCCCGGTCCCACGATGCAGGGCGCGCGGCAGTCCGCCGATCACTTCCGCCGTCAGCGCGAGGCGACGATTCTGGGACGCGGCGCCGATCCCGAGGGTATAACGCGCGCGCTCGAGTACTTCCTCGACGCCCGGTCGGTGACGGGTCAGCTTCTCTGCGTCGATGGCGGTCAGCACCTCGTGTGGCAGACGGCGGACGTCCTCGGTATCGAGTGAAGACCGCCGCGACGCGGGACCGGCAACCTGATTTGTACACCTGCGCCCCGTCCTTCACGAAACTGTTACGAATACGCTAATGTTTTCAATGTATTGGATACGATGGCAAAAAATTTCATTGGAAAACAAATGCTTATTTGCGTGCCCAATTTTTGTGCGAAGCAAGGAAGGTGCCTAGATTCAATGGATATTTCGCCCGGTCGTGAAGTTATCCTCGGAGTTACCCACAGGAATCGTGGACGAGTTCCCACTTGTTTCACCCGGGATAAGGTTGCAGGCAAACCCGAGAATCATATTCCACTCGAATGACGGAAGAGACGAAGAAACCGGCGCCCACAGGCTATGCCGCGATCCGCGGATATCTCCCGACGCTAGATGCGTCGCCGGGGGTCTACCGGATGCTCGATCAGAAAGGGTCGGTGCTCTACGTCGGCAAGGCGCGCAATCTCAAGGCGCGCGTGTCGAACTACGCACGGCCCGGCGGACATTCCCCGCGGATCGACCGGATGATCCGCGACACCGCGTCGATGATGTTCCTCACGACGCGGACCGAGACCGAGGCGCTGCTCCTCGAACAGAACCTGATCAAGCAGCTGAAGCCGCGCTTCAACGTGCTCTTGCGCGACGACAAGTCGTTCCCCAACATCCTCGTCGCCAAGGACCACGCCTTTCCGCAGATCAAGAAGCACCGGGGCAAGAAATCGGAGAAAGGCAGCTACTACGGACCCTTCGCGAGCGCGGGCGCGGTGAACCGCACGCTGAACCAGCTTCAGAAGGTGTTCCTGCTCCGTAACTGCTCCGACGCGACGTTCGAGAGCCGGACGCGGCCCTGCCTGCTCTACCAGATCAAGCGGTGCTCGGCGCCCTGCGTCGGCTACATCTCCGAGACGGAGTATGCGGGCCTCGTCTCGGATGCGGAACGGTTCCTCCAGGGCCGGTCGACGAGGGTGCAGGAACAGCTCGCGCTGCAGATGGAAGAGGCGTCCGGGGCGCTCGAGTTCGAACGCGCCGCGGCGCTCCGCGACCGGATCCGGGCGCTGACCCAGGTGCAGTCGGTGCAGGGGATCAATCCCAAGGGCGTGGCCGAGGCCGATGTCATCGCACTCCACATGGAGGGCGGGCAGGCCTGCGTGCAGGTCTTCTTCATCCGCGCGCACCAGAACTGGGGGAACCGGGACTACTACCCGCGCACGGGTGGAACGGAAAGCGCGGCGGAGGTCCTGCAGGCTTTCCTCGCCCAGTTCTACGACGACAAGGATCCCCCGCGCCAGGTGATCCTGTCGGACGATATCGAGGACCGCGACCTGGTGTCCGAGATCCTCGCGGACCGGGCGGGACGGAAGGTCGAGATCCTCGTGCCGCAACGGGGCGAGAAGGCGGAGCTCGTCGCCGGCGCGCTCCGGAATGCGCGGGAGAGCCTTGCGCGGAAGATGGCCGAGACCGCGACGCAGGGCAGGCTGCTTGACGGTCTCGCCGAGGCGTTCGGTCTCGACGCGGGCCCGAGCCGGATCGAAGTCTACGACAACTCCCACATCCAGGGCGCGTACGCGGTCGGCGCGATGATCGTCGCCGGGCGGGACGGGTTTCAGAAGAGCCAGTACAGAAAATTCAACATCCGGGGCGAGGATCTGACGCCGGGGGATGACTTCGGGATGATGAAGGAGGTCCTGTCACGGCGCTTCAAGCGGCTTCTCAAGGAAGACCCCGACCGCGAGGGCGAAACATGGCCGGATCTTCTCCTGATCGACGGCGGCGCGGGTCAGGTGAGCGCGGTACGCGGGATCATGGCCGAACTCGGCGTCGAGGACATCGAGGTCGTGGGCGTCGCCAAGGGCATCGATCGGGACGCGGGCAAGGAGGAGTTCCACCGGGCCGGCCGGCGGCCTTTCGCGCTCCGCCACAACGATCCCGTCCTCTACTTCGTCCAGCGGCTTCGCGACGAGGCGCACCGTTTCGCCATCGGCGCCCACCGGGCCAAGCGGGCGAAAGCCGTGGGCGCGACGCCTCTCGACGAGGTGCCGGGCGTGGGCGGGACGCGGAAAAGGGCGCTGCTGCAGCATTTCGGCTCGGCCAAGGCGGTGAGCCGGGCCAACCTCGCCGATCTCAAGGCCGTGGACGGGATCAGCGAGGGACTGGCGCAGACGATCTATGATTTCTTCCACGCGAAGGGCTAGGCGGAAGCCGCGCCGAAGCGGCTGCGACATCTCAGCCGAGCACGACCTGCATCGTCACGGCCGCGTAGAACACGAGGCTCGCGATCAGCACGAAGACGTGCCAGATCGTGTTGTGGAACGGCAGCTTTTCCCAGAGGTAGAAGATCACGCCGAGGGTGTAGAGCACGCCGCCCGTGATCATCAGCACGATCACCGGGGTCGGCAGCGCCTCCATGAGCGCGCGGCCCGCGATCAGGCCGGCCCAGCCCATCGCGAGGTAGAGGGCGAGGCCGGCCCACCGGAACCGGTGCGGCGCGAGAACCTTGAGCGTCACGCCCGCAAGGGCCGCGCCCCAGAGGCCGAGCGTGAGCCCCGCGCCCTGGCCCGAGATCAGCGTGAACGGCGTGTAGGTGCCGGCGATCTTCATGTAGATCGCGGAATGGTCGAGCCGCTTCAGGAGGCCTGCCCAGTCCGGGTGCCTGATCATGTTGTAGAGCGCCGAGCAGAGGAGCATCAGGATCAGCACGGCGCCGTAGACCGCCGCGCCGACGACCGACGGCGTGTCCCCGCGCACGAGCACCGCCGTGACGATGAGCGCGGGCACCGCCATCAGGGCGATCGAGACCCCCGCGACGTGCACCACCGCGTCCGAGATGTACTCGGCGCGGCTGTAGGCCCGATGGAACATGCGCGCGACCTCTGTCATGGTCTCTAATGTAGAGTGCGGAGAGCAGGTCCGGCAAGCGCGGGGCCGTTTCCTTTCCTCGAGGTCACGACTATGGTCCGCGGCATGACATGGACGATCCCCAACGTGCTCACGACGCTCCGCCTGCTGGCGGCGCCCGGGGTGGCTGTGATGTTTCTCTACTTCACACGTCCCTGGGCCGACTGGTTCGCGCTCGTCCTGTTCGTCGGCGCGGCCGCGACCGATTGGTTCGACGGCTATCTTGCCCGGCTCTGGAAACAGGAATCGAAGTTCGGCGCGATGCTCGACCCGATCGCTGACAAGGCGATGGTGGTGATCGCGCTTCTCGTGATCACCGGGTTCTCGGGGATGAACCCGTGGATTCTCCTGCCTGCAACGCTGATCCTGTTCCGCGAGGTCTTCGTCAGCGGGCTGAGGGAGTTCCTCGGCTCGGCCGCCGCAACCCTGAAGGTCACGAAGCTCGCCAAGTGGAAGACGACGGCGCAGATGGTGGCGATCGCCGTCCTTTTCGCGCAGGGCGTGTTCGAGCATTACTTCGGCATGCTCGCCTTCGGTCTTGGCGAGGAAATGGTGGTGCGGATCCTCGAGGGCGAGGTGGAGGATCACCTCGGGCTCGAGATCCTCTACGACGGCATGTTCGTGAGCTGGTACGCCGGGGTGGCGCTCCTGTGGGTTGCCGCGGTCCTGACGGTCGTCACGGGATGGGACTACTTCCGCAAGTCGCTGCCGCTTCTGAGGGATGCATGATGATCGACGTTCTCTATTTCGCATGGGTCCGCGAGCGGATCGGCCTGCCGAAGGAGCGGCTGGAGACCGAAGCCGCGACGGTGGCCGACCTCGTGGAGGAACTGAAGGCGAGGGAGGAGCGCTACGCCGCGGCCTTCATGGACCTCTCGGCGATCCGGGTCGCGGTGGACCAGGAGCTGACCGGTTTCGACACGCCGCTCGAAGGCGCGCGGGAGGTGGCCTTCTTCCCGCCGATGACCGGAGGCTGAGATGACGGTCCGGGTGCAGACGGAGGACTTCGACCTCGGCGCGGAGGCCGCGCGTCTCGTGGCGGGGCGGGCGGATGCGGGGGCGCTCGTCACCTTCTCGGGCCTCGTCCGCGACGACACCGGCATGCTCGAGGCGATGGAGATCGAGTGCTATCCGGGCATGACGGAGAAGGCGATCGCGGCGATGGAGGCGGAGGCCGTTGCACGCTGGAGCCTGACGGCGAGCCTTGTCATCCACCGCCACGGGCGGCTCGCGTCCGGCGAGCAGATCATGATGGTCGCCACCGCCGCGCCGCACCGGGCCGATGCCTTCGCGGCGGCGGAGTTCCTGATGGACTACCTCAAATCCCGCGCGCCCTTCTGGAAGAAGGAGATCA
>CAZPOK010000047.1:0-17402 GCA_964587905.1 uncultured Rhodobacterales bacterium | reverse complement strand
CGGGGAACGGGTCGTATCCCGGAATGTAGAAGACGTGCCGGCGAAAATCGGGGCCGCGTTTTTCCTGGCTCATCGTCCGATCCTGACACCCCCGCCAGAATATATGCCCCGAATGCGGGAAAAGTCCAAGCTAGCCGAAGGTTTGAAGGATCGGGAATTGCTCGTTCAGCCACCAGGAGAAATCGGTGAACTTGCCGGTGAGCATCAGAAGGCCGACGGTCCACAGAAGCAGGCCCATGACGCGCTCGATCCGCTCCATGTGGCGCTTCATCCACGCCATGACACCCGTCAGGCTCGGGAAGAAGGCGGCGACGAGCAGGAACGGGATCCCCAGCCCCGCAGCGTAGGCGCCAAGGAGCGCCGTGCCGCGCCCCACGTCCGCCTCCGAGGCGGCGATGGACAGGATCGAGCCCAGGATCGGCCCGATACAGGGCGTCCAGCCGAAGGCGAAGGCGAGACCGAGCACGTAGGCGCCGAAAGCCGAACCGCCCCGGTCGCCCGCGTCCACCCGCATTTCGCGGTCCATGAAGGCGATCCGGTAGATGCCGAGGAAATGCGCCCCGAACACCATGATGACGATGCCCGCGATGGTGACGAACCATTCCTGGTTGGTGAGAAAGAATCGTCCGAACGCCGAGGCGGTGAAGCCGAGGAACAGAAAGACCGTCGAGAGCCCCAGCACGAAGAACAGCGCCGACATCACCACCGGCCGCCGCGCCGGCGCCTCGCCCTCCATCTCGGCCATGCTGATGCCGCCCATGTAGGCGAGATACGGCGGCACGATGGGGAGCACACAGGGACTGAGAAACGACAGCACACCTGCCATAACCGCGACGGTCATCGCGGGCAGAAGGCTCAGGTCGAAGATGTCCACGCCGATCATGTCCTGTCCTCAGTTACTGAATGTCGGAGGCGAGGTCACGACACGGTTTGTCACAAGACGGTGGACAAAATGAAACATGCCGCCTATCGCGCCGCCATGGATTGGGATCGGGACATCGATGCGGTCGGACTCCTCTGCCCCCTGCCCGTGCTGCGCGCGGCGCGGGAGCTTCGCGCCATGTCGGCGGGCGAGACGCTTCGGCTGAGGGCCACCGACCCCGCTGCCGTCGTGGACGTCCCGCATTTCTGCGCGGAGGGCGGACACGCCTTCGTCTCGGCCGAAGAACACGGCGGGGAAACCCATTACTTCATCGTGAAGGGCTGAACGTCACGGGGCGAGCGGCGCTCGCCCCGACGCGGTGCGTCATCGACCGATCGACCACCAGCCGCGCTTCTTGGGCTTCTGGTCCTCCTCCGGCTCGGCGTCGGCTTCCGCGAATTCGGGCGCGCGTTCCGGCTCCGGCACGGGCTCAGACCCGGCCTCGGGGACCGGTTCCCTCGCCGGCTCGGGCTCGGGTGTCGCCTCCTGAACCGGCTCGGGCGTCGGCTGGGGCGCTTCGGCGGCGTCCGGCGCGGGCGCGGGCGTTTCCGTCTCGTCCGTCTTCTTCTTTCTCGGCGCCCGCTTCCGCTTGGGCTTCTCCTCCGCCGCGAGCGGTTCGCCCGCCTCGGCCGGCGTCGCCGCCTCCTTCGGGGCGAGCGTGTCCTCGTCCGCTCCGGCCGCCTCGACGGGAACCTCCGCCGTCTTCTTCCGGGAGCGGGTGGTCCGCTTCTTCGGTTTCGGCTCTTCCGCAGGCTCGGCTGCCTCCGCCGTCACCTCCGGCCGCGCCTCGGCGGCGACGGGCTCCGGCGTCGGCTGAGCCTCGCGCGCGGTCTCTTCGCCCTCGTCCCTCTGCTGGCCCTCGCCGTTTCCGTTTCCACCGCCGGAGCCGCGACGGCGACGACGGCGGCGGCGGCGCTTCTTGCCGGAGCCGTCGCCCTCGCCGGTCTCCTGCTGACGCTCGTCCTGCTGGGCCTCGTCCTCCTGGGTCTCGTCCTCGGCCTCTTCCTCGACATTGAGCATCAGCGATGCGTCCGCCGACACCACGGGCGCCGACACGGCATCGACCACGCGCGTCGCGGTCTTGAACTTCTCGAGCGAGAAGTCGGGGCTGATCAGGAACGGATCGGCCTCGACCCGCACCGACATGCCGTAGCGCGCCTCGATCTGCGCGATATGCTCGCGCTTCTGGTTCATCAGGAAATTCACGATGCCCACCGGCGCCTTGAGCAGAACCTCGCGGGACCGCTTGCGCACGCCTTCCTCCTCGATCTGGCGGAGGATGGTCAGGCCGAGGCTGTCGTCGGAGCGCACGAGGCCGGTGCCATGGCACGAGGGACACGGCTGGGTCGTCGCCTCGAGCATGCCGGGGCGGAGCCTCTGCCGGCTCATCTCCAGAAGCCCGAAGCCCGAGATGCGGCCGACCTGGATACGCGCCCGGTCGGTCTTGAGCCTCTCCTTGAAGCGCTTCTCGACGGCGTTGTTGTTCCGGCGCTCCTCCATGTCGATGAAGTCGATCACGATGAGGCCCGCGAGATCGCGCAGGCGCAGCTGCCGGGCGATCTCCTCGGCCGCTTCGAGGTTCGTCTCGAGCGCGGTCTCCTCGATCGACCCCTTCTTGGTCGCGCGGCCGGAGTTGATGTCGATCGAGACGAGCGCCTCGGTGATGCCGATCACGATGTACCCGCCGGACTTCAGCTGCACGACGGGGTTGAACATGCCGGCGAGGTAGCTCTCGACCTGGTAGCGCGCGAAAAGCGGCATCGGCTCGACGTAGAGCTTCACGTTCTTGGCATGCGAGGGCATGATCATCTTCATGAAGTTCTTGGCGACGCGATAGCCCGCCTCGCCCTCGACGAAGACCTCGTCGATGTCCTTCGAGTAGAGATCCCGGATCGACCGCTTGATGAGGTCGCCTTCCTCGTAGATCTTCGCCGGCGCGATCGACTGCAGCGTAAGCTCGCGGATCTGCTCCCAGAGCCGCTGCAGGTATTCGTAGTCACGCTTGATCTCGGCCTTGGTGCGTTGCGACCCGGCCGTGCGGATGATCAGGCCCGCGCCCTTCGGGACGTCGATCTCGCCCGCGATCTCCTTCAGCTTCTTGCGGTCGGCGACGTTCGTGATCTTGCGGCTGATCCCGCCGCCGCGCGCGGTGTTCGGCATGAGCACGCAATAGCGCCCCGCGAGGCTGAGGTAGGTCGTGAGCGCCGCGCCCTTGTTGCCGCGCTCCTCCTTGACGACCTGAACGAGAAGGATCTGGCGGACCTTGATGACCTCCTGGATCTTGTACTTCTTGACGCGCCCCCTGCGGGGACGCTGGATCTCCTCGCTCACGTCCTCGTCGGCGACCGACTCGATGTCGGAGTCGCGTTCGGACGCATCGTCCATCGCGCGATAGGCTCCGCCGTCCTCGCCATTCCCGTTCTCGTCGTCGCTGTCGTCCTCATCCCTCGCGGGGGTCTCGACCGGCGTCTCCGCGACGCGCTCGACGGGCGAGCTCGCCTCGTCTTCCGCGACATCGGTCTCGTCCGCGGTATCGAAGACGTCCATGCCGGGAATGTCGTTCCCGGGCAGGTCCTTCGTCTCGATCACGTCATCGGACTTGGCGGTTTCCGCCTTGGGACGGCTCCGGGACCGCGAGCGGCGCGCCCGCTTGGGCTTTTCGTCCTCGTCGTCCTCCGACTGGGCGAGCGCGGCTTCCTCGGCGAGAAGCGCCTCCCGGTCGGCGACCGGGATCTGGTAGTAGTCGGGGTGGATTTCCGAGAACGCGAGGAAGCCGTGCCGGTTGCCGCCGTAGTCGATGAAGGCCGCCTGGAGCGACGGCTCCACGCGGGTGACCTTGGCGAGGTAGATGTTTCCGGCTAGCTGGCGCTTGTTCTCCGATTCAAAGTCGAACTCCTCGACCTTGTTTCCGTCCACCACCACGACGCGGGTCTCTTCCGCGTGGGTGGCGTCGATAAGCATTTTCTTTCCCATGAAGTCTCTCGGCACCGCAAGGCGCGCGAGGCCGGGGGCGGCGTCGCGCGCGTCGATCGGTGGCTTGTACGGGCGAGGGATGCGGCAGCGGCGCACGGAAGGGCCTGTCCGTCAAAGCGGATCATCCTTCCTGTCGCCGTCGCTCGCACCATCGCGTTTCTTCTCCGGCGCCTGTTCGGCGCCCGTTCAAGCGCCCGGCGGCGTTTCGCAGCGCCAGGGCATTCTACTGGCCATGTGGCCGATCCGACTGTCCCCCGCCGGCTGACTGGTCCTGAAGCCGCGCGGAGGGCAGAGAATTCGATCAGGGCAAGGCACCGTTACGGCTGGCCCAGCCCCGTCCGGGTACAATAGGGCGCAAGGGTGCGAAAATACAATGAGGAAAATCGAATGAGTCCCGGCCGCCCGCCGGCATGCGGCGGGCGCGGCAGCGCTCAGAGGTATTCGGATCTTTGCAGGGCGTATTTCGCCATCTTCTCGTTGAGCGTCCGGCGCGGCAGGCACAACTCGTCCATGACCGCCGCGATCGACCCCTTGTGGCGGCGCATCGTGTTGTCGATGAGCATCCGCTCGAACGCCTCGACATATTCCTTCAGCGGCTTGCCCTCGGTCGTCATGGTGGGCGCCGTGGTCTCGTTGTCGGCCATGATCAGCGATGCGATCGTGCCCGAGCCGCGGCGGTTCTGCAAAACGGCGCGTTCGGCGATATTGACGAGCTGGCGGATGTTCCCCGGCCACGGCGCCTGCAGCAGCTGTGCCGCCTCCTGCGCGCCGACCTCGGGTGTTTCGCAACCGTATTCGTCGGCGAACTGCTCCGCGAAGCGGTTGAACAGCGTCAGGATGTCCTCGCCCCGCGACCGGAGTGGCGGGACGGTGATCTTCAGCGCGGCCAGGCGGTAATAGAGATCCGGCCGCAGCACGTCCTCGCAGGTCTTGCCCTGCTCCTGCAGGTTGGAGATCGCCACGACCCGCGTCTCGGCCGGGATGCCCTGCTCGTTGATCCAGGTCAGCAGCCGCCCCTGCAGCGCCTGCGGCAGCGCGTCGGCGTCCTCGAGCACGAGCGTCCCGCCCCGCGCCTCCTCGACGAGCGGCAACTGGCCACCCTCTTCCATCGGGCCGAAAATCCGCTTCGCCAGCGTCTCCTCGTCGGCCGAACCGCAGGAGAACACGGCGAACTTGCGCCCCGGCTTCGCGCCGACGGCATGCAGGGCGTGCGCCACGAGCGTCTTGCCGGTTCCCGTCTCCCCGTCGATGAGCACGTGACCGTCGGCCTGGCCTAGGTCGAGAATGTCCTCGCGGAGCCGCTCCATCACCGGCGAGGACCCGACGAGTTTCTTCATGATGCCGGCCCCGTCCGACAGCTCGCGCCGGAGCGCCCGGCTGTCGAGCGTCAGGCGGCGCGCCACGGTGGCCTTCTTGGCAAGCTCGGTCATCCGGTCGGGGTTGAACGGCTTTTCGAGAAAGTCGTAGGCGCCGACCTGCATCGCCTCCACCGCCATCGGCACGTCGCCGTGGCCGGTGATCAGGATCACCGGAAGCCCGCTGTCGACGCTCATCAGCCTTTTCAGGAAGGCCATGCCGTCCATGCCCGGCATCTTGATGTCGGAGACGACGACGCCCGGATAGTCCGCGCCGACGGCCTTCAGCGCGTCCTCGGCGCTGGCGTAGGTCTCGGTGTCGAACCCCGACAGCGCCAGCCACTGGCTGATCGACTGGCGCATGTCCTGCTCGTCGTCCACGATCGCGATTTTCATGCCTTTTGACATGGCACCCTCACTCCGCTGCCTGCCGCCCTTCCCGGAACGCCGGAAGGATGATCTCGAAGACGGCGCCACCGGTCTGCGTGTTGCGCGCGGTGAGCCGACCGCCGAAGTCGTTCACGATGCCCGAGGAAATGGCAAGACCGAGTCCCACGCCGTCGCCGGCCGACTTGGTCGTGTAGAACGGCTCGAACAGCCGCTCGAGATCCTCGATGCCGTCGCCGTTGTCGCGGACCGCGATCAGGACGGCGTCGCCCCCCGTGCCGACGATGCCGATTTCGGGCTGCGCCTTGTCCTTGGTCGCGTCGAGCGCGTTGCGGATCAGGTTGATCAGCACCTGCTCGAGCCGCACCCTGTCGGCCATGACCATGAGAGGCTCCCGCGGGAGCGAGGTCTCGATATGGACGTTCCGGCGCTTGAGCTGGGGCTCCATCATCGTCAGCGCCGAGGAAATCGAGGCTTTGACGTCAATGGCTTCCACCGCGTCGCCGCCCTTGCGCGCATAGCTCTTGAGCTGCCGCGTGATGGCGCCCATGCGCTCGATCAGGTCATCGATCCGCTGAAACGACGACAGCGCCTCTTCCGACCGGCGCCGCTGGAGAAGCAGCTTGGCCCCGGCGAGGTAGGTCTTCATCGCGGCCAGCGGCTGATTGAGTTCGTGGCTCACGCTCGCCGACATCTCGCCGAGAATGGCCAGCTTGGAGGACTGCTGCAGCGTCTGTTCGGCGACCTCGAGGTTCTTCTCCGCACGCTCCCGCTCGGCGATTTCCCGCTGCAGGGCCGTGTTCAGCTGGCGAAGTTCCGCCGACTCCCGCTGGAACAGGATCGACCGGTTCGTCGCCCGCCGGTTCATGAAGAACAGCGCGCTCGCGAGGAGAATCGCGAAGACCATGATCTCGAGCGCGATGAAGGTGTTCACCCGCTCCCGCACGCTGGCGTAGGTGGTGAACGACGTCATCCGCCAGCCCTGAAAGCCGATGCGCGTCTCCTGGCGCATCACCGCGTCGCCGCGGAAGAACGCGTCCACCGGCAGCGCCGCCCACTGCGCCGTCGCCTGCAGCGCGCGCTCGATCGCCGAGGGGGCCGATTGCACGGCGAGCGCCTCCGCCTCGGTCAGCCCGCGCCAGCGGCTCTCGGTCGCCAGGATGATGTCGCCCTCGGAATCGGTCACCATCACGGCGTCCGAGAAGCCGCCCCAGGAGTTCTCGAACTTCCTCAGATCGACGCCGACGACGATGACGCCCGCCACCGATCCGCCGGTCTCGACCTTGCGGGAATAGCTGAACTGCACCGCGCCGCTGTCGCGGCGGGTCGTCGTGAACACCGTGTCGTTGGACCGCAGGGCTTCGACGAAATAGGTCGCCGCGCGATGTTGCGAGCCGAGCTCGCTGCGCTCGGTCGACGCCACCGCCCGCCCCTCGCGGTCGAGCAGCAGAAGCGACGCCGCGCCGATCTCGTCGCGATAGCTGATCAGCCGTTGCGTCGTCTGCGAGAACTCGCCGGAATTCAGCGCGCCGATCAGCGCCGGATCGCGGGAGAGCAGCAGCGGAACCACCGAATTCCGCTGCAATTCGGACTGCAGGTTCCCGGTGTAGAGGGCCAGGCGCACCTCGGCGCGATTCCGCGTCGCCTCGGTGAAGCGCTCGGTGAGAAGCTGGTTGGTGAACCAGACGACCGCCACGGCGATCGCGACGAAGGCGATGAACGAGATCCGCACACGCCAATCGGCGCCCGGCCTCTGGCCGTCCACGGTATCGACTGTCTCGTTCATGACCGAACCCTAGCCCCGGGGGGCGTTCCGCTCAAGCTTCGGCGAGCGCGCCCGCGACGACGCTCCGGAACAGCGTCGCCCCCTGCGTCTCGCCGTGCGCCGGCTCGCAAGCGCGTTCGGGATGCGGCATCATGCCCAGAACGCGCCGGTTTTCCGACAGGATCCCCGCGATGTCGTCCGCCGAGCCGTTGACCGGTTCGCCATAGCGGAACGCGACGCGATCCTCGTCCCGCAGCCGCGCGAGCGTCTCGGGCCCGGCGACGTAATTCCCGTCGTGATGCGCCACCGGCAGCCGGATCGTCTCGCTGGCGCCGTAGCCCGACGTGAAGACGCTATCCGACGTCGTCACCGTCAGCGGGACCGTGCGGCACACGAACGTCAGCCCGGCGTTGCGCATCAGGGCGCCGGGCAGCAGGCCGGTTTCCAGCAGAACCTGGAATCCGTTACAGACCCCAAGGACATAGCCGCCTTTCTTCGCGTGGTCGATCACGGCGGACGTGACGGGCGACCGCGCCGCGATCGCGCCGCAGCGCAGATAGTCGCCGAAGGAAAATCCGCCCGGCACGCCCACGACATCGGTTCCCGCGGGCAGGCCGGTGTCCTTGTGCCAGACCATCTCGACCTCGGCGCCGGCCTTTCGGAAGGCCACGGCGAGGTCGCGGTCGCAGTTCGACCCGGGATAGACGATGACGGCGGCTTTCATGGCTACCTCGTGAAATCGGTTATCACGGCGACGCCCGGCGGCGTCGGTCCGTTGAAGGCGCGCAACTCGGCGCTCGCGTCCGACAGCGCCACCTCGCGGGCGATGAGCGGCGCCATGTCCACGACACCGCTCTCGATGAGCCCCAGCAGGCTGGGATACTTCCAGGCCGGCATGCCGCGCGTTCCGTACATGGCGAGATTCCCCATGTAGACGGCATTCATGTTGATTTCCATCCGCGCGGTGTGCCCGATCGGCATGCCCACCTGCACGTGACGGCCAAGCGGACGCAAACACTCGATCGAGCCGTTCACCGTCTGAGGAATCCCGAGCGCTTCGACCGAGACATGCGCGCCGCCGCCGGTGATCTCGCGGATGCGGGCGGCCGTATCGCCTTCCCGCGCATTCACCGCCGCCTCCGCGCCCAGCCCGAGCGCATGCGCGAGCTTCTCCTCGACCACGTCGACCACGACGACCCGCGCGCCCATCGCGCGCCCGAGGATCGCCGCCGAAAGACCGATGCCGCCGGTCCCGTGCACCGCCAGCCATTCGCCCGGCTGAAGCGCCGCCCGGCCGGTCAGCGCGTGCCACGCCGTCGTCACCCGGCAGCCGAGACCGGCGGCCACCGTGGGCGACAGGCTCTCGGGCAGCCGCGCGAGGTTGTGGTCGAACGGCACCGCCACGAATTCGGCGAAGGCGCCGGGTTCCACGAAGCCCGGAAGACGCTGGTTGGGGCAGGTGTTCCCGTGGCCGGACTGGCAGGACGGGCAGGCGCCGCAGGCAAGGATGAACGGCGCGACGAGCCTGTCCCCGACGTCGTGGGTGGCGTTCGCCCCGGCCGCGACGACCTCGCCGCAATACTCGTGCCCGCCGATCTGGCCCGGCTTCACCCGGGGATGCTCGCCGGTCCAGCCGTGCCAGTCGGACCGGCAGATGCCGCAGGCGATGACCTTCAGGACGACGCCGTCGTCGGGGCAGTCCGGACTGGGGACGTCCTCGACGGACAGATCGGCATTGTATTCGCGAAGGACCGCCGCGCGCATCGTTCAGAGGATCTCCACCCGGTAGCTCTCGATCACCGTGTTCGCGAGGAGTTTCTCGCACATCTCTGTGGCCCGCGCCTCGGCCGTCGCCCGGTCGGTCTCGGCCAGGTCGAGCTCGATCACCTTGCCCTGCCGGACCCCCTCGACGCCCTCGAACCCCAGCGTGCCGAGCGCGTGCCGCACCGCTTCTCCCTGCGGATCGAGCACGCCCTCCTTCAGCATGATCTGCACTCTTGCCTTCATCTTTCGCCTGTTCCCCGCTTGCCTCTCCGGAAGGGTCGCACGTTTCCCGGGCCGCCGCCCGCGGCCAGCTAATTGATCAGGGTGGGCTTCGCCGCATGCGTCACGTTCGACGGCAGCACGCCGAGCCGCCGCGCCACCTCGGTATAGGCGTCCGCCAGATTGCCCAGGTCACGCCGGAACACGTCCTTGTCGAGCTTCTGCCCGGTTTCGACGTCCCAGAGTCGGCAGGAGTCCGGGCTGATCTCGTCGGCGATGATCAGCCGCTGGTAGTCGTTGTCCCAGATCCGGCCGATCTCGATCTTGAAATCGACGAGCCGGATGCCGACCGCCACCATGCATCCCGACAGGAAGTCGTTCACCCGCAGCGCCAGCGCGACCATGTCGTCGATGTCCTGCTGCAACGCCCAGCCGAAGGCGATGATGTGCTCCTCGGTCACCAGCGGATCGCCGAGCGCGTCGTCCTTGAGGTAGAACTCGACGATGGGCCGCGGCAGCGCCGTGCCCTCGTCGATTCCGAGCCGCTTCGACATCGAGCCTGCGGCGTAGTTGCGCACCACAACTTCGAGCGGAATGATCTCGACCTGGCGGATCAGCTGCTCGCGCATGTTGATGCGCTTGATGAAGTGCGTCGGCACCCCGATCTGGCCGAGCCCGGTCATGAAGAACTCCGAAAGCCGGTTGTTCAGAACACCCTTGCCTTCGATCACGTCCTTCTTCTGTGCGTTGAACGCGGTCGCGTCATCCTTGAAATACTGCACGAACGTCCCCGGCTCCGGCCCCTCGTAGAGGATCTTGGCCTTGCCTTCGTATACCTTCTTGCGACGTGCCATGAGGTCTCCAATGGGAAAGGGCGCGGTGCCCCGAAGGCCGCGCCGGTCGGCGTCCTATAGGGCAAAGCGCGCGGACCGGCAAGAACGCCCTCTTGGCAAGTCCCGCCGGGGCGGGCATATCTGGACGAACCGAATTGCGAGGATGGGAGTTCGCCCCGTGACCACGTTCGACGATCGCGAAAGCGCTTTTGAAAACAAGTTCGCTCACGACAACGAGATGCAGTTCCGCGCCGAGGCGCGCCGCAACAAGCTGCTGGGGCTCTGGGCCGCCGAACTCATGGGGATCACGGGCGAGGACGCGCAATCCTATGCCCGCGACGTCGTGAAGTCCGATTTCGAGGAAGCCGGTCACGAAGACGTCGTGCGAAAGGTTTCCGGAGATCTGGGCGAGAAGGCGACGCCAGAGGAGATCCGCAAGAAGATGGACGAGCTTCTCGCCGTCGCGAAGGGCCAGCTTCTCGACGAGGCCTGACGCCGCGCATCTTGAGCGCCGCTCATCTAGTTTATCGCGAACTTGCATTTGCCTCATGCGCAAGCGCATGCGATGAGGCGTCCGTCAGGGGTCATGGAAACGTGGCCCCTTCGATCATCAGCGAGGCTTCATGGACGATCCCCTCTCCCGCCTGCTCGCCGCGCGCGACTGGATCTTGGCCGATGGCGCCACCGGCACCAACCTGTTCAACATGGGTCTCGCCTCGGGCGACGCGCCCGAGTTCTGGAACGTCGAGGCGCCGGAGAAGATCCACGCGCTCTATCTCGGCGCGGTCGAGGCGGGCAGCGACCTGTTCCTGACCAATACCTTCGGCTGCAACGCCTCGCGGCTCAAGCTCCACGACGGGCAGGACCGGGTCCGCGAGCTCAACCGCGCCGGCGCCGCGATCGGCCGCGAGGTCGCCGACCGCGCCGGCCGGACGGTCATCGTCGCGGGGTCGGTCGGGCCGACGGGCGAGATCATGACGCCCATGGGCTCGCTCACCCACGAGATCGCCGTCGAGATGTTCCACGAGCAGGCCGAGGGCCTGAAGGAGGGCGGGGCGGACGTGCTCTGGGTCGAGACGATCTCGGCCGCCGAGGAGTACAAGGCGGCCGCGGAGGCCGCGCGCCTCGCCGGGATGCCGTGGTGCGGCACGATGAGCTTCGACACCGCCGGCCGCACGATGATGGGGCTGACCGCGCCGGCGATGCAGACGATGGTCGAGAAGCTCCCCTACCCGCCCGTGGCCTACGGCGCGAACTGCGGCGTCGGCGCCTCCGACCTCCTGCGCACCGTCCTCGGCTTCGCGGCGCAGGGCGGCGAGCGCCCGATCATCGCCAAGGGCAACGCCGGCATCCCGAAGTTCCACGACGGCCACATCCACTACGACGGAACGCCGGAGCTGATGGCGGACTATGCCGTGCTCGCCCGCGACTGCGGCGCGACGATCATCGGTGGCTGCTGCGGCACGACGCCCGAGCACCTGGTGAAGATGCGCGAGGCGCTCGAGACCCGGCCCCGCGGCGAGCGTCCGACGCTGGACCAGATCACCGCGGCGCTCGGCGGCTTCTCCTCCGCGTCGGACGGCACCGGCGACGACGCCCCTGTCGCGCGCCGGAGCCGGCGACGGGCGCGCGGTTAGCGCCGGTCCTGCGGATTTTCGGCAAGATGAAACGTGTTGGCGTCTCAGAAAAGCTCGAGCTGATCTCCCGCGCGGGGCGGAACCCGGAAGAGGTCCGTTCTGAGCGGCGGCAGGTCCTGCGCGAGACCGAGCCTCCGGCACGCGATCTCGAACCGGTGCGCGACAAGATCCGCGAACGGCCCCTCGCCCCGCATCCGCTTGCCCCATTCCGGGTCGTAATCGCGGCCGCCGTGCACCTCGCGCACCCGCCCCATGACGCGCGCGGCGCGCTCGGGGTAATGCGTGCCCAGCCAGTCGCGGAACAGCGGCGCCACCTCGAGCGGCAGGCGCAGCATGATCCAGCTCGCCGCGACCGCGCCCGCCTCCGCGCAGGCCGCGAGGATCGCCTCGAGTTCGTGGTCGGTCAGCGCGGGCACCACCGGCGAGATCATGACGCGCACCGGCACGCCCGCCTCCGAAAGCCGGCGGATCGTCTCGATCCGGCGCGCGGGGAGCGGCACGCGCGGCTCCATCCGGCGCGAGAGCCCCGGGTCGAGCGTCGTCACCGTGATGCCGACCCGCGCCAGCCCCTTCGCGGCCATCTCGCCCAGAAGATCGAGGTCGCGCTCGACGAGGGTTCCCTTGGTCACGACCGCGACCGGGTGACCATGCGCGCGCAGCACCTCGAGGATGCCCCGCATGATGCGGCGTTCCGCCTCGATCGGCTGGTAGGGATCGGTGTTCGTGCCGATCGCGATCACGGCGGGCCGGTAGGACGCGCGCCGCAGCTCTTCGGCCAGAACCTCGGGCGCCCCGGGGCGGGCCACGAGTTTCGTCTCGAAGTCGAGCCCGGCGGACTGCCCCAGCCAGGCGTGCGTCGGACGCGCGAAGCAGTAGATGCAGCCGTGCTCGCAGCCCCGGTAGGGATTGATCGAGCGGTCGAAGCCCACGTCGGGCGAGGTGTTCCGCGTGACGACGGATCGCGGCCTCTCGACGCCCACCTCCGTCCTGAGCGGCGGCAGATCCTGATCGGTCTCCCAGCCATCGTGCACGGCCTCCCGCGCATGCCGCTCGAACCGCCCGCTGCGGTTCGAGGCGGCGCCGCGTCCGCGGGCGCGGGTCGAGGCCGGATCGGGGCTGTTCTCTGCCATTGCGCCAGAATAGAACGAAAGAAGAACATGCGCCAGCCCTCCGCGCGACAACGTGAGGGCCCGCGTCGGTTGCGTCGCGGGCTATGTCGCAATACGCCAAGTCCTCGGCGAACTATGGACGCATTTAGGAGCTTGAGTACCAGGGGCGCCGAGGCCTCTTTGGAGTTTGCCAATGTCTGACGACGAAGAAATCATCCTCTCCGAGCTCGACGACGACGAACTCGTCCAGCAGATGCACGACGACCTCTACGACGGCCTCAAGGACGAGGTCACGGAGGGCGTCAACATCCTGCTCGAGCGCGGCTGGGAACCTTACAAGGTTCTGACGATCGCGCTCGTCGGCGGCATGAAGATCGTGGGCGACGACTTCCGCGACGGCATCCTCTTCGTGCCCGAAGTGCTGCTCGCCGCGAACGCGATGAAGGCCGGCATGGCGATCCTCAAGCCGCTTCTCGCCGAGACCGGCGCGCCGAAGCAGGGCAAGATGGTCATCGGGACCGTCAAGGGCGACATCCACGACATCGGCAAGAACCTCGTCTCGATGATGATGGAAGGCGCCGGGTTCGAGGTCGTCGACCTCGGCATCAACAACCCGGTCGAGAACTACCTCGAAGCGATCGAGCGCGAGGAGGCCGACATCCTCGGCATGTCCGCGCTGCTGACCACGACCATGCCCTACATGAAGGTCGTGATCGATACGATGAAGGAAAAGGGCATCCGGGAGAACTACATCGTGCTCGTAGGCGGGGCGCCCCTCAACGAGGAATTCGGCCGCGCGATCGGCGCCGACGCCTACTGCCGCGACGCCGCCGTGGCGGTCGAGACGGCAAAGCAGTTCATCGCGCGCAAGCACAACCAGCTCGCCGCCGGCTGATCCGCGGCCGGTGTCGCGGACGACCGCCGGTGCGCCTCGTCCGCGGTGCAGACGGAGGACGTCCGATGTCGCGACGGCACATGCCAGCCAACGGCCTCAACACCCGGACCGCCGACGCGACCCTCAGGGACGTGGGCCTCGCGCCCGCGCGCGAGGGGCGCGTCCTTCTGCTCGCCTGCGGAGCGCTGGCGCACGAGATCCTCGCGCTCAGGCGGGCCAACGGCTGGGATCATCTCGACCTCGCCTGTCTCCCGGCGATCCTGCACAACACCCCCGACAGGATCGCGCCGGCCGTCGAGGCGGCGGTCGCGCGGCACCGCGCCGATTACGATCGCATCTTCGTGGTCTATGCCGATTGCGGCACCGGCGGCGGGCTGCAGGAGACATGCAGGACGCTCGGCGTCGAGATGGTCCCCGGGCCGCACTGCTATTCGTTCTTCGAAGGCAACGAGACGTTCGCGGCGCGGGCGGAAGACGAATTCACCGCCTTCTACCTCACCGATTTCCTCGCACGCCAGTTCGACGCCTTCGTCTGGGAACCGCTCGGCCTCGACCGTCACCCCGAGCTTCGGGATGCGTATTTCGGACACTACGAGACGCTCGTCTATCAGGCCCAGACGGACGATCCGGCGCTGACCGCCAGGGCGCGGGAGTGCGCCGACCGGCTCGGCCTCGCGTTCGAACGGCGCTTCACCGGCTACGGGGATCTCGCGACGGTGCTCTCCGAGGCCGCGGCGCCAAGGCGTTGAAAACGGAGGCGTCCCCGCGGGGACACGCAGGGGTTGAGCGCCTCAGGCCGCGGTCTCGGCCGCGACGTCCCGGATCCGCTGAACCATGGCCCGCAAGCCGTTCGAGCGCTGCGAGGACAGGTGATCGTTGAGGCCTAACCGGGCCAGCTCGCCGCCGGCGTCGACCTTCAGGACCTCTCCTACCGTGAGCCCGTTGTAGAGCGCCTTCAGGACCGCGATCAGCCCGCGCACGATCATCGCGTCGCTTTCGCCCCGGAACCGGAACCGGGCGCCGCCCCCCTCGCCCTCGATCTCGGGCAGCAGCCAGACCTGGCTCGCGCAGCCCTCGACCTTGGTCGCCGGAACCCGGAAGGCGGGCTCGAGCGGCTCCATCTGCTTTCCGAGATCAATCACGTAGCGGTAGCGGTCCTCCCAGTCGTCGAGGAACTCGAAGGTCTCCGCGATCTCTTCGAAGGCTTCCGTGGCCATTTGGGTCTCCTTGCTTCGCGCCTGAGGTAAGGCGCCACGCCGCGGACGTCCAGTCGCGAGCCGCTTTTCAACGGACGCTCTTTCCGGTAAGCGACTGAAAGCACGGCAAGGGGGACAGCATGATCAGGCGGTTGATCGTCGCAATTTCGCTTCTCGGCATGCTTTCGGGCTGCGCCGGGATCGCCGAGAGCCGTTTCAACCCGTTCAACTGGTTCGCGGGCGGGGAGGAAGTCGAGACACTGGTGCCGCTCGACGCGCGCCCGGCGGACCCGCGTCCGCTCGTCGATCAGGTCACCGAACTGGTGATCGAGCGCGCACCCGGCGGGGCCATCGTCCGCGCCCGCGGCCTGCCGCCGACGCAGGGCCATTACGACGGCGCGCTGGTGCGCGAGACGCGCGACGGGCCGCGCGACGGCGTCCTGACCTATCAGTTCCGGATCGTTCCGCCACCGGAGCCGCAGCGCGTCTCGACACCGCGGTCGCGGGAGGTTGTCGTCGGCCTCTTCCTCAGCGACCAGACGCTTCAGGGTGTCCGCGAAATCCGCGTCGAGGCGGCGCGGAACGCCCGGTCCGCCCGGCGCTAGCGGTCGCCACCTGACAGAAGGTGTCCAGTGACGGCTTTGAGCCCTTTTCGGACCTGGCCAAGTTCCGCGCTTTGCAACTGTAGCATTATCATCTGTCGCTGCCGCCATACGGCCTCGCTGCCACGCGGCGGAGAAACCGGTCATTTGTACGTGCCGCAGCGAACCAAACGGAAGCTTCGACCGCTGTGCGGACGGAGCGGATTTCAGACACCGGCAACATCAGGACAGCCTTTTTGGTGGCAGCTTTAGTTTCCTGCTAGTCGTTGAATATGAAATTTGATCTCGTTAAGCGCTGTGCCAGATCCAACGAACAAGATGTTCTTTTTTGGAGCGCCCTCTCCGGTGATGTACAGCGTCTGTGTCCCTCCTAAGGTTTTGCTAGCGTGATTGAGCGCTTCGGAGCCAAGATAAACATTCTCAATGGCACGAAGCGGCATCTGATTGGTGACTTTGCGGCCAGCCTTCGTGTCGCGCCCGGAAATCAGCAATCCCTTTTCCCGGTGAACCTCTACAAATTCAAAAATCTTTTTCTCTCCAATAGCACCGAAAATTAAAATCAGGCCAATCATAGCGAGGCCACCACACAGGATCACCCTGAGCCAGAAAACTTGGTCCGCATTCTCTACCGGCATGAGAGCAAACAGCAACGAAGCTCCAAAGAAAACTGCCGCGAAGACAATGCCCCAGATCCGATCAGACAGCGGTTTGGGCCCGCGCGTTTCTTGTGCACGCATGAAGGCATCATCCGCGACAAGCTCGATTGATCCTGCTCTAAACGTGTGTTCGTGCCCGTTCACTCGCGATCCTCAGACGATTACATTCAAAGCCAAGTCTCAGAACAGTGAGTTCGAAATATGGTAATTATTTGGCGCACTCGGAGGCCAACCCGCAGATTTGGTTTGTAAATCTGGCGGGTCCTTTTCGGACCCGCCATGCGTTCACCTCGCAGCATTCACGACTCTGGGCTCGAAGCGGCCTGGCGGCGGTGCAGCAGCGCGAGCCTGACGCAAGCTCCGGAAGCGGCCATCCGCAGGTTGCAGATTCTTCCCTGACTTCAGCAAGCTGGCCCGGTAACCGGACCTCCCGTCGTTGGTAGCGGTCGTTGGGAGAATCGGGGGTGAGTGACGGCCTCGAGCCCTTCCACGACATTGGTCCGTCGCACGGCATTCTGCATGAGAGGCAAGCTGCATCTGTTTGCTGCTTCGAGGATGAAAGTCGAATTGGCCGGCGTGCCGGGATCAGAATCGCGAGTTGACGCGCGGCCGCTTCGCCAACACCGGGAACCGCGGGGCGTGCAAAAGGACCTTCTTGATGAAAGCGTAGAACACGGCGCGGCGGGCTTGACGCCGGACTCGCAGCGCCTGACGCTCGTGCTCGGTCGGGACGGCGGGGGTGCTGTGCTTCATCAGGTCGGTGTCGATCGCGGTCATCATGAGGTGCCTCCTTGGTTGATGACCCAAACGTGCCCGGTCCCGCGTGTCCTTGCTTGAGGGGGACCCTTGGAAACCCTTGGGATTGCCTTGGGAAACCATGGCGGCGCTTGGATTCTGTTGGCTCGAACGCAGGAAAACGTTTTACGTGTAGCCGCATGGAGCACCGTTTCGCTGATTGCACATTGGATGATGCCCGCCTGACGCTCACGCGCGGCGGCAACGCGGTGGCCGTGGAACCTAAGGTATTCGACCTGATCCATCTGCTGGTGCGCAATGCCGGGGACCTCGTGACGCGCGACCGGATGGTAG
>CAZPOK010000046.1:0-17692 GCA_964587905.1 uncultured Rhodobacterales bacterium | reverse complement strand
CTCGCCGCCGATGTCCTTGCCGAGCGCCAGCGGCAGGCGCATGTTCGAATCGCCGAAGTCGCGGGCCGACAGGATCTCGCGCAGGACGACCTTCTCGCGATTGGCGTTCGGAAGCTCGATGCCGATGACCGACCGGCCGGGAACGGTCGAAACGCGGGCCGACAGCGCGGACATCGACCGCGCGATGTCGTCGGCCAGCCCGATGACGCGGCTGGCCTTGAGGCCGGGGGCCGGTTCGAGTTCGTACATCGTGACGACGGGGCCGGGACGGACCGAGACGATATCGCCCTTCACACCGTAGTCGTCGAGCACGCTCTCCAGCATCCGCGCGTTCTCTTCGAGCGCCTCGTTGGAGGGGTGGTGGCGCTGTATCGTTGCGGGATTGGTGAGCAGCGAGAGCGGCGGGGTCTCGTAGGATGACGCGGCATCGCCGAAGAGCGAAGGCTGCGCCTCCGCCCGTGCCTTTTGCGAGGGCTGGGCTTTTTTCGCGGAGGTCTGCACGACGCGCTTCTGCTCGGTTGCCGCGGCGGCGGCGGCGGAGCGGCCGGTCTCGAACATCGGCGTGGCGGCGAGGGCGGGGCGGCCTTCGACCAGTTCGGGTTCAGGCATCTCCCAGTCATCCGGGTCGTCCTCGTCATGGAACCCGGTGTCGGCGGGCTCTTGACGCACGACCGGCGGTTCGGCCCGGGCGACTGAAGCGGCCGGGCGATCGCCGACCTTGGCACGCACGGCAGTGGCGATCCGGGCGCGAATGCGGTCGTCGCCGGTGAGTGCCTCCTCCGGCTCGAACGTCATGAGGTCCGGCTCCGGCTCGGAGCGGGTCACGAACGCTTTCGCGCGGCCGAGAAGACCGCGGCGTGGCGGGTTCTCGACGGGCGGGTCTTCGCGGAACGCGCCGGTGCGCAGGACGGGCGTCGGGCGCCCGCGTCCATGGATGGCTTCGGAGGCAGAGCCGGCTTCCTCGGCCGCGGCCGCACGGGCGGCCCGGCGACCGGCCATGTAGGCCGAGCCGGCCGCAGCGCCTCTCACGGTTCCCACCGCTCCCCGCGCGAGCAGACGGAGCGCGCTGTGATAGACCATGATGAGCGACCGGAGGCCGTAGCGCGCGGCGGCGGCGAGTTCCGTGCGGGTGAAGCCGAGCACGTATGCCGACATCCAGACCGCCGCGATCGCCGAGGCAAAGGCCGTGACCCGGAGGCCGAGCGCGGCGTTCACGGGCAGCATGCCGAGAAACGCGCCGAGAACGGTGTCGCCGAAGAGGCCGCCGAGGCCGAAGGAATGCGACCACGAGGCCGGAGGGACGTGGGTCGAGGCGTAGACAGCGCAGAGGGCGATCGCGATCGGAGCGAAGATCAGGCGATTGACCGCGCGGTCCGCGCCGGTGTCGGCGACGAGGCGCAGGCCCCAGACGCAAAGGACGACGGCAAGGCCCCAGGCAGCGAAGCCCGCGATCACAACGAGCGGCGAGGCGATCGAGGCGCCGGCGCGGCCGAGATGGTTGCGAGCCGGCTCGTCGGTGGCCGAGAGCCAGCTCGGGTCGTCCGGTGAGTAGGAACCGAGCATCAGGGCCGCGGCGATGCCCAGGGCGAGAAGTGTAAGGCCCAGAAGCTCGCGGCCGCGCCGTTCGATGATCGCCTGCGTGTCGCTGTCGAAAAGCGGGTCCCGTTGCCGCGTCTGGTATGCCATGCGTGCCTCTTGCCTCAACTCATCAGGCAGTCGCGGATCGATTCGAGCCCGCGCTGCAGTTCGTCTTCGTTGTCGGTGACCATCGCCACACGGATGTAGCTCCGGCCGGGATTCTCGCCGTCGACCTCCCGCGAGAGATACGCGCCCGGCAGGACGCGCACGCCGGTTTCGCGCCAGAGCGTCAGCGCGGCCTCCTCGCCGTCCGCGACCGGCAGCCAGAGGAAGAACCCGGCCTGCGGCGCGCCGCACCCCTCGACGCCTGCGAAGACGCGGTCGGCGATATCGTACTTTCGGTGATAGAGCGCACGGTTCTGCTCGACGTGCCCCTCTTCGGCCCAGACCATTTCGGCAGCACGCTGGAGGGGGAGGGGAACCGGCGCGCCGGAATAGGCGCGGAGCTGTTTCACGGCGGCGATGCTGCGGGGGCCGCCCGCCACGAAGCCCGCGCGGAGACCGGGCAGGTTCGACCGCTTGGACAGCGAGTGGAAGATCAGGAGGCGCTCGGGGTCGGCGCCCCGGGCTGTCGCCACTTCAAGAGCGCCGGGGGGCGGCGTGTCGCGGTATATCTCGGAGTAGCACTCGTCGGCGAAGATGCGGAAGTCGTGCTTTTCGGCGAGCGCGACGAGGTCGGCCCAGTACTCGCGCGAGGCGACGGCGCCCTGCGGGTTCGCGGGCGAGCAGAGATAGGCGATCGTCGTTCGGTCGAGAACCTCGGGGGGAAGCGCAGCGTAATCGGGGAGAAAGCCGGTTTCGGCGGTCGCGGGGACGTAGACCGGCTCGGCGCCGACCGACAGCGCTGCCACGGCATAGACCTGGTAGAACGGATTGGGCGTGAGGACGGCGGGAGTGCGGCCGGTCTTCGCCTCGGGGCAGAGGGCGACGGCGGCGTTGAAGAGGCCCTCGCGGGTGCCGTTCAGGCCCATGATCTGCGTGTCGGGGTCGAGCGTGACTCCGTAGCGGCGGGCGACCCAGTCGGCCATTGCCTGGCGAAGCTCGGGCGTGCCCTCGTTCGGCGGGTATTTTCCGAACTCCGAGGCGTGGTCGGCGACGACCTGAGCGACCCACGGCGGAAACGCGTGGCGCGGCTCTCCGATCGTCATCTGGATCACCTCGCCGCCCGGCGCATGCGAATCCAGAAGCCGCCGCAGTCGCGGAAATGCGTATTCAGGCAGTTTCGAAAACCGCTCGGGAAAGCTCATACTGTGCCTCAAGCCGGGGTCATGCCGCCCCGTTCGGCCGGAGACTAGCCGCGCGGTGGGAGACGGTCCAGAAATCTCACCGTGCCCCGCCGGGACCGAACCCGGCCTGTGGCATTTACGCCAAAGCCCTCTCGGCTGCCGCGCCCAGCCGCAGGAGGCGCTCCTCGGTCATCGGCGGCGTCATCAGGGAGATGCCCGTCGAGGGCACGCCGGTCGGAAGCGTAAGTGCAGGAATACCCATGAGATTTCCGATCCTGGTGTTGCGGAGCGTCATCAGGTTCGAGGAGACGAAATAGTCGGGCTCCGTGGCGACCTTCGCAGCTTTGGGCGGCAGGATGGCGCAGGTCGGGACGAGGACGGCGTCGTAGCCAGACGTGGCGGAGCGGTAGGCCGCGCGAAGGCGGTCGAGCGCCAGCCACGCGGCGACATAGTCGGCTCCGGAGAAGTCCTTGCCGCCCCGGAACCGTTCGAGGACCTGCGGGAACATGGCTTCGGGGTCGGCCTCGATGACATGCTTCCACGTGCCGTAGGCTTCGGTGGCGAAGAGAATCGGCGCGAGCGCCATCGCTTCGGCCACTTCGGGAATTTCCGCTTGGTCGATGGCGGCCCCTGCATCGGCAAAGCGGCGGACGGCCAGATCGAAGCCTGTCGCGGGGGCATCCTCGATGCCGTCGAAGGCTGTCGTGTCGAGGACGAGAAACCGGGCACCGGACAGCGACGCGCCGCGAAGGTCGGGCGCCCGTCCGCCTTCGAGGGTCGCGAGGACCAACGCGGCGTCCTCGACGGACCGGCAGAGCGGGCCGATGGTGTCGAACTTCGCGCAGAGCGGGAGGGCGCCTTCGAGGGAGACGCGCCCCGCGGTCGTCTTCAGGCCGACGAGGTCGTTCCAGACGGACGGGATGCGGACCGAGCCGCCGGTGTCGGAGCCGACGCCGCAGGAGGCGAGGCCGAATGCGACGGAGGCGGCAGCTCCGGACGAGGAACCGCCGGGCACCGCGTCCGGGTCGTTCACGCAGGGCGGCGTGGCCGTCATCGGATTGTAGCCGAGGCCGGAGAAGGCGAGTTCGGTCTGGTGGGTCTTCCCGAGACAGACGAGGCCGAGGGCGGTGGCGTTGCGCAGCACTCGCGCATCGGACGTCGGTGTTCGGCCTGCGAGGAGTTTCGAGCCGGATTCGGTCGCAACGCCGGCCGTGTCGAAGAGATCCTTCCACGAGATCGGCACGCCGTCGAGCGGCGAGAGCCGGTGACCGGAGGACGCACGCGCCTCGGCCGCGCGGGCTTCGGCTAGGGCGCGGTCCGGCGTGACGCGGGCGTAGATGCGGTCATGCAGCGGGTGGTCGAAGATCGCGCCGAGATAGGTTTCGGTCAGCGCGACAGGCCCTATTTCGCCTGTCGCGATCCCGCGCCCCAGATCCGCCGCAGTCATGGTCAACCAGTCGTTCATCGAGGTCCCTTTTGCTGTTCGCCCGGACGGTAGCGGCAGGTCGGCGCATGGACAATGCCCGGCCCGCGATCATATTGCGAGGCATGACACATGACACGGACGTTCTGATCGCGGGCGGCGGGCTCAACGGCACCTCGCTGGCGCTGGCGCTGGCCTCGGGCGGGCTGCGCGTGACGCTGGTTGACCCGGCTCCGGCGGGCGTTCGGGAGGACCCGGAATTCGACGGTCGGAGCTATGCGCTGGCGCTCACGTCGCAGCGGCTTCTGACGGTGCTGGGGGTCTGGGCGGACGTCGCCGCGCAGTCGCAGCCGATCCTCGAGATCAAGGTGACGGACGGGCGCGCGGGCGAAGGCCCGTCGCCCTTCGTGCTGGAATTCGACCATGCCGAGATCGAGGAAGGCCCGATGGGCCACATGGTCGAGGACCGCTTCCTGCGCGGTGCGCTCCTGCGCGCGGTCGCGGCGTCGGATCGGGTGACACAGGTCGAGGGTACGGTGACGGATCACCGGATCGTGGACGGAGGCGTGGAGGCCGTGCTGTCGGATGGGCAGCGGATTCGCGGACGGGTGATCGCCGGATGCGACGGCAGGACGAGCCCCACCGCGGCGCGCGCCGGGATCCGGCGGCAGGGCTGGCGCTACGGGCAGACCGCGCTGGTTTGCGCGATCTCGCACGAGAGGCCGCACGGCGGCATCGCGCACCAGTTCTTCATGCCGCCGGGACCGCTGGCCATTCTGCCTCTGTCGGACAACCGGTCGTCGATCGTGTGGTCCGAGACCGAGGCGAGCGCCGCACGGATCCAATCCCTCGACGACGAAGACTATCTCGCGGTTCTCCGGCCCCGGTTCGGAGACTTCCTGGGAGAGATATCGCTCGCCGGGAAACGATGGACCTATCCTCTGGCGCTCTCGATGACGCTGAGCTTCACGGGCGAGCGGCTGGCTCTGGTCGGCGACGCGGCGCATGCGATGCATCCCATCGCGGGGCAGGGGCTGAACGCCGGGCTGAAGGACGTGGCCGCGCTCGCCGAGGTTCTGACCGACGCCCGCCGGCGGGGCGAGGACATCGGGCGGCCCGAGGTGCTGGAGCGGTATCAGCGCTGGCGCCGGTTCGACACGACGACACTTCTTCTGGCCACGGACTTCTTCAATCGGCTGTTTTCAAACGACAACGGCCTTCTGCGACTGGCGCGGGATCTGGGCATGGGCGCGGTCAACGCGATGCCGGGTGTGCGGCGCAGGTTCATTCGCGAGGCGGCGGGGCTGTCGGGCGATCTGCCGAGGCTGTTGCAGGGGCGGCCGGTGTAGGGCGATTGCCCTTCGAGGGGCTTTGGTCCACTCGACGCGCACCGGATCGAAGCGGCTCCGTCAGTCGAGCTTGCGCGCCTCGTCGACGAGCATGATGGGGATGCCGTTGCGGATCGGGTAGGCAAGGTGGGCGGCGCGGGAGACAAGCTCCTGCCGCTGCGGGTCGTACGCCAGCGGCGCGCGGGTTTCCGGACAGACCAGCGCCTCGAGCATGTGACGGTCGTAGGCCGCCCCGCCGTTCACTGCATGATCTCCTCGTCCGAACCGCGACGGAGACTGAACTCGATGAGCGTCACCAGCGTCTCGCGGCGCGTGGTCAGCGAGGGCGCCTCGAGCAGGGCCTGCTTGTCCTCGGGATCGAAGGGCAGGAGCATGGAGAGCGAATTCACCAGCAGTTCGTCCTCCGCCTCCTTGATCGAGTCCCAATCCGTCGAGAGGTTCTGGACCGCGAAGTAGCGGCCGAGGAGGTCGAGGAATTTCGGCCGGTCGAAGATTTCGTCGCGCTCGGTGCCGCCGAGATCCCGGGCGAAGGCGTTCCACGAGACGTCGCAGCGGATGTAGGGGGTGAAGCCTTCGATCTGCCGGGTCACGCGAAAGCGGCTGATGCCCGCTAGCGTGATCATGTAGCGGCCGTCCTCGGTTTCCGAGAACGCCGTCAGCCGGCCCGCGCAGCCGATTGCCTGAAGGCGGGTCGTGTCTGAGTCGGGCACCTCCCGAGGCTGGATCATGCCTATCAGCCGGTGCGAGGTCTTCATGGTGTCGTCGAGCATCTGCAGATAGCGCGGCTCGAAGATGTGCAGAGGAAGCCGGGCGCGCGGCAGGAGCAGCGCGCCGGGCAGCGGAAAGACCGGTATGGTGTCCGGCAGGTCGGCCGCGGGAAACATGAGCGGGAGGTAGCCCGTCCCAGGGCTCAGGCAAATATCATCGACGAGAGTTTCCGGCGGCCGTGCAGAGCGATCGGATCCTGCGGTTTCAGCGCCTCGAAGATCGTGAACAACTGCGTCTTCGCGGCCCCGTCGTTCCAGTCGCGGTCGCGTCGGAACAGCTCGAGCAGTTCATTCACCGCACCCTCCACGTCGCCCGACGCGTGCAGCGCCTGCGCGAGGTCGAAGCGCGCCTGGTGGTTGTCTGGATCGGCCTCGACGGCGGCGCGAAGCTCCGCCACGGGGCCGGTGTTCGCGGCCTGCTTCAACAGTGACAACTGGGCGCGGGCGGCCTCGACCTCGGGTGCGGTGGCGATCTTTTCCGGCACCTGGCCCAGGATCGCCTCGGCCTGCTCCTCCTGCCCGCCGGCTAGATAGGCGCGGACGAGGCCGCCGAACGCCGCGGCGTTCTCGGGCTCTTCCTGGAGGATGGCGGCGAAGGTCTGCGCCGCGTCGGCGGCGGCGCCCTGGGTCAGCATCTCCTCGGCGGCTTCGAGCGCTTCGGAGAGCCCGCCGTCGCCGGCCAGGCCGGTCAGGCGATCGACGAAGGCCTTGATTTCGGACTGCTGGACGGCGCCCTGAAAGCCGTCGACCGGCTGACCGTCATGGAAGGCGTAGACCGTCGGGATCGACTGGATGCGGAGCTGGGCCGCGATCTGCTGGTTTTCGTCGACGTTGACCTTGACCATGCGGACCTTGCCCCCGGCCTCGGCCACCGCCTTCTCCAGCATCGGGCCGAGCGTCTTGCAGGGGCCGCACCACGGCGCCCAGAAATCGACGATGACGGGCACCTCGCGGCTCGCCTCGACGACGTCGGCCATGAAGGTCGCCTCGGAGGTTTCCTTGATCAGGTCGCCTGTGGGCGCCGCCTGGGGTTTCTGTCCGAATTCGAGCATGACTGCCCCCTTTGATCGTATGGGTCCCGTGTTCGCCCCTATATGATCGCGCAGGCGTGAGAGTCCAAGGGGCATTCCGCGGCAATCGGACCCTGCAGGCGCGCCCGCCTAGAGGTCGAAGGTGGCGAAGACCGGGGCATGGTCGGACGGCTGCGTCCAGCCGCGGCAGTCGCGCAGGATGCGGCTGCCGTGGGCCGCGTTCGAGATGTCGGGCGTGGCCCAGATGTGGTCTAGCCTGCGACCCTTGTCCGCCGCGTCCCAGTCGGGGGAGCGGTAGGACCACCAGCTGAAGAGACGCCCGTCGGGAATGTCCTGCCGGGTGACGTCGACCCAGCCACCGGCGTCCTGCGCCTGACCCAGATGGTCGACCTCGATCGGCGTATGGGAGACGATCTTGAGCAGTTGCTTGTGGTTCCAGACGTCGTCCTCGCGCGGCGCGATGTTGAGATCGCCGACCAGGATCGATTTGCCGGGCCTGTCGCCGTGGAACCAGTCGCGCATTTCCGAGATGTAGTCGAGCTTCTGCCCGAACTTGGCGTTCTTCTCGCGGTCCGGCAGGTCGCCGCCGGCGGGAACGTAGAAGTTGTGGATCACCACGCCGTTCTCGAGCCGGGCCGCGACATGCCGGGCATGGCCGAGGCTGGCGAAATCCATGTCGCCCACGTCCTCGAGGGGGAGCTTCGACAGGATCGCGACGCCGTTGTAGCCCTTCTGCCCGCGCGCCGCGACATGGACGTATCCAAGCGCGGCGAACGCATCGAGCGGCATCTTGTCGACCGGAGACTTGCATTCCTGAAGGCAGAGGACGTCGGGCGCCTCGTCCGCGAGCAGCCGTGAGACGAGCGCTTCGCGCAGGCGCACGGAATTGATGTTCCAGGTGGCGATTTTGAAGGACATGTGATGGCAGGTTCCCGCGATGCCGCGCGACCTTATTCGGTCGGAGCTTCGGGAACAAGCGCAGGGGCGGGGCGCGTTGATCCACTCCAGACACGAGGAGATATCCCATGCGCTACGGCCTTCTTGCCGCCCTTTTCGCCGCTCCCGTCGCCGCGCAGGATTCCGGCGGCACGATTTCAGGCACGCTCAACCTCGAACCGGTGGTCTGGAGCGTCGCGAGCGCGGACGGGGAGCTTTCGAGTTCCTGGGTTCCGACCGAGACCGCACGGCTCGTGCGGCTTGTTGGCATCGCCCGGCAAAGCGGCGAGAGCGGCTTTACCGACGCGCTGATCATCACCTTCCGCGCCGCGGGAAATCCCGCCGAGCCCGATGTCGAGGAGCCGCGCGTGGCCTACTTTCGTGCGGGATCGGACCAGACCTGGATCGCCGAGGGAGAGAACATCGATCTTTCGGTCGAATCGCTGGAGGTGCAGGAGGGCACCATGGCGGTCGCCGGGAGCTTCGTCGCCCAGATGACCCCGGGCGGCACGGAGGGGCTGGTGGAAAGCGACGCCGATCTCGTCACCGTGGACGGAAATTTCCAGGCGACGCTCCGCCGGGATGAGGAGAATGCGGTTTCGAGCCAGTGAGGCGAGCCCGACGCGAAAAAAAGGCCGGGCACGAGGCCCGGCCAGTCCAACAGGGAGGTTTCCGCGCCTTTGCCCCGACGCGGAGAGGGGGTCTGAAACACGAGGGATATTAAGCCCTCGCCCTCGAACGGATGAGCCGGATGTGTGTTCCAAGCGAATTTGAGCGATCGGCAAAAAAAGACCGGGCACTGGGGCCCGGTCAGTCCAACAGGGAGGTAATGCCACATGATGACCCCCATGTGGCGAGGGGAACCTGATACAAATCAAGCAACCAGTCTGTAGCCTCCACTTTCCGTGACAAGAAGGCGTGCGTTTGACGGATCCGGTTCTATTTTCTGACGGAGACGATAGATGTGCGTCTCGAGCGTGTGGGTCGTGACGCCGGCGTTGTAGCCCCAGACCTCGTGGAGCAGAACGTCGCGCTGCACGACGCCTTCGGTCGCGCGGTATAGGAACTTGAGGATGTTGGTTTCCTTCTCGGTGAGGCGGATCTTCTTGTCATCCTCCGTCACCAGCATCTTCTGCGCCGGCTTGAACGTGTAGGGGCCAAGCTGGAAGACCGCGTCTTCGGACTGTTCGTGCTGGCGCAGCTGGGCGCGGATCCGCGCGAGGAGCACCGGGAACTTGAAAGGCTTGGTCACGTAGTCGTTCGCGCCGGCGTCGAGCCCCAGGATCGTGTCGGCATCGCTGTCGTGCCCGGTAAGCATGAGGATGGGGCATTTCACGCCCGCCTTCCGCATCCGGCGGCAGAGCTCGCGTCCGTCGGTGTCGGGAAGCCCGACGTCGAGAATGACGAGGTCGTAGAAGCCGACCTTGGCCTTCTCCATCGCTTCCGCGCCCGAGCCCGCCTCGAACACGTCGAACTCCTCGGTCATGACGAGCTGTTCGCCGAGCGCCTCGCGCAGGTCGTCGTCGTCATCGACGAGGAGTATTTTTCTGAGGGTCGCCATCTGCTTGCGCCTCCGTCCTTTCCCCTTTCTGCACGGAAATGTGGGAGTGTCATCATCCCGGCAAGTTTTGCTGCAGTCTTCTCACGCGCTCGTGTCGCAGGGACGGTGAATGTTTCATTTCCGTGCGTTCGGCGCTAGATCGACGGGGCAACATCGGTGGATATCCATGCCGTTCGGTCCTTCCCTCCTAGAGCGCCTCGCCCGCGCCCGCGCCGATCTGAGGATCGGCATTCCGATCGTTCTCTCCGGATCGGATCACGGGGCCGTGATCTCTGCTGTCGAGGCGCTAACAGCCGAACGGCTGGGCTTGTTCCGCGAAACCGGGAAAGTCGGGCTCGCGATCACGGGGCGGAGGGCGGAGACGCTGAAAGCGCGCGCCTATGACGGCGATCTCGCGCGGATCCGGTTGCCGGGGGACGCGGGACTCGACTGGGTGCGGGCGGTCGCGGATCCGGCGGACGATCTCACGACGCCGATGAAGGGGCCATTCGTTTCGGAGCGCGGCGGCGAGGCCGCGCTGCATCGCCTCGCGCTGCGGCTGGTGAAGACCGCGCATCTTCTACCCGCCGCGCTTGTGGCCGAGCTTGACGATCCGGCGGCCTTCGCGGCGCGGCACGCGATGACGCGTCTCGATGCCGGGGAGATCGCACCGCTTCTCGAGGCGGCCAGCCCGCTGCACGAGGTGGTGAGCGGACGCGTGCCGCTCGCGGCCGCGGAGGCCGGACGCGTCCACGTGTTCCGGCCCGAGGACGGCGGCGAAGAGCATTACGCGGTCGAGATCGGCCGCCCGCCGCGCGAGACGCCTGTTCTGGCGCGGCTGCACTCGGCCTGCTTCACCGGCGACATCCTCGGCTCGCTCAAGTGCGATTGCGGGCCGCAGCTGAAGGGCGCGCTGCACCTGATGGGCGAGGAGGGGGCGGGGGTTCTGCTGTATCTCAATCAGGAGGGGCGGGGGATCGGGCTCGCCAACAAGATGCGGGCCTATTCGCTTCAGGATCAGGGCTTCGACACCGTGGAGGCGAACCACCGGATCGGCTTCGAGGACGACGAGCGCGATTTCCGGATCGGCGCGATGATCCTGCGCGAGATGGGATTCTCGTCCGTGAGGCTTCTGACGAACAATCCCGCGAAGGTGCGGATGATGGAGGCGAACGGCATCGCCGTGGCCGAGAGGGTGCCGCTCAAGGTGGGGCTCAACCCGCTGAACGAGAAATATCTCGACGTGAAGGCGAGGAAGTCGGGGCACATCCTCTAGGCCGTGATTGACGCCTGATCGCCGCCCCGGCACAGTCGCCTGACAGCCTGAAGGAGGGTCCGGTGGCGAAAGACAGGCCCGGCGCGCGTCCGCAGAAATCGGCGGTTCACGTGCGTCTCCAGACCTTCGGAAAGGACAGCCCAGATTACCGGACGTGGTTCCGGGGCGAACAGACGAACTTCAATCCGAGCATCGAACGTCTTCTCGCGCCCGGCGGAATCGAGGAGTATCTTCTCAAGGGCTGGCTGCCACCGGAAAAGCCGATCACCCGGCAGACGAGGATCACCGCCTTCGGGTCGTGCTTCGCCGAGCATATCTCGAACTGGTTCACCGCGCGCAACTTCTCGATCGTCAATTCCGGCGAACAGGCGAGCCGGGCCTATGTCGTGTCGATGCGTGAAGGCATGGTGAACTCCTTCGTGATCCGCCAGCAGTTCGAATGGGCTTGGGAGAACAAGATCTTCGAGGAGGAGCTCTGGCACGGCTACGACGCGGAAAGCTTCGGTTACGACGAGGAGGTGCGGCTCGAGACGAAGCGGCTTTTCGACCAGACCGACCTGTTCATACTGACCTTCGGCCTGTCGGAGGTCTGGTATGACGAGGTCACCGGCAATGTCTTCTGGCGAACGATCCCGAAGGACGTCTACGATCCGGAGCGGCATCGGTTCCGGGTGTCGTCGGTGGCGGAGAACCGCGACAACATCCTCGCGATCCACCGGCTGATCCGGACGCACCGGCCGGACGCCAGGATGCTGGTGACTCTGTCCCCCATCCCGCTGATCGCGACGTTCCGCGATGCCGGGTGTCTGGGCGCGAACTCGGTGTCGAAGGCGACCCTGAGGGTGGCGATCGACGAGGCGATGCGGGAGGTGGGACGCGAGGGGCATCTCTACTACTGGCCGTCCTACGAGATCGTCTCGGATGTTTTTCACCTGCCCTACAAGCCGGACCGCAGGCACGTCCGGCAGGAGGTTCTCGACTACATCATGCGGCTCTTCGAGACGAAATGGTGCAGCGACACGGACCTGACCGAGACCGACATGACCGAGGCCTGGGTCGCGGCGAACGCGGCGTCGGGACGGCTGCCCGAAGAGGTGCTGCGCTACATCCCGAAGCGGCGGGCGCAGAAGCTCGGCCAGTTCATCCGGTCGGGGCCGCTCGATCCCGATCCCGAAGTGGATGCGGCGAAGAAGGAACTGCTGCGGCGGATGCGCCGGCTCTGGATGGAAGAGCGGCGCGGGGCCGGGGAAGGCAGGACGCCGGTTGCGTGAACGACGGCATTGACTCGCAGGGAGCGGCAAGGACCACACCATCAACGATTTCGGGTGCGTGAACGATTGTCGAGACCGACTGCACTGGCCATCGCGGGCAGTCTTGCCGCCGGCGTCGCGCAGGCGCACACGGGCGAAGTGGCGCGGAACCGGCTGATCAGCGGCTTCACCGATCCGCTGTCCGGCTGGGACCACGTCGTCGCAGGCGCTCGAGAGACGTGCGTCCGGGTCGCTGCGGGCGCCGATGATGCTGGCGGCGCTGCGGTTCGCCTGACCGGAAGGATCATCCGCTCGTGATGATCCGTGATCGAACTCCGGACGTGCCGGGCGGTTTGACCGTTTCAACACGAAGGAGGAGACCCGATGAGACGCAGAACGATCGCAGCAGTCGCCCTGCTGGCAGCCGGAACCGGCGGCTGGGCGCAGGACATGCCGTTCGGAACCGAGGCCGACACCGATTACGCCGGGGAGCTCTGGTCGCAGATGGTCGATGCCGGACTCGCCGGCGACGACGCCATCGCGTCCTTTCCCTATCCTGGAACCGATCCGCACGGCATGATGCTGATGACCTTCTACGACACGGCCACCGTCGACGGGCATGAAGGTGATCTCGTGGTCAAGCGGAACTTCGGACCGGAGGGCGTCACCGGGGACCAGGCGCTTGCCAGCCCCGACGAGCATCTCGCATCCGTCACCATCATGTTCCGCCGGGAGGAGGGCTACGACCCGGACAACGCGGACTGGTTCTGGGCGAAGTACCTCGCCGACGGGTCGCTTGACGCAAATCCCGACGGTGTCCCCCTGGCCGGACGGGTGGCGAAGGGCGCCGATCAGGGATGCATCGCCTGCCACGCGGGCGCGGGCGGCGGTGACTACCTGTTCACCACGGACCACCTGAGCAACTGAGCATACGTGGTTCGGGACCGGCCCGAGGCTAGCCGTTCTCTCTCAGAACGCTGCCGGCGAGATAGAGTGAGCCGCAGATCAGGATGCGTCCATCGGGATCGTCCGCGACGATTGCGCGGATCGCCTCGGCGGGGCTTTCGGCGATGCATTCCGGGAACCCCGCTCTGTCGCCGGCGGCGGCGGTGTCATTGGCCGGAAGCGTGGCCGTCTCGCCGGGAATGGCGATTGAGGTGAGGCTTTCTGCGACGTCGCGAAGCGGCGCCAGAAAACCGGCCGGGTCCTTGGTCTTGAGCATGCCGCAGATCAGGTGCGTCGGCCGTGCGGGCATGCGGCGGAGCGTTTCGGCGACGACCTTTCCGGCCGCCGGGTTGTGGCCTCCGTCGAGCCAGAGTTCGGCCGCGCCGGCCAGGTCGACCAGCGGTCCGTGCCGCAGACGCTGCATCCGGGCGGGCCAGACCGCCGCCGTCACGGCCGCCTCGCAGGCCGCTTCGCCGTATCCCAGATGGCGAAGCGCGGCGAGCGCCGCCCCCGCGTTCATGAACTGGTGCGGGCCAGGCAGGTTCGGCGCGGGCAGGTCCAGAAGGCCGTGGTCGTCCTGAAAGATCAGCCGTCCGCGTTCCTCCATGGCGTGCCAGTGCTGGCCGTGGACGAGGAGCGGCGCACCGATCTTCGCGGCCTGCCGCTCGATCACCTCGAGCGCCGCGTCATGCTGAGGGCCGACGACGCAGGGCACTCCGCGTTTGAGGATGCCGGCCTTCTCGAAGGCGATCTCGGCGAGCCTTTCGCCGAGATACTGCTGATGGTCGTAGTCGACCGGCGTGATGACTGTCATCTTCGGTCTGTCGATCACGTTCGTCGCGTCGAGCCGCCCGCCAAGTCCCACCTCCAGAAGCGTCCAGTCGGCCGGTGCGCGCGCGAATGCCAGGATCGCCGCGACGGTCGTGATCTCGAAAAAGGTGATCTCGCGCCGGTCGTTCGCCTCCCAGCATTCGTCGAGCACCGCTATGAACTCCTCCTCGGAGATGAGCTCGCCCGCGACGCGGATGCGCTCATGGAAGCGCGCGAGGTGGGGCGAGGTATAGGCGTGGCAGGTCTCGTCCGCGCCTTCGAGCCCGGCCCGCAGCATCGCCACGGTCGAGCCCTTGCCATTGGTCCCGGCGACGTGGATCACCGGCGGTATCTCCCGCTCCGGGTGACCGAGCGCGTCGAGAAGCCGCCATACCCGGTCGAGCGTCAGGTCGATGAGCTTGGGATGAAGCGACGTCATCCGCTCGAGAAGAATGTCGGAGGTCTTTTCGACGGTGCTCATCGGGGGCGCTCGGAGGTCGGCTATCGGGACGTCGGCTGGCGCTGGACGCGGATCAGGAGGCGTCTGCGGTCTTGACGGACTGCTCTTCGGCCTGCGCAGGGTCGGCGCCGGCGGGCTCCGGCGGGGGCAGGTCGCCGCGGACGGCGGGCGACTGCTTCAGCAGTATCCGGAGGATCGTGACAAGCTCGTGCTTGATGTCCTTCCGGTGCGTCACGCGGTCGAGCATGCCGTGATCGAGAAGATACTCGGCCCGCTGGAAGCCCTCGGGGAGCTTCTCGCGGATCGTCTGTTCGATCACGCGAGGACCCGCGAAGCAGATAAGCGCGTTCGGTTCGGCGATGTGCACGTCGCCCAGCATGGCGTAGGACGCCGTCACGCCGCCCGTCGTCGGGTGCGTGAGGACGACGATGTAGGGGAGGCCCGCTTCCTTCACCATTTCGAGCGCGACAGTCGTACGCGGCATCTGCATCAGCGACAGGATCCCCTCCTGCATCCGCGCCCCGCCCGCGGCCGAGAAGAGCACGAGGGGGCGCTTGAGCTCGACGGCGCGCTGGGCCGCGGCGATGATCGCGTTGCCCACGTACATCCCCATCGACCCGCCCATGAACGAGAAATCCTGCGCGGCCGCGACGATCGGCGTGCGGCCCATCTCGCCCTCGGCCACCAGCATCGCCTCGGGTTCGGCGGTAGCCTTCTGCGCCGTCTTCATCCGATCCGGATACCGCTTCTGGTCGCGGAACTGGAGCGGATCGGCGATCGGCTCGGGCACCTTCACCTCGTTGAAGAGGCCGCCATCGAAGAGCGCCGCGAATCTGTCGCGCGGCCGGATCTGCATGTGGTGATCGCAGTTCGTGCAGACGTGGAGGTTGTCGCTGAGTTCCCGGTGGAACAGCATCGCGCCGCATTCGTCGCACTTCGTCCACAGGTTCTCGGGCACTTCGCGGCGGGAAAACAGCGAGTTGATCCTCGGGCGGACGTAGTTGGAAATCCAGTTCATGCGGAGCCTTCGGGGTCGCGGGTCCGGCCTGAAATAAGCCTGTGGGCGGCGAAATGCAATCAGCGCCCGACGGCGCGGCGGACGAGGAGCCAGGCGAGGAGCATCATGAAGATGTCGGCGCCGATGAGGAACACCGACCCGTCGAGCTCGGCCATCGTGTAGGGCGTGAGGTAGCGGGACAGGCCGGTGATCGTGCCGTCGGTCGAGAGGAGGGCGATGGCCATGGTGTTGTTCGCGAAATGGAACCCCCAGGCGGCGCCGATCGACCCGGTGCGGGCCGTGAGATCGGCCGCGAGGAGGCCGAAGATGCTCGCCGCGCCGACGATCAGCCATGTGTTGTCGCCGCCGGTCGCGGGGTCGAGATGGACGATGCCGAAGACGAGGCTCGGCAGCACCAGCCAGAGGAGCGGTGACCGGAATCGCGCGGCGAGTTGGCTCTGGAGATAACCACGAAAAAGGACTTCCTCGGCGCCGGTCTGGACGAGAAGGCCCAGAAGCGTCAGCGGCAGGACTGCGAGCCATGTGGTCCAGGGCAGGTTCGGCACCGCATCGTAGCTGAAAGTCCACAGGAGGACCGACAAGCCCATCACCGCAAAGACGATGCCCGCCGCGATGACGAAGTCGCGCAGCACCCGCACGCGCGGACCGAAGAGGCTTCCCGCGGATCGCCTGTGCAAGAGTCGGGCTGCCGCCATGGGACCGAGCGCCATGCCGCCGAAGGTGGCAAGAAGGATGAGGGTACCCTCGACCGTGTCGGCTTCGACCATGCGGGAGACCCAGAGGACGGGATCGCCGCCCGGCGCGAGCGCGTAGTAGCCGAGCGCGAGGACCCCGATCACCCAGGCCACGTAGATGCCGAAGGCCAGGACGAATCCCGCGACGAGGCGCCAGATCTGCGGACGTCTACGGGCGGGCGCGACGAAGCGCTCGAAGGCCGGCGTCACCAGAGGACCGCGCCGCACGGGCATGTCCGGACCGGCCGCTGCCATCAGGCCTCGGCTCCGAGGTCCGCCACCGCCCGCGCCATCACGCGCAGGCCCGTCACGAGATCCTCCTCGCGGGTGTCCTCGTCGAAGGCGTGGCTGATCCCGCCGATCGACGGCACGAAGAGCATCGCTGCCGGCATCACGCGCGCGACGTTCATGGCATCATGGAGCGCGCCGGACGGCATCTCGCGCCAGCGGCCTGCCGCTTCGGCCTCGGCGGCGGCGGCCAGCGCCCGGGCGAGAGCGGCATCCATGTCGGTGGGCGTCATTTTCATCGCCCAGCCCGGCGCGACGCGCGCCGTGAGTTTCCGCGCGGCCGCGACTTCGGAAATCGTCTCCCGGATGACCTCCTCCATGTCCGCAAGCCGCTCCGAGGACGCGTCGCGCCACTGGATCGAGAACGAGGCCCGGCCCGGCACGATGGAGGGGGCGTTGGGGTGGACCTCGACGCGGCCGATCGTCCAGACGGTGTCGGGGGTGACGATGGGCGCAAACCGTTCCTCGATCCGCATCGCGAGCATGGCGACCCCCTGGACCGCATCCTGCCTGAGCCGCATCGGCGTCGTGCCGGCGTGGTTCTGGCGGCCCTCGAAGGTCACCTCGATCTGGCGGGCGCCCACGATGGCGGTGACGACGCCGACCGCCTCGCCGGAGGTGTCGAGGACGGGGCCCTGCTCGATATGCGCCTCGATGAAGCCCGTGAAGCGGTCGTGCGGGACCGGGTCTCCCGCGAGGCTGTCGAAGACCTTGCGGGCGTCGCCGAGCGCAAGGCCCGTGGCGTCGGTTCGCATGTCGGCCTCTTCAGGGGAGACCTTGCCGGTCCAGACCTCGCTCCCGCCGAGGCCGCCGAAGCGGCCTTCCTCGTCCTGGAACGAGACGACGGAGATGGCAGGGCCGCCTGCGGCCTTCGCCGCGCGGGCGACCTCGAGCGCGGAGACGACGCCATAGGCTCCGTCGAGCCAGCCGCCCTCGGGCTGGCTGTCGGAGTGGGAGCCCATGAGGAGCGACCGTCCCCGGGCCAGGCCGAAGAGGTTGCC
>CAZPOK010000045.1:0-17730 GCA_964587905.1 uncultured Rhodobacterales bacterium | reverse complement strand
TTCACCGACGAGGTGGCGCAGTCCGTCTCGATCGGGGAGGCGCAGCATGCCGTGGGGCAGGGGCTCATCGCCGAAGGCGACGTCACCGAGATCGGCGCGGTGATCAACGGCGCGCATACGGGACGAGCCTCGGCGGACGAGATCACGCTCTTCGACGGCACGGGCGTGGGCCTGCAGGATCTTGCGGTCGCCTCGGCGGCGGTCCGGCTCGCGATCGAGACGGGTGTCGCGATCGACGTCGAGGTCTGAGGCCCGGCCCCCGGAGAGCGAGCGGGGGCCGGGGCTTCGGTCCCGCCATTTCAGCCCGCGACCACCTCACCGGGGTTCTCGAACCAGTGCTCCTCCAGATTCGCGCCGTCGCCGATCCGGTCGACGACGGCGAAAAGGCCGGGCGCGTGGAGCGGCGTCAGCACACCGTGCCAGGTGCCGCGGAGAAGATTGATGCCCTGTCCGGGCGCGGTGACGAAGGCGCGCGGCGCGCCGGGGCTGCCGTTCGCGTGCGGCGCCACGATCACGAGGAAAGGGTGCCCGGTCATCGGCAGGAACGCCTGGGAGCCCTGCGGGTGACGCTCGACCATTTCGAGCCGGTAGGGCAGTCCGCGCGGCCGTGCGTCGAAGACCGAGATCCCGGCGCGGCCATCGCCGAAATCGAGCCGGGCGCGGTCGTGGAAGCGTCCGCAGAGCCCCTGGTTGATCAGCCGGTCCGGCGCGCCGGAGGCGTCGAGCACGTCGCCGAAGGGGAAGAAGGCCTCCGCCGTTAGCGGCTCGGTCCGGATCGTCCTCACGGCAGGAGCGCCGTCAGGCGGTGCCAGGCGATCCGCTCCACCTGGCTGCAGGCCTCGGCGAATTCGGCCGCGCGGTCGTTCTCGAGCCGCCGCCGGAACGCCGCGAGGATCGACGGCTTGTCGTGGTCGCGGGCGGCGATGATGAAGGGGAAGCCGAATTTCGCGGTGTAGGCCTCGTTGAGCCGCGTGAACTCGGCGCGTTCGGCGTCGGTCAGGGCGTCGAGCCCGGCCGCGGCCTGCTCCGCGGTGGAGTCCGCCGTCAGATGCTTTGCCGCTGCGAGTTTGCCCGCGAGGTCGGGATGAGCCGTGAGCACGCCGAGGCGCTTGCCCTCCGGGGCCGACCGGAACACCCGGGCGAGCGCGTTGTGCAGGCCCGCGGCGGTATCGTGGGCCGGGCCGAGCTCGAGGTGCCAGGCGCCTTCGGCGATCCATGGAGAGTGCTCGAAGATCCCGCCGTAGGCCTCGACGAAGGCATCTTTCGACATCCGGGCGGGGCGCGCCCGCTCCACGGGCGGATGGTGCGCCGCCCAGTGCCGCGCGATGTCGATCCGGCGCGGAAACCAGACGCCGTCGTGCCCCGCGGCATACTCGAGAAAGCGCTTCACCGCCATGATCCGTCCCGGCCGGCCCGCGAGCCGGCAGTGCAGGCCCACCGACATCATCCGCCCGCCTTCGGCATGGAGCGCGTCGAAGCTGTCCTTCAGGTAGGTCTCGAACTGGTCGCCCGCGTTGAAGCCCTGCGGCGTCGCGAAGCGCATGTCGTTGGCGTCGAGCGTGTAGGGCACGATCAGCTGGTCTCGCCCGCCCTCGCGGACCCAGTAGGGAAGGTCGTCGGCGTAGCTGTCGGAGATGTAGTCGACCCCGCCCTCCTCGGCCACCAGCCGGACCGTGTTCATCGAGCAGCGGCCGAGGTACCAGCCGTGCGGGCGCGCGCCGGTGACCTCGGCATGGAGGCGGATGGCCTCGGCGAGGTGCCGGCGCTCCTCCTCTTCCGGCATGTCCTTGTAGTCGATCCACTTCAGCCCGTGGCTCGCGATTTCCCAGCCGGCGTCCCGCATCGCCGCGACCTGCTCGGGGCTTCGGGCGAGCGCGGTCGCGACGCCATAGACCGTCACCGGAATCCGCAGGCCCGTAAACAGCCGGTGCAGTCGCCAGAACCCAGCCCGCGCGCCGTATTCGTAGATCGACTCCATGTTCCAGTGGCGCTGGCCGGGCCAGGGCTGTGCGCCCACGATCTCGGACAGGAAGGCTTCGGAGGCCGGGTCGCCGTGGAGGACGTTGTTCTCGCCGCCTTCCTCGTAGTTGATGACGACCTGCACGGCGGTTCGCGCGCCGCCGGGCCAGGCGGGATCGGGCGGATCCGCCCCGTATCCGATCATGTCTCGGGGATAGCGGGGGGCGTCTGTCATCTCGGGCTTCCTAATGCGCGCATTCCGACTTAGACCGGAGCGGAACGGACTGGCAAGACGGGGACAGGATGGCGGACGGGTTTCTCACCACGCACGTGCTCGATACCGCGCGGGGGCGGCCCGCGCCGGGCATCCCGATCGCGCTCTACCGCATCGAGGACGACGGGCGTCGGATGCTCGCCCAGACGGTGACCAACGCCGACGGGCGGACCGACGCGCCGATCCTGCCCGCGGACGGCTTCGCGACAGGGGTCTACGAACTCGTCTTCCGCGCGGGCGACTACCTGCGCGCGACCGGACAGGCGGCGGACGAGCCGCCATTTCTCGACGAGGTTCCGATCCGCTTCGGGATGTCGGAGAACGCGCATTATCACGTGCCGCTCCTCCTTTCCCCCCACGGTTATTCGACCTACCGGGGCAGCTGATGTTCGAACTCGCGATCATCTGGGACTGGCTCGGCTTCGCCGTCCGCTGGCTGCACGTGATCACGGCCATCGCCTGGATCGGGTCGTCCTTCTACTTCATCGCGCTCGACCTCGGGCTGAACCGGAGCGTTCCCGGCCCCGCCGACGGCGAGGAATGGCAGGTCCATGGCGGCGGCTTCTATCATATACAGAAATACATGGTCGCGCCCGAGGCGATGCCCGACCATCTGACCTGGTTCAAATGGGAGAGCTACGCGACCTGGCTTTCGGGCGCGGCGCTTCTTGCGGTGGTCTACTGGGCGGGGGCGGAGCTCTTCCTGATCGATCCCGGGAAGGCGGATCTTTCCATCTGGCAGGCGATCGCGATCTCGGCCGGGTCGCTCGCGATCGGCTGGCTCGTCTACGATGCGCTCTGCAAGTCCCCGCTCGGGGACAGCCCGACCGTGCTGATGCTGCTCCTCTTCGTTTTGCTCGTCGCGATGTCCTGGGGCTACACGCAGGTCTTCACGGGGCGGGCCGCGCTGCTCCACCTCGGCGCCTTCACGGCAACCATCATGTCGGCCAACGTCTTCTTCATCATCATTCCGAACCAGAAGATCGTGGTGTCCGACCTCAAGGCGGGCCGCACGCCGGACCCGAAATACGGCAAGATCGCCAAGCTGCGATCGACGCACAACAACTACCTGACGCTGCCCGTCGTGTTCCTGATGCTCTCGAACCACTACCCGCTGGCCTTCGCGACCGAGTGGAACTGGGCGATCGGGAGCCTCGTGTTCCTCATGGGCGTCACGATACGGCACTTCTTCAACACGATGCATGCCCGGCAGGGGCGACCGCACTGGACCTGGGCCGCGACGACGGTGATCTTCATCGCGATCATGTGGCTCTCGACCGCCGGGACCATCCCCGACTACGAGGCCGCCGCCGCACGGCCGATCGCCGCGAGCGAACGCGCCTTCGTCGAAGCGGAGGGGTTCGAGGAGGTGCACGACATCGTGCTTGGCCGATGCTCCATGTGTCACGCGCGGGAGCCGGTCTGGGACGGCCTCCGCTGGGCGCCGAAAGGCATCTACCTCGAGCTTGAGCGGGACGTCGCGCGGGAGGCGCGGCAGATCTATCTCCAGGCGGGGGTGAGCCACGCGATGCCTCCGGGAAATCTCACCTTCGTCGATCCCCGGGAGCGCGCCGCCATCGTGCGCTGGTACCGGGCGGCGACGGGGCGGGAGGGCGCGACCTGAACCGCGCCGCTCCGAGAGCGGCGTCTCAGAAGTCGGACCAGTCGTCATCCTCGACGTCGAGTGCGAGAGCGCCGTCGATGCGCGGCTTCGGAGCTGATTTGGCGCGCGCTACCGGTGGATTCCGGTCGCCCGAACCGGCGGGAAAATCCGACCCGGCGCGGACAGGCGGCGCCGACCGGGCGACCCTGAACCGGGCGATGCCCGCGGTGAGCTGGTCGGCCTGCCGGACGAGCGCGTGGCTCGCCGCCGTCGTCTCCTCGAACATGGCGGCGTTCTGCTGGGTGACCTGATCGAGCTGGCCCATCGCCGAATTGACCTCGGTCAGACTTGTCGACTGCTCCTGCGACGAACTCACGATCTCGGTGACGTGGTCGGATATTCCCGTCACCGAGGCGGCGATCTGCCGGAGAGCCTCGCCGGCCTGTCCGACGAGGTGCGCGCCGCTCTTGACGTGCTGACCCGAGGTCGTGATGAGATCGCTGATCTCGCGCGCCGCCTCGGAAGACCGCTGGGCGAGCGCCCGGACCTCGGACGCGACGACGGCGAAGCCGCGCCCGGCGTCGCCGGCGCGCGCCGCCTCCACGCCTGCGTTGAGGGCGAGGAGATTGGTCTGGAAGGCGATGTCGTCGATCACGCCGATGATCTTCGAGATCTGGTCCGACGAAGACGAGATCGCGTCCATCGCGGAAACGGCATCGCCGACGATCGCGCCGGAACTCTCCGCATTTCCCCGGGCTTCCGTGACGACCTCGGTCGCGCGGCGGGCGCCTTCGGACGCGGAGCCCACCGCGGCGGTGATCTCCGCGACGGCGGCGGCGGTTTCCTCCAGCGTCGCCGCCTGCTGTTCGGTGCGGCGTGAGAGATCGTCGGCGGCGGCGACGATGTCCTGCACCTCGCCGCGCATGGCGGCGGCCATCTCGCTCACGTCGACGATGGTGTCATGCAGTCCGCGCGACGCGGCGTTGAAATCCTCGCGAAGCTGTTCGTATTCCGGGCTGAGAGACTCGGTCAGACTGTAGGTGAGATCGCCTTCCCGGAGCCGGGCGAGGCCGGTACGGAGCGCGTCGACCACGCCTTCCTGCGCGGCCTGCATCTCGTGCCGGGTGCGTTCGGCGTCGGCGAGCACGCGGTCCTGTTCCGTGATGTCGAGACCGAGCAGCAGCGTGCCCGCCGAGCAGCCATTGGCATCCATTATCGGGCAGAAGCTGCCGTCGACGAGCGCCTCCCGGCCCGACCCGAAATCAAGCCGGAACCGGCCGATGACCGCCTCGCCGCGGGCCAGCTGCGCGGCAAGCCCGTCGAACGACATGCCGTCCGGGAAGACGAACGTCTGGGCGGTTTTCCCGATGGTCGCATGTCCGCTGGCCAGTGCGTCGAACTGCGCGTTTCCGCCGGCAAGGGTCCAGGAGTCGTCGAACTGGATGCGGACCTGCTTGGCTTCGAGGCCCGCGAGGGCGGCCGCGTCCCGGCGGATGTCGGTGACGTCGGCCCATTCGGCGACGTAGCCGGCGATTTCGCCATCGTTGTCGTGGATCGCGTTGATGCCGATCGCCATGATGCGGGCGCCGACCCGGATGTCGGAGGACATCGGACGCGTGCCGGGCTCGGAGACGAGGCCGCGGGCGCGCGCGGCGTTCCTGTGAAAGATGTCGACGCTCTGTCCGACGAGATCCTCGGTCGAAAAGCCCGGATGGAGCTCGCGGAACCCGCTCGCGTTCTCATGCGCGAGAGCGTCGAAGGCGGCGTTCGTGAGCGTTATTCGGAAATCCTTGTCCGCGAGGATCATCGCGGTCGAGGACGAGCGGAAGGCGGCGCGCTGGAAGACGGCGGACTTCGTGGCCTCGGAGGCGCTGGACATCATGCCGCGAAAATATTCGAGATCGCGGGCGATCAGGCCGATCTCGTCGTTCCGGTCGGTGTCGGGAATCGCGAGGTCGTGGTCGCCGCTGACGACTTGCTTCATCGCGGCGCCGACGCGGCGGATCGGAGTCGACACCGTGTGGCGGAGCAGCAGGACGCTGGCCGCAAGCGCGACGGCGAGGGTAACGCCAGCCACCGTCAGGATCGCGCGCTTCGAGGCGCGAGTTCCGGCGAGGATGGTCTCCGCGCTCCACCGCGTCGCGACGGCTCCGATGATCTCCCGCTCGGCTCCGAAGACGATCGGATCGGCGCGCAGCAAGCCGTCGCCGCTCGCCGCCGTCGTGCCGGTCTTCATGGCGTCGCGGGCGATCGCGACGAACCGGTCCGCGTCATCCGCGCCGACCGTGACCGAGGCGACGATGGCCGCGTCGCGGTCGACGGCGAGCGCCCCCGTCATCAGCCCTTCGGACAGGTCTCTCGCGGATGTCAGCACGTCCGACACCGGCTCCGAGCGGCCGAACCGGATGCCGCCGGCCGATTGCGCGGACAGGAAGCGGTTCACCACGTTGGCCTTGTCGACCACGCCACTGACCGCGACCTTGGTGACGAGGTTCGACGACTGCACCGACATTGTCGCGACGAGGATGATGGCGGTCGCGGCGATCAGCAGGGCGCAGCGGGCGAAAATGGACAGCTTGATGGCGCGGCTCGGCCGTCCGGAATCTCCGGGTCTCATGGTGTCAATGCTTTCTGTTTCCACGGCGGACGGATGTCCGGGTCAGTTCGGGGCGTCGGCGTTGAAGCCCACGGTGACGGCGCCGAGGGGCTCCTGCGTGGCGGGATCGAAAACGGTGAAGGATACCCGGCTCTGGAAGGTCTGGCTCGACTCGTCGAATTCGATTTCCGAGATATGGAGGGCTCCGGCGCCTTTCGGGAAGCTTTCGGTGAACTTCTCCTCGTCGCCCTGCCAGTAATCCGAGGTGACGCTGCTTGCGGCGACATTGAGGCCGCGGGCGTCCATGACGAAGATCCCGGCGATTGCGCCACCGGCTTCTTCGAGTTTCGCGCTCGGGCACCCTGCCGCCGGATTGTCGGGATCCGAGCGGATCATGGCCGAGCCTGCCATGACGACCTCTGCCCGCCAGATCCGGTCGAGTTCGTCGATCTGCGCCTGTGCGCAGGAGGCGGTCTTGCCGTTCTGGGCCCTGATCGCGGAGACGACGACCGGGGCGCTTGAAGGCGCCGACAGCTCGGGGTCGAAATAGGCCTGGATCGCCGGTTCGAACTCGTTCGCACCGGCCGTTCCCGCGAGGAACGCCGCTGCCACGGCGGTGGTGATGACTGGACGCATCGGTGTCTCCTTGTCCCGGACGTGGGTCTGGCCCGCAAGGGCTGTCGGAGACGCTAGCCACGATCGGTTGCGCTTCGCTTAATCGGCGTTTCGGCGTCGCTAAAATGCGACGCAATCCACGCGCCCGGCGCGTGCCCTGTCGCGTGAGGTCGCTTCGGAAAAGCTCGTCAGAAGGAGAAGAGGCTCCGCCGGTGCGGGATGCCGCGCGCCTCGAACTCGGCGTCGAGCAGCCGGCCGCCCGGAAGGCATTCCGGCGGGATGCGGAGCTTTTCGCCCGTCGTGAGCTGCACCGTGGCGCGTTGGGAGAAGTCGAGGCTGGTGGACAGCGTCACCTCCTCGATTCGTCCCAGCGGGATCATCTGTTCGCGCCGGCCGCTTTCCCAGCCGAGCGTGAGATCGTTCAGCACCAGACGCGCCCGCGCGCCGCGCAGCGCATCGTAGATCGCGGGGATCGTGAGCAGCGCGAAGATCGCGATCACCCAGAGCGCAGCCCCGACGACGAAGACCATCCCGAGAAGAACGACGACGGCGATCCCGATGAGGGCCAGCGACCGGGGACCCCGTGCGCTCCGTTCATGGAGGAAATCAGCCATTGAGGATGCGACCGACCATTTCCGCCGTATCGCGGCTGAGGCCGGGCGCCGCCGCGATCCGCTCCAGTTCGCCCCTGATCAGGGCCTGCCGATCCGCGTCGTAGCGGTGCCATGTCTCGAAGGCGGTGCACATGCGCGCGGCGGTCTGCGGGTTCACCGGATCGAGCTTCATCAACCAGTCCGCCAAGAGCCTGTAGGACGCGCCCGAGGGATCGTGAAAGCCGGCCGCGTTCATCGAGAGCGCTCCGAAGACGGACCGGAAGCGGTTGGGATTCTTCCAGTCGAAATCCGTGTGCTCGACGAGTTCCCTCGCGGTGGCGGCGGTGGCGAGCGGCGCGGCGTGCGCCACCTGCAGGGAGAACCACTTGTCGATGACGAGCCGGTCGCGGCGCCACTGCCGATAGAAGCTCGCGACCTCCGGAGCGCCGTGGCCGATGTGGAGAAGCGTCGACAAGGCGCCCAGTTGTTCGGTCATGTTGTCGGCATTGCGGAACTGTTTCGCGGCCGCGTTGCCGTCGTCGATCCGCGAAAGACAGGCGAGGGCCGTGAGGCGCAGCGCCCGGCATCCCGCCGCCTTGGCGTCGGGCGTGTAGGGGCCGGGGATGTTCATCTCTTCGTAGAGGGCCGGCAACTCGTCGCGCAGGTGCTCCGCCACGGCCTTCGAGAGCTTCTCCCGTGCCGCGTGGATCGCGAGCGGGTCGGGCGTGACGCCCGCGTCGAACAGCGTCTGCGCCATGTCGTCCTCGGAGGGCAGCCGCAGCGCGAGCGCGCGGAACGCGGGGTCTAGGCCGCCGTCGCGGGCGACGCGGCGAAGCGCGTCGAGATAGGCGGGGCCGGGACTCGCGCTCTCGGTGACCATGCGGGAGAGGACGTCCTTGGCCAGTTGCCGTCCGGCTTCCCACTTGTTGAACGGGTCGGTGTCGTGGGCGAGAAGGAAGGCGCGCTCCTCGGTCGGCGTCTCCCGCTCGAGGATGACGGGCGCCGAGAAACCGCGCAGAAGCGAGGGAACCGGCTTTGCCGCGAGGCCTTCGAAAGTGAAGCTCTGCTCGGTCTCGGTCATCTCCAGGACCCTCGTCGGGACGGTCTCGTCACCATTGGGGTTGAGGAGGCCGACGGCGATCGGGATCAGCTGCGGCTTCTTCTCGGACTGTCCGGGCGTGGCCGGCGTTTTCTGCTTGAAGGTCAGGGTATAGGTGCCGTCCTTGAACGCCTCCGTAACGGAAAGACGCGGCGTGCCCGCCTGGGTGTACCAGCGCTTGAACTGCGAAAGGTCGCGTCCGGTCGCGTCCTCGAAGACCGCGAGCCAGTCCTCGATCGTCGCCGCGTCGCCGTCGTGTCGGTCGAAGTAGAGGTCGAGCGCGCGGCGGTAGCCGTCTTCGCCCACGAGCCGCTTCAGCATCCCGATGACCTCGGCGCCCTTCTCGTAGACGGTCGCGGTGTAGAAGTTGTTGATCTCGATGTAGGAGGCGGGCCGGACCGGATGCGCGAGCGGGCCGTTATCCTCCCGAAATTGCCGGCCCCTGAGTTGAAGAACGTCCTCTATCCGCTTGACGGCATGGGATCTCTCGTCGCCGGAAAACTCCTGATCGCGAAAGACGGTAAGGCCCTCCTTGAGGCAGAGCTGGAACCAGTCGCGGCAGGTTATGCGGTTGCCGGTCCAGTTGTGGAAATACTCGTGCGCGACGATGCTCTCGATCGACTCGTAGTCCCTGTCGGTCGCGGTCGCGGGGCTGGCGAGGACGTATTTCGAGTTGAAGATGTTGAGTCCCTTGTTCTCCATCGCCCCCATGTTGAAATCGTCCACGGCGACGATGTTGAAGACGTCGAGGTCGTATTCGCGGCCATAGGCCTCCTCATCCCAGCGCATCGATCGTTTGAGCGCGTCCATCGCGTAGTCGCAGCGGTCCTGGTCGCCGGGGCGGACCCAGACGTTCAACTCGACGGTTTTGCCCGACGCCGTCGTGAACGCTCCGGAATGCGCGACGAGGTCGCCCGCGACGAGCGCGAAAAGATAGGCGGGCTTGGGCCACGGGTCGGTCCATTCCGCCCAACCCGGACCCGTGGCGTCGGGATTGCCGTTCGACAGAAGGACAGGGGAGTCGCCTTCGATCCGCACCTTGAACGGGGCCATGACGTCGGGACGGTCGGGATAGTAGGTGATCTTGCGGAAGCCCTGCGCCTCGCACTGGGTGCAGTACATGCCGTTCGACATGTAGAGCCCCTCGAGCGCGGTATTCGTCTCCGGGCTGATCTCCACCTCGGCCTCCCAGACGAAGGGGACGTCCGGGGCCGGGCAGGTGAGGCCCTCGGCATCGATCTCCGGTGTGACCGGTTGCCCGTCGATCGTCGCGCGCACGAGCTTGAGGGTCTCCCCGTCAAGGCGGAAGGTGCGGTCGTCCGTCGCCGGGTTCGGACGGAAGGCGATGCGGGACGTGACGCGGGTTGCGGTCGGGTGCAGGCGGAACACGAGCTCGACCTTCTCCACGAGGAAGGCGGGCGGTGCGTAATCGGAGAGGTAAACGGCGGCGGGAGCGGCGTCTTTCATGGATCCTCCGTGACTGTCGGCGCCGACCCTAGAAGCCCCTCCGGAGGGCTGCAAGACGGGCCGCTGCTTTGACCCGCACAGGGCGCGGCGTATCTTCCGTCCCATGGCCGCCTCGTCCCCCAGCCCGAGCGAGCATGACCGGTCCCGTCCATGGGTGGCCTTGCGCTGATGCCTCGTGCGCGTCGGAAGGCCGAGCTGCCGCAGAAGACCTGCGCCGCCTGCGGCCGGCCGTTCGTCTGGCGGAAGAAGTGGCAGAAGGTCTGGGCCGAGGTGCGCTACTGTTCGGAGCGGTGCAGAGGCGCGCGGAGGGGGTGAGACGCGTCGGTGCGGCGCTGTGGTCTCGCCACGCGGTCCTCCCACGCCGCCTGCCGGTCGGCGATCCAGCGCCGCGCGGGTCCGAGCGCCACCGGATTTGCGCGACAGATCCTGACGCGACCCTGCTTGGCCGAGCGCACGAGTCCTGCCTGCTCGAGACGCGAGAGGTGGGAGAGCAGGGTCGGCATCGTGATGTCGAACGGCAGGGCGAGGTCCGAGACGGTCGCCGGTCCCTGCATCAGGCGCATGAGGATGGCGCGTCGCGTCTTATCGGAAAGCGCATGGAACACGGCGTCGAGGCGGTCTGTCATGCCGGCATGCTAGAGCCCAACGATTGATGCTTCGCTAAGTATCGAAGCAATGGGCCGGCGTCTTGGCACGACGGCGAACCGCCGCCCGGCCGTCGTCCAAACACCTATGGCCGCGCCGCGCCGTCAGTGATCGGCGGCCGACTGTGAAGAACTGGTCAGATTCGCTGACCGCCTTTGTTGCCTATCGCAAACCCGCGCGTTAAACGGGACCGCGATCCGCATGCGGCTGCATACCGAACATCCCGGAGATCACGAATGACCACGAGAGTTGAGCGCGCCGGACTTCAGATCGCCTCTGAACTCGCCGACTTCATCGAGACCGAGGCCCTGCCGGGGACCGGCGTGACGGCCGAGACGTTCTGGACCGGGTTTTCGGAGCTGGTCCACGACTTCGGGCCGAGAAACAGCGAGCTTCTGGAGGCGCGCGAGGCCCTGCAGACGCAGATCGACGACTGGCACATCCGGCACCGGGACCGGCCCCACGATCACGAGGCCTACGCGGCCTTCCTCGAGGAGATCGGCTATCTCCTGCCCGAGGGCGACGATTTCGAGATCGACACCTCGAACGTGGATCCCGAGATCGCCGCAGTACCGGGGCCGCAGCTCGTCGTGCCGATCACCAACGCGCGCTATGCGCTCAACGCTGCCAACGCGCGGTGGGGCAGCCTCTACGACGCCTTCTACGGCACCGACGCGATGGGCAGCCTGCCGCCGCCGGGCGGCTACGACCGGGGCCGGGGCGCGCGGGTGATCGCGCGGGCGCGGGTGTTCCTCGACGAGGCCTTTCCGATCGAGGGGGCGAGCCATGCCGACGCGCGGCGCTACCACGTGTCGAACGGTCAGCTCCTTGTCGACGACAAGCCACTGATGCAGCCGGTGAAATTCGTGGGCCACCGGGGCCATCCGCGGGCGCCCGAGGCGGTGCTACTCGTCAACAACGCGCTGCATGTCGAGCTGGTCTTCGACCGCACCTCGCCGATCGGCGCGCGCGATCAGGCGGGTCTTGCCGACATACGGCTCGAAGCGGCGGTCTCTGCGATCATGGACTGCGAGGATTCGGTCGCCTGCGTCGACGCCGAGGACAAGGTCGAGGCCTACCGCAACTGGCTGGGCCTGATGAAGGGCGACCTGACCGCAACGTTCCGCAAGGGCGAGGAGACGGTCGAGCGGGCGCTGCATCCCGACCTTGTCTGCACCGGCCCGGACGGCGAGGAGATCAGCGTGAAGGGCCGCGCGCTGATGCTGGTCCGCAATGTCGGACACCTGATGACCAATCCCGCGATCCTCGATCGCGACGGAAACGAGGTCTTCGAGGGGCTGATCGACGCGATGGCGACCACGCTCATCGCGATGCATGACCTGAAGAAGTCGGACGGTCCAAGGAACTCGGTCGCCGGCTCGGTCTACGTCGTGAAGCCCAAGATGCACGGCCCTGACGAGGTCGCCTTCGCCGACGAGACCTTCACCCATGTCGAAGAGGTGCTCGGCCTGCCGCGCTACACCGTGAAGCTCGGCATCATGGACGAGGAGCGGCGGACGAGCGTCAACCTCAAGCAATGCATCCGCGCCGCGAAGCACCGGGTCGCCTTCATCAATACGGGCTTCCTCGACCGCACCGGCGACGAGATCCACACCTCGATGGAGGCCGGGGCCTTCAGCCGCAAGGATTTCATCAAGCGCAAGTTCTGGATCTCGGCCTACGAGAACAGGAATGTCGACATCGGCCTCGAATGCGGGCTGTCGGGGCGGGCGCAGATCGGCAAGGGCATGTGGGCGATGCCCGACCGCATGGCGGCGATGCTCGAGACGAAGATCGAGCATCCCAAGGCGGGGGCGAACTGCGCCTGGGTGCCGTCGCCCACGGCGGCGACGCTGCACGCTCTGCACTACCATAAGGTCGATGTCTTCAAGGTGCAGGACGCGCTGCGGAAGGGCGGTCGGCGGGCCCATGTGGACGGGCTGCTGGAGATCCCGCTGGCGACGTTCCGCAAGTGGTCGAAGGAGCAGATCATCCGCGAGGTGGAGAACAACGCCCAGGGAATCCTCGGCTACGTGGTGCGATGGATCGACCAGGGGGTGGGTTGTTCGAAGGTGCCCGACATCCACGACGTGGGTCTCATGGAGGACCGGGCGACCTGCCGGATCTCCTCGCAGCACATCGCGAACTGGCTGCATCACGGGGTCGTCACGCAGGACGAGACGATGGACGTGATGAAGCGGATGGCGGAAGTCGTGGATCGGCAGAACGCGGAAGACCCGTTCTACGAACCCATGGCACCGGGCTTCGACGGGATCGCGTTCCGCGCGGCCTGCGATCTGGTGTTCAAGGGGCGGGTGCAGCCTTCGGGCTATACCGAGCCGGTGTTGCACGCGTCGCGACTGGCGCGCAAGGCGGAACGGGCGGCCTGAGAGCCGGGGGCCTTGCCCCCGGACCCCCAGAGTATTTCGCCCGAGATGAAGGAGCCGCAACATGGCGGAGATCACACTGAGGAAGGCGCGGACGATCGTCCGCAAGGCGCTCGAAAAGGGGCGCGAGATGGAGCTGAAGCCGCTTTCGGTCGTCGTGCTGGACGCGGGCGGCCACGTCATCGCCTTCGAACGCGAGGACGGGGCGAGCCCCGGGCGCTTCGCCATCGCCCACGGAAAGGCCTACGGGTCGGTCATGCTGGGGATCGCGGGCACCGCGCAGCGGGAGCGGGCGGAGGCGCAGGCCTACTTCGTTCAGGCGATGAACGGGCTTTTCGGCGGGCGATTCGTGCCCGTTCCGGGCGGCGTTCTGGTGCGCGACAAGAAGGGTGCGGTCGCTGGCGCCGTGGGCGTCACCGGAGACACGTCCGAGAACGATGCGGCCGCCGCCCTTGCCGGGATCGATGCTGCGGGACTTCTCGGCGAGGCGTGACCTCCGTCGTCTCGCCGACACGGTGCGTGAAATTCGTGCACACCCCCTTGTGCGCGCATCAGGCGCGGGCTTTGCTGTTTCAACGCTGAAAGCCGCCCTATATGAGGAACCGGAAGGGGTGAGACACGGCAGATCATGACGCGACCAGTTGTCGGCATCATCGGAAACGCGCACCTGATCAACGATCAATATCCGGCGCATGCGGCGGGGGAGATGAACACCGCCGCCGTGAGCGAGGTATCGGGCGCGATGCCGTTGCTGATCCCGCCGGACCCGCGCTACGCCTCGGTGGCGGAACTCATGTCGGTCTGCGACGGGTTCGTCCTGACCGGCGGGCGTCCGAACGTGCATCCCGAGGAATACGGCGAGGCCGCCACCGAGGCGCACGGCACGTTCGATCGCGCGCGTGACGCGGTGGTCCTGCCGCTGGTCCGGGCCTGCGTCGAGTCGGGCCAGCCGTTCCTCGCGATCTGCCGCGGGTTTCAGGAGGTGAACGTCGCGCTGGGCGGGTCGCTCTATCCGGAGATCCGCGATCTGCCGGGCCGAATGAACCACCGGATGCCGCCCGATGGCACGCTCGAGGAAAAGTTCGAGCTCCGCCACGACGTGAGCTTCAGCGAGGGCGGCGTGTTTCACCGTCTCATGGGGGCGCGGACCGTGCGGACCAACACGCTGCACGGGCAGGGGATCAAGCGACCGGGCAAGCGCGTCGTGATCGACGGGACCGCAGGCGACGGGACGCCGGAGGCGCTCTACGTCGACGGTGCGGCCGGCTTCAGCTTGGGCGTACAGTGGCACCCGGAATGGAACGCGGCAAACGACCCGGTCTCTCGGCCGCTCTTCGAGGCGTTCGGCAAGGCGGTCGGCGACTGGTCCGCCGGGAAGCGGCCGAAACGGCTGAAGAGCGCTTGACCGGTATCAAGGCGCCGGGCGCGGCCCTCTGACAGAGTGGCGCCGCAACGTTGGAGGCCGCCCATGAAGATCCTGATCGTCTATGCCACGACCGAGGGGCAGACCCGGAAGGTTGCGCGCCATGCCTTCGACTGGCTCGCCGGAGCGGGGCATGCCGCCGAGTTGATCGGAGCGGAAGAGGCGAAGGGGCTCGATCCTTCGGCCTATGACGCCGCGATCCTCGCCGGATCCGTTCACGCGGGGCGCTACCAGAAGGCGCTTTCTTCCTTCGCCGCCGAAGCCGCAGGGGCGTTTATCAAGGTTCCCACGCTCTTCCTGTCTGTCTCCTTGGCGGCCGCGGGAGACGACGCGGACGACTGGAAGGGGATCCGCGACTGCGTCGCCCGGTTCGCCGAGGAGACGGGCTGGACCCCGGACCGGGTGGAGCACGTCGCGGGCGCGTTCCGGTTCTCGGAATACGATTTCTTCAAGTCCTGGGCGATGCGCTGGATCGCGGCGCAGAAGGACGAGAGCGTGACGCCGGGCCAGGATAAGGAATATACCGACTGGGCGGCGCTCGACGGCACGCTGAAGGACTGGACCGAAGACCTGTCGACGAGCTAACAGGTCGGGCTTCAACGTCGAGGCGCCGGATGAGATCCATCGGCTGAAGACGGAGCGATCGCCGAGGGCGTCGATCTACCTGCCGGTCACGTCACGGCGGCCCGCGCACGGTACTCGTCGCGGTCCCATGCCTCGGTTCGCGTGATGTCGTCCAGTATTTCCGCGGCTCGGACCACCTCGTCCGGCCCGATGTAGAGCGGCGTGAAGCCGAAGCGGAGCGTGTCGGGCGCGCGGAAATCGCCGATCACGCCGCGGGCGATGAGCGCCTGCATGATCGCGTAGCCCTCGGGATGGCGGAAGCTGACCTGGCTGCCCCGCATCCCGGGGTCGCGGGGGGAGCCGAGGGTGAGATCGGGGCAGCGGGCCTCGACCTCGGCGATGAAGAGTTCGGTAAGCTCCAGCGAGCGTTGGCGGAGGTCGTTCATGTCGACTGCATCCCAGGCGTCGAGCGCGGCGTCGAGGGCGGCGAGTTGCAGGATAGGCGGCGTGCCCACGCGCATCCGCTCGATCCCCCGTCCCGCCCGATAGTCGAGATCGAAGGCGAAGGGAGCCTCGTGGCCGAGCCAGCCGGAGAGGGCGGGGCGGGCTTGCTCGGCAAGATCCGGTCTGACGTAGATGAACGCCGGAGCGCCGGGTCCGCCGTTGAGGTACTTGTAGGTGCAGCCGATGGCGAAGTCCGCGTCGGCCGAGGTGACATCGACAGGCAGGGCGCCGGCGGAGTGGGCGAGGTCCCAGACGGCGAGGGCGCCGGCGCGGTGCGCTCTGGCGGTCAGGGCCGGCATGTCGTGGCGGCGGCCGGTTCGGTAGTCGACCTCCGTCAGCATGAGGACGGCGATGTCGTCGGTGATATGGGCCTCGACGTCCTCCGGTTCGACGACTCGCAGCTCGTAATCCGGGCCAAGCGTGCGCACGAGGCCGCTGGCCATATAAAGATCGGACGGGAAGTTCCCGGAATCGCTCAGAACCACCTTTCGGTCGGGCCGCATCTCCAGCGCCGAGGCGAGCGCCTGATAGACCTTCACCGACAGCGTGTCCCCCATCACGACGGTGCCCGGAGGCGCGCCGATGAGCCGCCCGATCCGGTCACCGACGCGGGAGGGCATGGCCATCCAGCCGGCCTTGTTCCAGCCGGTGATGAGCATCTCGCCCCACTCGTCCGTCATCATGCGCCGGACGCGATCCACCGCGTTCTTGGGCAAGGGCCCCAGGGAGTTGCCATCGAGGTAAATCAGGCCTTCGGGCAAGTGGAAGAGGGCGCGGGTCGCATCGAAGTCGGTCATTCGGGATCCCGGGACGGCGTGTGGCAAGGGTATTGGGTTCGCTACGTATTCCATCCGCGCCCCGGAGGCGCAAGGATCAGGCCGCCGCGCGGCTTGCGCGATCTTGGCGAGCGTCCCGCCCGGGGCGCGCGTTCCGCCATTGTGACGGTCCGGATCAAGAGAGGATGTTCCGCGGTCCGGCCGGTTCTCCGACACGGTCGAATTCCATCGCGGACGGGTTGGCGGGCGCGGGCGGGGCGGCTATGGCTCGGACATGAAATGGCTCGACCTGCCCCCCGTCTGGCTTGCCGTCTTCGCCGCGGTCGGCTGGGCGCAGGCGCGATACCTGCCGCTTGTCTCCTTAGGGATCTGGGGCGACTGGCTGGGCGCGGGGCTCGTGCTTGCCGGGCTCGGACTGATGGGTGCGGCTGCTCTCGAGATGCGGCGGCACCGGACGACGATCATTCCTCACCAGATGCCGGTTGCGATGGTGTCGAGCGGCATCTTCGGACTGTCGCGGAACCCGATCTACCTCGGAGACGCGCTGATCCTCGCGGGCCTCGGGTTGCGCTGGGATTCTCCTTTCGCGATTCTCTGCGTGCCGGTGTTCATGTGGCTCGTGACGCACCGGTTCATACGTGGCGAGGAAGCCCGGTTGAGGGAGGCGTTCGGTGAGGCTTTCGACCGCTACGCGGCGCGTGTCAGGCGGTGGATCTGACGGATTGCAGGCCGTCAGGGGGCGCCTTGTGAAATAATGTTGCGCAAGATATGAGAGTCGGCGATCGACTGCTCCGCATCGGAGCGCATGGAACAACCGGAGGATCCAGAGACGTGAAGATCGGGACGCCGAAGGAAATCAGCGAGGGCGAAGCTCGGGTCGCGATGACGCCCGAGAGCGCGGGTCAGCTGCAAAAGCTCGGGCATGACTGCGTGATCGAGGCGGGCGCGGGCGAGGCCGCGGGCTTCTCGGACGCGGCCTACACGGAGGCGGGGGTCGCGGTCGTCAAGACGGCGGCGGCGCTCTGGAAGGCGGCTGACATCGTGGCCAAGGTACGCCCGCCGACCGAGACCGAGGCGAAGCGGCTGCGCAAGGGGCAGGCGCTGATCTCGTTCTTCTGGCCGGGGCAGAACGAGGCGCTTCTCGAGCTTGCCAAGGGCAAGGGCGCGACCGTCATCGCGATGGACATGGTGCCGCGGATTTCCCGCGCGCAGAAGATGGACGCGC
>CAZPOK010000044.1:0-17888 GCA_964587905.1 uncultured Rhodobacterales bacterium | reverse complement strand
TGATGTTGCGGATCTGGAAGGTGATCTCGTCCTTGGTGAACTCGCCGTCGGTGCCCACGATCTCGATGAGGAAGAGCCCCGGATCACTCACACGCACCGCGTAGGTGCCGAAGGCGCGGATGCGGGTCGGGCCGAACTCCGGATCGCGGACGATGATCGGGTTCTTGGTGCCCCACTTGAGATTGGTGAACCGCGTCGTGTTGACGAAGTAGATCTCGGACTTGAAGGGCGACCGGAAGCCGTGGTCCCAGTGCTGCAGCGTCGTCAGAACCGGCATGTTGTTGGTCTCGAGCATGTAGAGCCCGGGGGTGAAGACGTCCGCCAACTGACCTTCGTGGACGAAGGCCGCCGCCTGCCCTTCGCGCACCGTCAGCTTCGCGCCGTACTTGATCGCGTGGCCCTCGCGCTCGAACCGCGAGACCATCGTGTCGCGTGTGTCGTCGGTCCAGTGGATGACGTCGATGAATTCGCCGCTCAGGAAATCCAGAATGCCCATGTCCGTCCTCGGGTAATGCGTTCCAACCAGGATGCGCGGCAGTCTAGCGCACCAGGCGGCGCGCGCCATACCGGATCGCCTCAGAGCGAGACGAAGCCGAGGACGAGCAGCCCGCCGCCCGCCGTATAGACAAGGCCCGGCAGCGCCGTCTTTCTCAGGATGTCGCCTTCGCGGCCCACGAGGCCGACGGTCGCGCAGCCCGCGATGATGTTGTGCGGCGCGACGACGTTGCCGATGGCCGAGCCCATGCCCTGCGCCGCCGTCATCGCGAGCGGCGGCAGCGACAGGGCGGAGGCGGCCGAAAGCTGGAACTCGGTGAAGAGGATGTTCGAGGCCGTGGCCGATCCGGTGATGAACGTGCCGAGGACGCCGACCGCGGGCGCTACGGCGGGCCAGGCGGCGCCGGTCAGCGCCGCCGCGTCGGCAAGCGTGTCGATCATCCCTGAATGCACCATGAGACGCGAGAGCGTCAGCATCAGGAGCAGCGCCACCGCGACCGGCAGGAGACGGCGGAGCGCCGCCGCGAGGGCCCCGCCCAGCCGTCCCGCCCTGCCGGTCAGCAGCGCCGCGAGACCGAGGCCGGCGAACAGCAGGGTCCCCGGATGATAGAGCGGCTCGAAGCTCCCCGAAAACGTGTCGAAGAGCGTCCAGTCGAGGGCGAGCGCGCGGAGCGCCTCGGCGAGCGGCGGCACGAGGCGCGTGACGAGAACCAGCGCGAGGATGGCGAGATAGGGCGCAAGGTCCGGCAACAGCCCCCGCGCGTCGAGCCGGCCGGCCGCCTCGCGCCGCCTGAGGATCGCGATGAAGGCCACGACGCCGATCAGCGCACCGCCGAGGCTCGGCACCTCCGGCCCGACAAGCGCGGCGATCGCGACCGAGGGGACGAGGAAACAGAGCGCCGCGAGCGCGGTCCAGGCCACGTCGCTCCGGCTGAGGGGCCCGTCACCCGCGAGGCGGACCGTGAGCAGGAGCAGCCCCGGCGCGAGGATGGCGTGGAGAAGCGCGACGCGGCCGGCAAGCGCCGTCGGATCGAGCTCCGATACCGTCACCTGCGCGAGCGTCGGCGTGCCCACCGCGCCGAAGGAGACGCCCGCCGCATGGCCCAGAAGCGCCAGCACGACCGCGCGGACGGGATCGTAGCCGAGACCCACGAGAAGCGGCGCACCGAGCGCGACCGGTGTGCCGAAGCCCGCGGCGCCCTCGATGAAGAGGCCGAAGAACCATGCGATGAGGATGGCCTGAAGCCGCCGGTCGTCGGTCAGGCCTCCCAGCATGTCCCGGATCCGGTCGATCGCACCGGTCCGCTTCTGGAACTCGAACAGCATGAGCGCCGGCAGGATGATCCAGAGGATCACCGCCGTCGAATGCGCAGCCTCCGCGAACGTGCCCGCCGCGGCCGCACGAGGCCGCCCGTCCGTCGCGACGCCGAGATCGAAGGTCGTCACCGCGAGGACGGCGGCCACCGCCAGCCCCAGCGCCCCGGCAACGGCGGCCGAGCGGCGCAGCGCGACCATGGCCACCAGAACCACGCCGAGCGGAACCGCCGCGAGAAGCGCCGACGTCACGTGCCCATGCCGTGTGCGGCCGCCATCAGCTGTCCCCGCCCATCACCTCCACCGCGATTTCGCGCACGATGGGCATCGCCTCGGCAGGGGTCATTCCGCCGCGGAGACGCGTGTCGTAGAGGATCTTCAACAAGAGTTCGTCATGCCGGGTCAGAAGAGCGAACTCCTCGTCGTCGTTGAAGACCGAGGGGCGCGCGCGCGGGCTGTCGTTCGACAGCCCCATGCCCTGCGCGATCTCCTCGTGGATGCACGACAACCGCAGGAGGTCGGGATGCTCGGCACGGATGATCGCCACCGCCCGTTCGTATCCGCCGCTGTCGTCGGGGTCCCAGGCCAGGGCGAGACAATAGCTCGACCGCGGCAGGTCGATCACGGTATCGAGTGCCGCGCCGGTGATCCCTGGGATGATCTCGCGCAGCCGGGGGCCCAGCGTGCGACGGTCGTCCTCGTTCACGATGAAGACGTGAAAGTTGCCACCCGCGCGGACCATCCTCACAGGCGCGCCGGACGCCCGCGAGATCCGCGCCGCGAAAGTCGCGACCGAGACACGGTCGCGGTTCCGCTTGGCCTCCGGCACGCGGTCGCCGAACTCGAGCTGGATCTTCACGGGTTCTTCCCAGCGGTGAAGACGACTTTCGGTCTGCTGCGCGACGAGCCGTCCCCCGACATTCGCGAACTCCTCGAACAGCGCGATGCGCTCGAAGTTGCGGGCGAGATCGTCGCTGGTGAACGGCGCGTCGGAGCCACCGCCATCGGTGCGCAGGAGGCCCTGGGCCCGGAGATTGGCCTCCACCCGCGCGTAGAACCGCTCGAGATCCCGGCTCGCCTCCGAGGGCACGGGGTCGGCGGGCCGTGGCGCGGCCGCCGTGACTTCCGGCGCGGGCGGCGGATCCGGCGGCATCAGCAGCGCATCGTCGCAGCCGGCGAGCGTCGCGAAGAGCGCTGCCGCAATGACTCCAGGGCGTTTCTTCACATCGGTTCTCAGGCTTGGGGAACGCTGGTTCCCGCGTTGCTTGCCGTCTTGCCCCCACGCGCACGCGCCGCCGAAAGCGCGTCCTTGAGTTCGTGTTCGAGCTTGATCAGGTCCTCTTCGGCCTCGGCGCGCCGCGCCTTGCCCTCGTCGGCGATCTGCAGGCTCTCCTCGATCGTACCGATCAACTCGGCATTCGCGGCCTTCACCGCCTCGATGTCGAAGACGCCGCGCTCCATCTCGGTCCGGATCGTCTTGTTGGCCTCGCGCAGGTTCTTCGCGTTCGCCGTCAGAAGCTCGTTCGTCAGGTCGTTCGCCTCGCGCACGGCGCCCGCCGCCTCGGCCGAGCGCTGGATCGTCACCGCCTGGGCGAGCTGCGTCTCCCAGAGCGGCACGGTGTTGACGAGCGTCGAGTTGATCTTCGTGACCAGGGACTTGTCGTTCTCCTGCACCAGCCGGATCGACGGGAGCGACTGCATCGTGACCTGCCGGGTCAGCTTTAGATCGTGCACCCGCCGTTCCAGATCGTCGCGCGCCGCGCGCAGATCGCGCAGCTCCTGCGCCTTCATCACGCCCTGCTCCTCGGGCGCCGCATCGACCTCGGCCTGCTTGGCGGGGATTTCCTCCCTGTCGAGCAGTTCGATCTTGCGCTCTCCCGCCGCGATGTAAAGCGCGAGCTCATCGTAGAAATCCAGCGTCTTTTCATAGAGAACGTCGAGGGACTTGATGTCCTTCATCAGCTTGTGCTCGTGGGTGAGCAGGTTCTCGGTGATCCTGTCGATCTGACCCTGCACGTCCTCGAACCGCGCCACGAACTGCGCCATCGGCGCGGCCTTGCCCGAGAGCCACTCCCACCAGGTCCGCTTGCGGCGCACGTCGAGTTCTGTAATCGAGAAGCCGCGGATCGTGGACACGATCTGGCGGAGCGAATCGCCCGCCGGACCCACGTCCTTGTTGCGGACGTCCTGAAGCATGAACTGGCTGATCTGCTGAAGCTCGGTCTGAGCCGACGAGCCGAAGGCGACGATGGAGCCGGTGTTCGAGAGATCGAGTTCCGCCATGCGCCGCTCGATCTCCTCGGCGCGGTTCGGATCGGCGCGTTCATAGGGGACGACGTCCTCCACAGGCACCGGCAGCGTCGCCCTGTTCAACTCTTCGACCATATCGAGCGCCTTCGCCGCCTCGTTTCTCACCATCTCCGACATCAAGCCGTCTCCCTCTCGTTCAAAATCACTATCGCGCGTGCACGCCTTCGCGTTCCAGCCTCTCCCGCAGGACCTCGATCTCGATGTCGAGGTCGGTCCGGTCGTCGAGGAGGAGCTTTTCGGTCCGTGCCGCAAATTCCTTTTCAAGATCGTTCAGGAGCGCCTCGTAATCCGCGCGCGCCTTGGGGTCCCGGCTCCGGGCGTAGAGATCGGCGAATTTCACCGTCGCGTCGCGCGCCCCCAGCAGGTAGACGCCGAGATACCGCCGTGCCGACGTCAGGTCCCGCGGGTCCTGCTCGACGGTCCGGAACATCGCGCGCGCCGTCGCCTGGAACTGGTCCACCCGGCGCTCGAGCGCGCGGTCGTTGGCCCGGAGCACCGCCTCCTTCATGTCCGCGAGGTGCTTTTCGGCCTCGTCCACGGCGCGCGCCACGCGGTCCGTCTGGAAGCTGTCAACGCCCTCGATGCCCTTGTTTCTCATCGGGTCCGGCCCGAACGAGAACGCGTGGAGCGCGGTGCCGAGCACTCCGAAGATCGCGGAATTGAGAAGACCCTGCCCCGTCCCGAATCCCGCCACGAAAAGTCCCAAACCGGTCAGAGCGCTCCCGAACAGCTTTCTCGGGAAGGCAGGCCGGCGCGCCACGGTGCGGGCCTCATAGGCTTCCTGGGCGACCAGCCCTTCGCGTGTCAGCCAGGCCGCGAGCATCAGGATCCCGAAGGCGACAAGGTTGAAGGCAAGCCCCACCGGTTCGCGGAAGAACGCCACGATCACGAGTGGAGCGGGGGCGAGGAAGAGGAAATTCACCCGCATCCCCGCGCGTGTGCGCCGCAGCCCTTCATGCGGCCGGCCCGTCTTGGGCACGCCGGCGGGATTGTCGCCGCCGGGGCTGAACTTGCCGCCGTAGCGCTTCGCCATCAGGCCCCTCCGAGAGTCGAGACGTAAAGGATCAGCGCGATCAGAAGGAAAAACGCCAGTTTCTGCATGAGTTCGCCCCCGCGTCCCTCGTCGCGCATGGCGCCATCGACATTCCGCCAGGTCGCGCGCGCCACCGCCGCGGCGAGCCCGATGGCAGCCACGGCGACAGTCGCGAAGATGACGGCGAGGGCGAGCCGTTGCATGGGGACGAATTCCTCCGTTTGTCCGCAACATAAGCGGTCGGGGGCGCGGGCGCTATAGCCGCACTGCCGCATTTGTCGGTTTGGCCGGTCCGCTCAGGCGCCTAACGCCGCGGCCTGCGCCGTCGCTCCACCTTCGGCCCCGGCGCATCGGTCAGCCCGAGCTGGTCGCGCAGCACCCGCGGGCGCACCTCCTCGACTTCGCCGGGCTTGAGTTCGCCCAGCCGGAAGGGTCCGTAGCTTACCCGGATCAGGCGAGTCACGGTCAGCCCGACGGCCTCCATCGCCCGCCGCACTTCGCGCGTCTTGCCTTCCTTCAGGCTCACGGTCAGCCAGGCGTTCGACCCCTGCTGGCGGTCGAGCGTGACCGTCATCGGCTGGTATCTCACGCCCTCGACCTCGATCCCCCGGCGCAGAGGCTCCAGCGTCTCGTCCTCGGGCTCTCCATGAACCCGCGCGCGATACTTCCGGGTCCAGCCGGTCGACGGCAATTCGAGCCGCCGCTTGATCTCGCCATCGTTCGTGAGAAGCAGAAGACCCTCGGACGTGAGATCGAGCCGTCCGACGGACAGGACGCGCGGCATGTCCGGCGGCAGCGCCCCGAAGACGGTGGGCCGCCCCTTCTCGTCCTTCTCCGTCGTCACGAGGCCCGCAGGCTTGTGGTAGAGCCACAGCCGCGGTGGCTCCGCCTCCTGCAATTCGGCGCCGTCGACGGTGATGCGGTCCTTGCCCGTCACGTTCAGCGCGGGCGAGGGGATCGTCTTTCCGTTGACCGCCACGCGGCCGGCCTCGATCAGTCGCTCGGCCTCGCGCCGGGAGGCGCGGCCGGAGCGCGCGATGACCTTGGCGATCCGCTCGCCGGGCGGGGTGGTGTCGGACATGGCCCCGCTCTAGCGCGGCGCGCGTCCGGGCGAAAGCGTCTTGAGCGGCGGAGCCCTGCGCGTCATGAGAGGGCATGACGTTCCGCAGCCATATGGACACCGCGCTGGCCGAGGCCCGCGCGGCCCGCGACCGGGGCGAGGTGCCGGTGGGCGCCGTCGTCGTCGGGCCGGACGGCGCCGTGGTCGCGTCGGCCGGGAATCGCACCAGGGAACTGGCCGACCCCACCGCCCATGCCGAGCTTCTGGCGATTCGCGCGGCGGCCCGGGCGCTCGGGTCAGAGCGCCTGGCGGGCTGCGATCTCTACGTGACGCTCGAACCCTGTCCGATGTGCGCCTCGGCGATCGCCCAGGCCCGGATCGCGCGGCTCTACTACGGGGCGGCCGATCCGAAGTCGGGCGGCGTGGCGCACGGCCCCCGTGTCTTCGCGCATCCGCAATCGCACCACGTGCCCGAGGTCTACGACGCGATTGGCGCGGAGGACTCGGCGGCGCTTCTGAAGACGTTCTTCGCCGGGCGCCGCTAGGTCCAGTTCACCTGATCGCCGCCGGGAAGCGCCCGACGCGCCTGCATCGGCGCCTCGTAGGGCAGACCTTCGGCCTCGCAGAAGGCGACGACCCATGCGTCGTCCATCATCAGGAAATCGAGGATCGACCCGAGGAACCCGGGATCCCCGGCCGCGGTGCGAAGATCGTTGAGGCTGGCGCCCGTGGAGCCCAGGAAGACCGGCAGCAGGTCGTCGTTCCCGGCGAGCCAGCCAAGCGCCCGTATCGCGACGGTATCGGCGGATTCCCGCTGCATCTTTCCTCCACGTGACAGGCCCCTAAAGGGCTTCTTAACCGAAATGGGCGAAGCCTCAACGAACCGCGGCCAATTCGCCGCAAATTCGAGAGGTCTTCCATGCCCGGTCGCATCCTGATCGCGGACGCCGCGTCTTCGAACCGGATCCTGCTCAGGGCCCGGCTTGCCGAGGGGCAGTACGCCGTGACCGACGCGGCGACGGGCGAGGACGTGATCGAGGCGGCGCGGCGCGACGCGCCCGATCTCGTCATTGCCGACGAGGCGCTCGCGGACATGACCGGGGCCGCACTCTGCCGCCGAATGAAGGCGGACGCGGTCCTCGCGCGGATCCCCCTCATTCTCCTCACCCGGAACGGCGACGGGGCGAGCCGTCTGGCGGCGCTCGACGCCGGAGCGGACGAATTCCTCGCCAAGCCGGTGGACGAGGTCACGCTGATGGCCCGGGTGCGCAGCATCATGCGGGCGAAGGAGACGCAGGACGCGGTCGACCGGCGCCGCGTGACGGTGGCGGAACTGGGGTTTTCCGAAGCTCCAGACGCTTACGCGCCCGCGGCCCGGCTGGCCTTCGTGGGGCGCGATCCAGCGACGGCAGAAGGATGGAAAGACGGCCTCCGCGGCCTCGTTCGGAGCCCTGTGGAGGTTCTCGACCCGAAGGGCGCGCTGGCGGCGGCGGTCTCGACGCCCGCTCCCGACCTCTTCCTGATCGAGGCGGATCTCGCCCGTCCGGGTGAAGGGCTGAGGCTCCTTTGCGAGCTGAGGAGCCGCGCCGCCACGCGCTACGCGGCTTTCCTCGTGCTCCACAGGCGCGGCGACGGCGACAGCGCGGCGATGGCGCTCGATCTCGGTGCAAGCGACATCGTGGCCGAGGGCTTTCTGCCGGCCGAACTCGCGATCCGGATCCGGACACAGCTCCGGCGGAAGGCCGACGCCGACCGCCTCCGCGCCTCGGTCGAGGACGGGCTTCGGCTGGCCGTGACCGATCCGCTGACGGGCCTCTACAACCGTCGGTACGCGCTGTCCCATCTCGGCCGCGTGGCGGAACGGGCCGCGGCATCGGCGCGACCCTTCGCCGTCATGGTCGCCGATCTCGACCGCTTCAAGTCGATCAACGACACCTGGGGCCACGCGGCGGGCGACACGGTTCTGGTCGAAATCGCGCACCGGCTTCGCGACAATCTGCGCGCCGTCGACATGGTGGCGCGGATCGGCGGCGAGGAGTTCCTGATCACGATGCCGGACACCGACGAGGACACCGCCGAGCTTGCGGCCGACCGCCTGCGCCGGGTCACTCAAGGGTCCCCGGTCACACTGCGCGACGGCCGGACCCGCGTGACCGCGACGATAAGCATCGGCGTCGCCGTCGCGAATGCGCCCGGCGCCGAGGGGTCTGCCGATCTCGTCGACCGCGCGGACCGCGCGCTGCGCGCCTCGAAGGCGGAGGGCCGCAATCAGGTGACGCTGAGCCGCCCGGCAGCGTGAGCGTCACGGGCGCCGGCGCAGGGACCGGTCAAGCCGGTCGGCATAGGCGCGCCGGGCGTCGGTCGACATCTCGTCCAGCCGGTCAAGGATTGCCCGCTCTCCGATCTCCAGCCGCCGCGCTCCGGCCGCGCGCTGCTCGGCGAGCAGCGCCTCGACGGTTGCGCGCTCGAAGGTCTCGGCGCGCAGCGCGGCGAGAAGCCGGTCGAACCGCTCCCGAAGCTCGGCCCGGTTCTCCCGAAGCGGCCCCGCGTCGCGCATCAGCCGCCGGCCGATCGCACGGCGGTCTTCGGGGTCGAGCGCCGCGACGAAGGGCGTCCGGCCCAGATCGCGGGAAATCTCGCCGGACGGCCGACCATGATCCCATCCACGGTCGTGGCGAAGGGCCGCGCCGAGGAACGCGCCCGCAATCAACAGGTTGAGCGCGAGCGAGACGACGAGAAGAGCGGTCATCCAGCGGGGCGCGCGGCGCTCGGGCGGGGGATGGGTTCCGGTCATGCGCTCACCCGTCGAAGGCCACGGGCGCACCGTAGCCCGGCAGAAGGTCGGTCAGATCATAGCCGCTTTCGACCCCCGCCGCATCGAAGACAAGCACCGCCTCCGGCGCGATGAACCCGATCGCGAGGCCTGCCAGCGATGCCGCGGCAAGCCCCGCGGCCGATGGCCACCCACCCAGCGCCCGCAGGAGTTCCGCCGCCCGGTGTCGCCGGGGCTGCGCCGCCCCGGCATCTTCCAGAACCCGCGCAACGAGCGCCCCCGGCGGGCGGTCGTCGCGCGACCGCGCCGCGGCGAACATCGCCTCCAGCCCGTCGTCCCTCCGGTCGTCAGTCATCGCCGTACCCCAATTCTTCCTTTCGCCCGGCAAGCAGCGCCGCCAGTCCGCGCTTGCCCCGCGCCGTCAGGCTTTCCACCGCTTCCACGCCGATCTCCATGATCTCGGCGATCTCCGGATTCGTCAGCCCCTCGAGGTGACGGAGGACGACCGCCTGCCGCTGCCGCTCGGGCAGGTCCAGAAGCGCGGCCTCGAGCGCCGCCGCCCGGTCCGCCTCGACCATCCGATCGGAGGCCGCGGGCGCATCGTCCTCGGGCTCTGCCACCGCGTCGAGCGCGACGCCGCGTCCCGATCTCCTGAGCCGATCCGTGCAGAGGTTCACGGTCACGCGGTAGAGCCATGTCATCACCTTGGCCTCGCCCGGCCGCCAGTCCGGCGCGATCCGCCAGAGTCTCAGCATCGCGTCCTGCGCCACGTCCTCGGCCTCCGCGTCGTCACCCAGAATGCGCCGCGCGATCCGCCAGACCGGCGGAAGCAGCCGGTCGGTCAGCACGCGCGCCGCACGCCCATCGCCCCGGCCATAGGCCACGAGCAGAGCGTCGTCGGACATCTCACCGGCGTCGAAGGGCATCTGCATCCCGCGTTGGCCTAACCCGTCCGGCCCGGCCCGTCCATCCGCCCGGCACGCGCGCCGCCGCGCCGGGCCATCGCGCGTTCAGTCGGTGTGGCGCCAGCCGCCTCCGTGGCGCATGCCGCCATGGTCGCCCCGGCGCTCCATCCGGTCGCGCCACGATGCCCGGGCCGAGTCGAACTCCGCCTGTGACACCGCGCCATCGCCATCGCTGTCGAACCGGGCGATCAGACGATTCGCGTCCGGCCCCGGACCTCGCCGGGCCTCGATCGCGTCGCGGCCCAGCGTCCCGTCGCCGTCCGCGTCCATCCGGTCGAACATCGTGCCCGCCCGCTCGCCCGCCTGCGCGGCGGCGCGATCCATGAATTCCTGCCGCGACACCTGGCCGTCGCCATCGGCGTCGAGCATGGTGAAACGCCGGTCGCGGAGCGCCTCGAGATCCTCGGCCGTGATCGACCCGTCGCCATCCGCGTCCATCGTCGCGAAATCCATCCGCGGACCCATGCCTTCGCCCCGCATCCCGTCGCCCATGCCGCGGGCATCGGCCAAGGCGAACGTCGCCGTCAGTGCAATGGCGAGTGCAGCCCCGCCGATGTAGGTCTTTCCGGTCATCCTGTCCGTCTCCTCTCCGCCGGGCCCCTGGCCCGCGCGGACGCCTCTCGTCCGCGTTCTGATCATCAAACGGGCGGGCACGGCGTTTCCGTCGCCACGTGGCGCAGGTTTTTGCGACATGGCGCCGCAAGGACATTCGGCCGTCTTCCGTTCACGGCCCACGTCTATAGGTGTGGCAGGCGCGCAAGCGCCAAACGGGAAGCAGAACGATGTATGACGGCACCACTGAACGCGCGGCCGCGGAGCAGTCCGACGAACGGGAGGTGCGCCCCGCGCTCATGCGCGGCTGGCGCCGTCGCTGCCCGAGCTGCGGGTCCGGCCCGCTGATGAAGGGCTATCTGACGGTTCGGAAGACCTGCCCGGTCTGCGGCGAGGAACTTCATCACCACCGCGCCGATGACGGGCCGGCCTATCTGACCATCCTGATCGTCGGACACCTCATGGCCCCGGCTCTCCTGTGGGCCTTCACCACCTTCCGCCCCGACCCGATGATCCTCGCAACGGTGTTCACGGTGGGCTGCACCGCCCTGTCGCTCTACCTGCTGCCGCGCCTCAAGGGCGTGATCGTCGGTTTGCAGTGGGCGAAACGGATGCATGGCTTCGGGGAGCCGGCCTGATAGGCTGACCCGCATGGCGACTACCGGGATACGGGACGCGGCGACGGTGATCCTCGTGCGCGACGCGCGCGACAGGCCGCGCGTTCTCATGGGCCAGCGCGGCGCGGCCGCCGCCTTCATGCCGAGCAAGTTCGTCTTTCCCGGCGGTGCGGTCGACCGGAGCGATGCCGCCATTCCGCTCGTCGCCGGGCTCGCCGGTCTCTGCGCCGCGCGTATCGAGGAAGATGCCCCCTCGCCCGGCGCACGAGCGCTCGCCGCCACGGCGATCCGGGAACTCTGGGAGGAAACCGGGCTGATCCTCGGCGCCTCCGGGATCTGGCCGGACGCACCCTCGGGCTGGGCCGGTTTCGCCGCCACCGGCCACCGGCCTTCCGCCGCGGGCCTCTCGTTCATCTTTCGCGCGATCACGCCGCCCGGCCGGCCGCGGAGGTTCGACGCACGATTCTTCCTCGCCGATGCCGCGCGTCTCGGCGGCGATCCCGACGATTTCTCGCAGGCCTCCGACGAATTGTCCCTTCTCCAGTGGATCCCGCTCGACGAGGTGCGGCGCTTCGACCTGCCGTTCATCACCAAGGTCGTTCTCGCCGAAGTCGCCGCCCGGTTGCCCGATCTCGGTCCGCCCGACAGCGTGCCGTTCTTCCGCAACGACGACGAGGCGTCGCTCTTCCTCCGCCTCGGAGCCGACCCGCTCAGCCCGTGACCGCGATCACGAGGATCGAGACGGTCAGAAGCCCCATGCCCCAGAGTTCCCGCCGCGTGACGATCTCGCGAAAGACGAAGACCGACACGGCAAGCGAGAAGATCAGCTCGATCTGGCCCACCGCGAAGACATAGGCGGCGGACTGCAGCGAGAAGGCCGCGAACCAGCAGAAGCTGCCGATCATCGAAAAGAGCCCGACCGCCCCGGCGGTGCGCCACGACCGCAGGACGGCGCCGACCTGCCCCGCTTCGCGCCAGAGGAGCCAGAGCGTCATGCCGACGGCCTGGCTCGCGGTGACCATGGCGAGCGTCCAGCCCGCCCGGAGCACCAGATCGTCGGTCGCGAGCGCCAGCGTCGCACCGCGATAGCCCACCGCCGAAAGGGCGAAGCAGACGCCGGAGAGAAGCCCCAGCCCCGCCGCCCGGTTGAGGAAACGCGACCGCCCGCCGACGGCGCCCGGCGTGTCGCTCAGAAGCAGGACGCCGGCGAGACCGACGCCAAGGGCCGCCCAGCCGAGGGGACTGACGACATCGCCCAGGATGACGAGGCCCGCGACGGCGGTCAGGATGACCTCGGTCTTCTTGAAGGTGATGCCGACCGCGAAATTCCGGTGGGCGAACAGGGCCACAACGCACATCGTCGCGACGACCTGCATGACCGCGCCGCCGAGCGCGAAGACCCAGAACCGCGCGCCGGTCGCTGGCGGGGCCTGACCCGTCGTCCCGGCATAGGCGAGGATCAGGACCAGAACCAGAGGCGCGGAATAGACGAACCGCGCATAGGTCGCCCCGGCCGTCGACAGTCCGGTCGTCCTCAGTTGCTTCTGCACCATGAAGCGCAGCGTCTGCGCCGCCGCCGCCGCAACCGAGAGGACGATCCACAGGTCCATCCGTCCGTCTCACACGCCCGTGCCCGCCGCGCAAGCTGGCGTGTTAGCGCAAAAACCTTGCAACGAAAGCACCGTGGTCTAGAAATCCTATCGATCCCCGACGCTCGAAAGCCATTCACGGGGACAACAGGAGGAAAACAAAACATGAAGCGCATGACATTCACCGCCGCCGTCGCGGCGGGCCTCGCAGCCGGCCCCGGCCTCGCACAGGAGTACGACCGCACCGGCTGGCCCGAAAGCTTCACCGTCGGGACAGCCTCGCAGGGCGGCACCTACTTCGCCTACGGGTCGGGCTGGGCCAACCTCGTCGCGGAGGAACTCGGCCTTTCGGGTGGCGGCGAGGTGACCGGCGGGCCGATGCAGAACATGGCGCTCGTCCACACGGGCGACGCGGCCTTCGGCATGACCACCATGGGCCCGGCGCGTGAATCGCTGGAGGGGACCAATCCGATCGCCCCCGGCCTAGAGATGGACATGTCCTGCGCCATGTTCCCGATGTACCAGACGCCGTTCTCGGTCACCGCGCTGGAATCGTCCGGCATCGAGTCCATCGACGACATTCCCGACGGGGCGCGCATCGGCTTCGGCCCGGCGGGTTCGACGTCGGACACCTATTTCCCGCGCATGATGGAGACGCTCGGCGTCGACTTCGAGCGGCGCAACGGCGGCTGGACCGACCTCGGCGGTCAGCTTCAGGACGGATTGCTCGACGTCATCGCGTTCGCCGCCGGCGTCCCGGTCCCTGCGGTGAGCCAACTCGAGGTGCAGACCGACGTGAACATCATCGAGTTCACCGAGGAAGAGCAGCAGACGATCCTCGAGAACTTCCCGGTCTCGCAGTTCGAGATCTCGGCCGACACCTACACCACGCTGCAAGAGCCGGCGCGGTCGGTGTCGATGTGGAACTTCGCGATCGCCAACTGCGACCTGCCGGAGAGCTTCGTCTACGCCGTGACCGACGTCGTGATGTCGGACAATGATCGGATGGTGAACATCCACCGCGCGGCGCGCTCCACCGTCCCCGAGAACTGGGACAAGAACGAGGTTCTCATGTGGCACCCGGGCGCGGCCCGCTGGTTCGAGGAAAACGCCGGCGCCGACATCCCCGACGACATGATCCACGGCGGCTGATCGCCGGACAGGAAACGGCAAGGGCCGCGCCGCGTCGCGCGGCCCTTGCCTATTTCCGCGGCCTGTGGATCGTCACCTCATCGATCAGTTCCTCGATCCGCGTCAGCATCGCGGTATATCGGGGGCTCGCGATCGACCCGAAGCGTTCCTCGAACTCGGTACGCCGCATCAGCGGCGGCACCTGCGACAGATCCGCAAGCACGTCGCTCTCGCTTTCGATCAGGCCAAGCGTCCGGCGCAGATCCTCGCGCGTCCCCTCCATCACCCGGTTCGATAGGCGGATGCCCGAGTTGTTGGCCGTGATGTCGGTGAAATCGAAGCCCTTGCGGCTGGTCGGGACCGAATCGATCAGCTCCTTCAGTTCGCCCACCGCGACCGAAAAGCCGCGGTTGCTCGCCGCCTGTATCGCCGCCGCGGTCGTGAAATGCCGCCGAGTGTCGTCGCGCCCGGAAAAGAGCACCTTGTCACAATCGACTTCCCAGCCCTCACCAGCGTCCGGAGCCCCGGCGAACGGCCCCACGACAAGCTCGAACCCATTCGCCCCGCAGACCATCGTGAGCGCGAAGATCGCGGCGGTGTATTCGTTGGCCAGCGTTTCGTCCGTGCTCTCCGCGAGCACGCGTTCGAGGCTGTGGCGCAGGTAGGGCAGATAGCTGCCCTCGGGCGGAAGCCGGCCCGCCTCCATCGCCTCGCGCAGGTCGAAGTAGTAGGCGTCGATGCGTTCCACCGCGGGCATCTCCGTTCCGCGCAGCGCCCCGAAGACGCCCTGCGCGAAATCCGACTTGCCGGTCTCGTCGAGCCGAAGCGCGATGCGCATCTCCTCGCCCTCCACCACCAGGCCCGACGCGCTGTCCAGGAGAATGTCGCCGGCGCTGTTGCCGAGGATCAGGTTCGCTCCGATCCGCCCTACCTCGATGACCGGCGCCGGAGGCAGATTCATCCCACCCACCTCCAGTCGCTCGAGCATCGGCGCATCGGTGAACTCGGGCGCCACGGCGGAAGCGTTGAGCCACCGCGCGCCGCCGGGCCACGGCACCGGCATCGAGGCCGTCACGAAGACCCGCCGGTCCTCGACCCTGACCTCGCCCCTGAGACCGCGCACCAGCCGCCCGACGACCTTCGCGACGCTGTTGGCCTGCTCTTCGGAGATCATCACGACTCGGTCCGCCGGATCGCTCGCACGCTCCGAGACCGCATCACGCACCTGGCGCACGAAGCGCTGCGTTCGCGCCACGTCTTCGGGCGCAGGCGCCCCGACCGCAGCAACACGCGGCTCGTCATCGAGAATGACGATGAAAAGCGCTGCCGCCCCGAAGACAAGGAGCACGGCGAGCAGGAGCAGGCCCTTCAGGATCCGCATCATGGCGGTCGCACCTCCGAAAGTCGTTGCGCGGCACTCTGCACCCGCACGGTCCCGCACACCAGACCCGCGCACGCGTTTCCGGGGGTGACGCTTGCGCGGCCTTGCGCTAGACGAGCCTCCGGACCAAGGGCTTATCGCAATGGCACGCATCCTCATCACCTCGGCGATCCCCTACATCAACGGGATCAAGCATCTGGGCAACCTCGTGGGCTCGCAGCTTCCCGCCGACCTCTACGCGCGGTTCATGCGCGCGCGCGGGCACGAAGTGCTGTTCCTCTGTGCGACGGACGAGCATGGCACACCGGCCGAACTCGCCGCCGCCAAGGCCGGCAAGCCGGTTGCGGATTATTGCGCCGAGATGCACGAGGTGCAGAAGGATCTCTCCGACGGCTTCCGGCTGTCCTTCGACAAGTTCGGCCGCTCCTCCTCGCCGCAGAACCACGCCCTGACCCAGCACTTCGCGGGCAAGCTCGCCGAGAACGGCCTGATCGAGGAGGTTTCGGAGAAGCAGGTCTATTCGAAGGCCGACGGCCGCTTCCTGCCCGACCGATACATCGAGGGCACCTGCCCGAACTGCGGCTACGAGAAGGCCCGCGGCGACCAGTGCGAGAACTGCACCAAGCAGCTCGACCCGACCGACCTGATCGACGCGCGCTCGGCGATCTCGGGCTCCACCGACCTCGAGGTCCGGGAGACCAAGCACCTCTTTCTCCGTCAGTCCGCTCTGCGCGACCAGCTGGCCGCCTGGATCGACAGCAAGACCGACTGGCCGATCCTGACCACCTCCATCGCGAAGAAGTGGCTCTTCGACGGCGACGGGTTGCAGGACCGGGGCATCACCCGCGACCTCGACTGGGGCGTGCCCGTCCGCCGCGGCACCGAGGACTGGCCCGGCATGGAGGGCAAGGTCTTCTACGTCTGGTTCGACGCGCCCATCGAGTACATCGCCTGCGGCGCCGAATGGGCCGAGGAGCACGGATATCCGGATCGTGCATGGGAACGCTGGTGGCGGACCGACAAGGGCGCCGAGGATGTTCGATATGTGCAGTTTATGGGCAAGGACAACGTCCCCTTCCACACCCTGTCCTTTCCCGCCACGATCATCGGATCGGGCGAGCCGTGGAAGCTCGTCGACTACATCAAGTCGTTCAACTACCTCAATTACGACGGCGGCCAGTTCTCGACGAGCCAGGGCCGCGGCGTCTTCATGGACCAGGCGCTGTCCATCCTGCCGGCCGACTACTGGCGCTGGTGGCTCCTAAGCCACGCGCCCGAGAACTCCGACAGCGAATTCACCTGGGAGAACTTTCAGACGAACGTGAACAAGGACCTCGCCGACGTGCTGGGCAATTTCGCCAGCCGCGTCACCAAGTTCTGCCGCTCGAAATGGGGCGAGGTCGTCCCCGAGGGCGGCCACTACGGCGACACCGAAGGCGCGCTCATCGCCGATCTCGGCACGCGCATCCGGCGCTACGAGCACTTCATGGACGCGATGGAGATCCGCAAGGCCGCGGCAGAGCTTCGCGCGATCTGGGTCATCGGCAACGAATACCTTCAGTCCGCCGCGCCCTGGGCGGTCCACAAGGACGACCCCGACCGCGCCGCGGCCATCATCCGTCTGTCACTCAACCTGATCCGCGTCTACGCGGTCCTTTCCGCGCCCTTCGTCCCCGACGCCGCCGAGACGATGTTCGCGGCGATGAAGACCGACGACCGGAGCTGGCCGGACGACGAGGCGCATGCACTCACCGTCCTTCACGCCGGCCACGCCTTCGAGGTGCCCGAGGTGCTCTTCGCCAAGATCACCGACGAACAGCGCGAAGAGTGGCAGTCCCGGTTCGCGGGCGTGCGGAGCTAGCGCCTCCGGCGCCCGAGTCTTTTGCGCCCGCGCATCCAGTCGCGCAACAGCTTCACGTCGAGCGCCGCGACGGCGAGACCGAGCGGGATCATCCAGAGCCCGAGCACCGGCAAGATGGCAAAGACCCCGCCCACCATGAGCAGAAGCCCGAGAACGAGCCTCAGCCCCGGCGGCACGGTCCGCCGGATGCGCACGAGCAGGCGCTTGAACTGCGTCTTCGCGCGCCGGAGGGACCACTTGTTCAGCATCGTTTTCCCTGGCCGGGCGGGGCGGTCGCGATCTTTTCTCACATGCCCATGCGCGGCTGGCTCTCCAAAACCCCGGGACATGCCTCGGGCCCGCCGCATGTAGGGTCTCGTGCCGCAAGCCCCAACCCGACCGGTGAGTTTCCTCACGCCCGATCGTCGAAAAATGCGCCTTGATCGGCGCCGGCCCGCGCCTCGTAAGGGCCGTTCGCCGAGCGGAGGGGCGCAAAGGCATTCCGCGCCAGCTTCGAAGCGCCTACTCCGGCTCCCCGATCAGCTTCGGCGCCATGATCTCGGCGGCCTCGCCGAGCCGCTCGCGCTCGGCCTGCCCGCCCGGGGACAGAAAATAGATCAGCAACAGCCCCGAGAGAGCCGCGAAGGCCCAGAGTTCCAGTTTGAGTGACACCTGCCCGGCCTCATGTCTTGTTTTGCCCCACAGTGCCGCGGGTCGCGCCGAGTTGCAATGGGGACGCCCGGTCTGCTGCGATCAACCCGTCGGCCGAGCTGGTGCCCGCGGCCGGACTCGAACCGGCACGGCCTTCCGGCCTGGGGATTTTAAGTC
>CAZPOK010000043.1:13453-18011 GCA_964587905.1 uncultured Rhodobacterales bacterium | reverse complement strand
CCAGCCGATCGCTGAGAAGCGCCGCCTGCTGCGTCGTCAGGGTGGCGATTTCGGCGTCGGTGAGATGCAGGCTCATGCTCGATCTTTAGGGCATTTGCATCACGAATTCAAAGGAGTGACCCGGGACGCGCTGACCATGACCGCCCGGACGACGACGTAGGTGCGGCCCGGGCGGGACGATCATCCGGCAGGCTCCGCCGCCGCCTCGGCCTTCCGGCTCCGGAGCGCGATGACGGTGCCCGAGCAGATGATGAGCGCGATCCCCAGGACCCCCCGGGCGTCGATCGTCTCTCCGCGGAGCACCCAGGCCCAGGCCGAGATGAAGACGAGGAGCGAATACTCGAAGATTCCGACGTAGGACGCCTCGCCAAGCTGGTAGGCCCGGATGATCAGGAAGACCCCGACGAGCGACCCGACCGCCTGCACCGCCGTCCAGAACAGGAAGGTGCGTGTCGGATCGACCCAGCCCATGAGGACGAAGGCGTCTGCGCGGCCCGCGGTGTCGACCGGGAAGAGCGTGAAGGCGGCAAGCCCGATCGCCCCGGCGAGGCCGAGCCCGGTGAACGAGCCGGCGAGAAGCGTGAGCGTCGTCTCGTCCCGGCACCATGTCCGGGTGGCGAGCGCGGAGACGGCGTAGAACAGGCCCGCGAAGAGCGGCACGATCGTCCAGGCGCTGAAATCCGAAAGGTCCGGCCGGAGGATGAGCAGAACGCCCGCGAATCCCACCGCGACGGCGCCGATGCGGAACGCCCCGATCCTCTGGCGCAGAACGACCGCCGAGATCAGGACGACGAAGATCGGCGACGTGAAAAGACCCGCCGCCGCCTGCGCCACAGGCAGCACCCCGAGGGTCGCGAAATAGAGCACCATGGCGAGCGTCAGGAAGAAACTGCGCCCCGCGACCCCGGCCCATCTCACCGGTGCGATCCGGCCGAGGCCGAGCCAGACGAGGGCGAGAAAGATCGGCAGGCTCATCACCGCCCGCACCGCATGGAACTGCCAGATCCCGGCGTCCGCGGCGATCAGCACGACGAAGTTGTCGATGAAGCCGATGACGACCATCGCCGAAAGGATCGAGAGCGCCGCCGCGACCGGTCGGGTGTCCATGAGGTCCGCCTCCTCCCCTGCGCTTACTGCCCCCTTGGCCGCAGGGCAATGCCGGGCGATTGCCGGGTGCGCGGGGTTCGCCTATTGTCCCGCCGGGAAGGGACGGCAGGGACCGTCGGACAGGCATGACGGCACTCAGCGATTACCAGAGACTCGAGACGACAGGCATATGGCGCCCCGCACCGGACGCGCAGCGCCGCGACGTCGTGGTATCGGTCGGCGAGGCGACGCTGGTCATGACCGACCAGTCCGATACGGCGCTGGCCCACTGGTCGCTAGCCGCGGTCGAGCGGCGCAACCCCGACGCCACGCCTGCGATCTATACGCCCGGTCCCGATGCCACCGAGCAACTCGAGATCGCGGACGAAGAGATGATCGCGGCGATCGAGCGTGTGCGGCGCGCGGTGGAACGGGCGCGTCCGCGGCCCGGACGGCTGCGGTCGCGGATCGCGCTCGGGCTCGCGGCGGCCCTGATCCTTCTCGGCATCCTGCTGGTGCCGAATTCTCTCATCCGTCAGGCCGCGCGGGTCGCGCCCGAGGCAGCGCGCGCCGAGATCGGCGAGGCGGTGCTCGGCAATCTCGGCCGCATCGCCGGTCCGCCGTGCTCTTCCCCCGCCGGGGATCGCGCGCTCGCCCGGCTCAAGACACGGCTTCTGGGGCCGGGCGCGGGACGGATCGTGGTCATCCGCGACGCGCTCCCGGCCTCGGCGCATCTGCCGGGAGACATCGTGCTCCTGTCGCGGGAACTCGTCGAGGACCACGAGACACCGGAGGTCGCCGCGGGGTATCTGCTTGCCGAGAAGGTCGCGTCGGCGCAGGTCGATCCCCTTCTCCGCCTGCTCGACTGGACAGGCACTGGAGCGGCCTTCAGCCTGCTGACGACGGGCGAGGTGCCGGAGGACGACCTTCGGGACTATGCCGAATTCCTGCTCGGAACCGAAGGCGCAAGCGTCTCCGACGCCACGCTCCTCGCCGCCTTCGGCGACGCCGGGGTCCGCGCCTCCCCTTACGCCTACGCCCGCGACATCACCGGAGAGGCGACGGTGACCCTCATCGAAGGCGACCCGGTGCCGGCCGGCGGCGCGAGGACGATCCTGTCGGATGGCGACTGGGTGGCGCTTCAGGGCATCTGCGGCGGCTGAGGCAGTGGCGCTGCCGGAGGGTGACCCGCCTCAGTCCCCGACGAGCCGCATCGGCACCGTATTCGTCCAGATGCGGCGCATCTCCGCCGCGCCTTCGGGCGTGCCCTTGGCGCGGTGGGGGTTCAGCCGGTCATCCTCCCAGACCGGCTTGTAGCCCCTCGGAACGTGGCTCGACCGCGGAGCCGGCGCCTTGCCCGTCACGATCTGCGTGCGCCGCGGCACGCCGGGCCGCGCGCCTTCGGCGCTCGCACGGACGACCCGTTCGGGGCCCTGCGCGGCGGTCTCGATGACCGAGGCCGTGTCGAGAATGACCGGCGGAGCATCGGGGCGGATGTCCGGCATGCTGCCGGTGGTGCGGCCGAGACCGGCGGCAAGCGTCGGCTGGAACCCGCAGAGCGGCGACCGGTCCCGCTGAAGCCGCGGCGCCCAGCCGATCTGTCCGTCGACCTCGACGCGGACGAAGACGCAGCCCTGCGTGTCGACGTACTGGCGGCCGCCGAAGCCTTCGGGCGGCAGTTCGGCCGGACCGTCCGACGCCAGCGCAGGCGCTCCGAAGGCGATGGCCGTCAGTGTCGCAAGTGCCGTGCCGCGAATGCTGCGCATGATCCCGATCCCCCATATCTATGTCCCCAAAATGCAGAACACAGAAGATTTAGTAAAGGGTAAAGGCGCGGCGGCGGTCCCGCTGAACGGTTATTTCGTCCCGTACATCCGATCCCCGGCGTCGCCGAGCCCCGGTACGATATACCCGTGATCGTTCAGGTGATCGTCGAGCGCGGCGGTCACGATCGGAACATCCGGGTGCGCCTCCCTCATCCGCGCGACGCCTTCGGGGGCGGCCAGAAGGCAGAGGAACCGGATCTGCTTCGCCCCCGCCGTCTTCAGCAGGTCGATCGCCGCGACAGACGAGTTCCCGGTGGCAAGCATCGGATCGACGACGATCGTGATCCGGTCCTCGAGCCGGGTCGGCGCCTTGAAGTAGTACTGCACCGGTTGCAGCGTCTCGGGGTCTCGGTAGAGGCCCACGAAGCCCACCCGCGCGGCCGGGACAAGTTCGAGGATGCCGTCGAGCAGACCGTTGCCCGCCCGCAGGATCGAGACCAGTGCGAGCTTCTTGCCCTCGATCACCGGCGCGTCCATCTCGCAGAGCGGCGTCTCGATGCGCTTCGTCGTCATCGGCAGCTCGCGCGTGACCTCGTAGGCGAGGAGATGGCTGATCTCGCGCAGGAGCTGGCGGAAGGACTTGGTCGAGGTGTCCTTCTCGCGCATCAGCGTCAGCTTGTGCTTCACGAGGGGGTGGTCGACGACGGTGAGGTGCTGGCTCATGAGCGTGTCCCTGGAGAGAGGCGTGCGGGCCTTGTGCTAGAGCAAATCCGCGCGAAGGGGAAACCCGTTTCTCGCGACCCGCCGCGCGCGGGATCTCATGTCCCGATGCGGGGGTTTCGCACCCCCGCGCCCCCGCGGAGTATTTCTCCCGAGATGAAGCAGGAGCCTCCAGCGCTGGCTCCTGCTTCATCTCGGTCCAAATACTCTCGCCGAAGGCGATCCCGGCGCGGCCGTCAGCGCAGGCGGTCCGCCACCCGGGCGCGGGTCGCCTCGTCGCAGAAGGCGGCGTCGAGGGCGGTGCGGTTCAGCGCCGCGAAGTCGCCCTCCTTCCAGCCGAAAGCATCGGCGAGGCGGTCGAATTCATGGGTCATCGTGGTGTGGAAGAACGGCGGGTCGTCGGTGGAGACGGTGACCTTCACCCCCTTCTCGCGGAGCCGCGCGACGGGATGATCGGTCCATGTCGGATAGATGCCGAGCGCCACGTTCGAGCCGGGGCAGACCTCGAGCACGACGCCGTCCTCGGCCAGCCGGTCCACGAGCGCGGGATCCTCGATGGCGCGCACGCCGTGGCCGATGCGTTCCACCTTGAGGTCGCGCAGCGCGTCGCGCACGCTGTCCGGCCCGCCCCATTCGCCCGCATGCGCGGTGAGCCGCAGCCCCGCCTCGCGCGCCATGTCGAAGGCATAGGCGAAATCCCCGGGCCTGCCCGCCTTCTCGTCGCCCGCGATGCCGAAGCCCACGAGCCAGTCCCCCGCCGTCTCGGCGGCGCAGAGCGCGGTTTCCTTCGCCTTCCCGGGGCCGAAGTGGCGGATGCAGGTGACGATGCCGCGCAGCGTGATGCCGTCCTGCCGCTCAGCCTCCTCGGCCGCCTCGCGGATCGCGTGGAGGTAGTCCGTCCAGGCTCCCACGTCGCGGCCGCCGCAGAAGTCGGGCGACAGGAACGTCTCGGAATAGACGACGCCGGCGGCGGCGCTTTCGGCCAG
>CAZPOK010000043.1:0-13353 GCA_964587905.1 uncultured Rhodobacterales bacterium | reverse complement strand
CGGGCGACAGGAACGTCTCGGAATAGACGACGCCGGCGGCGGCGCTTTCGGCCAGCACCGCGCGGGTCAGGCGGGCGTAGTCCTCGGGGCCCGTCAGCACCGAGGTCGCGGCCTCGTAGACCTTCAGGAAGTGCCAGAAATCGGTGTAGGAATAGCTGCCGTCCGCAGCGAAGACACCGGTGAGATCGACGCCTTTCTCCTGCGCCAGGCCGCGCACGAAGGCAGGCGGCGCGGCGCCCTCGATGTGAAGATGCAGCTCCACCTTGGGATAGTCGCGATAGCTCACAGGAAACTCCGTCCGGGACCATGGGAGGGCACGCCGAGATGGGCCGCGACCGAGGCGCCCACGTCGACGAACCCGACCTGCCCGACCTCGCAGAGACCGGCGCCCCATGCAACCACCGGCACCCGCTCGCGGGTGTGGTCGGTGCCGAACCAGGTCGGGTCGTTTCCGTGGTCGGCGGTGAAGAGAAGGAGGTCGCCCTCGCGCAGGCGCTCCGTCACCCGCGGGATCTGGCCGTCGAACCATTCCAGCGCGCGCGCATAGCCGGAGACGTCGCGGCGGTGGCCGTAGACGCTGTCGAACTCCACGAAGTTCGCCATGGTAAGGCTGCCGTCACCGGCCGTTTGCGCCGCGTCGACGAGGTGCTCCATCAGCTCGGCGTCCGGGCCCTTCACCACGTCGGTGATGCCCTGCATCGAGAAGATGTCGCCGATCTTGCCGATCGCGTGCACCGGGCGGCCCGCGGCGCGGACCCAGTCGCAGAGCGTCGGGCTCGGCGGGGCGATGGCGAAGTCCCTGCGGTTCGCGGTGCGCTCGAAGGCATCGGGCCCGCCCACGAAGGGCCGCGCGATGACCCGGCCGACCTTCATCGCGTGGAGCCGTGGGGCAAGGTCGCTGCAGAGCTTCAGGAGCCGGTCGAGCCCGAACGCCTGCTCGTGCGCGGCGATCTGGAAGACGCTGTCGACGGAGGTGTAGCAGATCGGCCAGCCGGTCTTCAGGTGCGCCTCGCCCTCGTCCTCGATGATGAGCGTTCCGCTGGCATGGCGGTTGCCCAGGATGCCGTCCGTGCCAGCGAGGCGGCAGACCTCGTCCACGAGGTCGGGGGGAAAACAGGGATCCTGTTTCGGAAAGCAGGTCCAGTCCCAGGGCACCGGAACGCCCGCCAGTTCCCAGTGGCCCGATGGGGTGTCCTTGCCGTTCGAGACTTCGGTCGCCGCGCCCCAGAGTCCCGCGGGCGCCATCTCGAGCCCCGGCGTCTCTTCGCCCGACGCGAGACGGACCGCCGCGCCGAGCCCCAGCGCGTCGAGGTTGGGGATGCGCAACGGCCCGAAGCGCCCCTGATCCGCCCGTCCCGACGCGCAGGCCTGCGCGATGTGGGCGAGCGTGTTGGCGCCGGTGTCGGGCCTGCCGTCATTGAAGAAGTCCGCCGCGTCGGGCGCGCCGCCGCAGCCCACGGAATCCATGACGACGAGGAAGGCGCGCGGCATCAGGCGATCCTCTCGTGGACGAGTGGACGCGGCTCGGGCTGCGCGCTGATGGTGATCGCATCGAGCACCGCCCGCCGGGAGGCCTCGGCGCGCGCCCCGTCGCGGGCGTGAAGCCGGACGAGCGGATCGCCCGCGGCGACCTTCGTGCCGAGCCGCGCCACGCGGGAGAGGCCCACCGCGGGATCGACGGTGTCGCCATCCCTGAGCCGGCCGCCGCCCATCCGGACGACCGCCAGTCCCATCGCCCGCCCGTCGATGGCGGCGACATGGCCGGCCGTCTCGGCGGGGACGTCGACGATGACGGGCGCCGCCGGCAGGGCGTCCGTCCAGCGCTCCAGGAAATCCGCCGGCCCGCCCAGCGCGGCGACCATGCGGCCGAACCGCTCCGCCGCAGCACCCGAGGCGAGCGCGGCGCGCATCCGGGACCGGCCCTCGGCTTCGTCGGCGACGGCGCCGCAGGTGACGAGCAGGATCGCGCAAAGCTCCACCGTGAGCTCGGCGAGCGCGCCGCCGTCGGCGTCGCCGGTCAGGACCTCCATGCAGTCCGCGACCTCGACGGCGTTGCCCACCGAGGCCGCCAGCGGCTGGTTCATGTCGCTGATGAGCGCCACGGTCCGGCAACCCGCGCCGTTGGCCGTGTCGACAAGCGACCGGGCGAGCGCCCGCGCCTCCTCCATCGTCGTCATGAAGGCGCCGGAGCCCGCCTTGACGTCGAGGACCAGCGCGCCGAGCCCGGCGGCGAGCTTCTTCGACAGGATCGAGGCGGTGATGAGATCGATGCTCTCGACGGTCGAGGTGACGTCGCGGATCGCGTAGAGGCGCCTGTCGGCGGGCGCGAGGTTGCCCGTGGCGGACACGATGGCGCAGCCGACATCCGCCACGATCTCGCGGAACCGGTTTTCGCTGACCTCCGTCGCCACGCCCGGGATCGCCTCCATCTTGTCGAGCGTGCCGCCGGTATGCCCGAGGCCCCGGCCCGAGATCATCGGATTGTAGACCCCCGCGCACGCGAGCATCGGCGCGAGGAGGAGCGACACACAGTCTCCCAGACCGCCCGTCGAATGCTTGTCCACCACCGGGCCCGGCAGAGTCCAGCTCAGCACGTCGCCCGAATCCCGCATCGCCAGCGTCAGCGCGACCCGCTCCCGGGTGGACAGACCGTTGAGGCAGGCCGCCATCGCGAAGGCGCCCGCCTGCGCGTCTGACACTTCGCCCGCCGCGAGGCCCGCCGCGAACCAGCGGATCTCCGCCTCGGTGAGGTTCTCCCTCTGGCGGAGCTTCCAGATGATGCCGCGGGCATCCATCAGGTGCGGGCCAAGTGGGTCGTGTCGAAGGCGCCGGGGAGAAGCTCGGCCACGGTCATCACCAGTTCCGCGCCGTCCAGCGTCGCCATCGTGACGCTCACCTGCGGTCCCGCGAATTCCCTGATCTTCTGCCGGCAGCCGCCGCACGGGGTCACCGGCTCCGGGCAGTCCGCGATGACGGCGACCTCCGCGATCTCGGTATCGCCGGCCGCGACCATGGCCGCGATCGCCCCGGCCTCGGCGCAGGTGCCTTCGGGATAGGCGACGTTCTCGACGTTGACGCCGAGATGGATCTTGCCCGAGGTCGCGCGGATCGCCGCGCCGACCTTGAAGTTCGAATAGGGAACATAGGCGTTCGCGCGGACCGCTTTCGCCTCGTCGATCAGGGACATGGACAACCTCCGTCAGCACGCGCATCGTGATCCGCCTGCCGTCCGAGCGCAAGCGGAGGCGTCATGGAACCGGTCCGGTCGCCGGAGCGTTGGAGGATAGGAGGACTGCATCATGAGCGAGAGCCGAAAGGAAGATCCCCACGTCGTGGGGCAGACACCGGCCGCGGGGTTCGCGACCACCGAAGGACATGCCGAGGATCCGATGACCGACCGGCAGGCCGTGATCCTGCGCGATCTCGCCGACCGCGCGGACGAGCCGTTCGACGGCAACCTGAACCGAAAGCAGGCCGAGGAGCGGATTGCGTGGCTGCGCGAGAAGCTCGGCGAAAAGGAGTGACATGTCGACCAACATCTTTCCTCCCAACAAGGAAATCGCCGACGACAAGACGCCGTACTCGGGAGAGCGCATGACCGAGGTGCAGGCGGTCGAGTTGCGGGACCTCGCCGACAAGACCGGCGAGCCGTTCGACGGGCAGTTGACCCAGAGACAGGCGGACATGCGGATTCGCGAGTTGCGGAAGAAACTGGAGAACTAGGGGCGCTGCCCCTCTGCGCCTCCGGCGCATTCACCCCGGGATATTTCCCGACAGATGGAGGCTCAGGACGCGCAGGCGAGCGCGCGGTCGAAGCCGGAGGGCGTCGGCGCGAAGCCGAGCCCGCGGCGGCTAAGGCCGTCGCCCGTGTAGCGGATCGCCAGGATTTCGGTGAAGCCGGCGTCGGCGACGATCATCTCCGGGCCGCCGCCGCAGTCGCGGATGCCGCCCCAGATGACCTCGTCGCCGATCCTGTGGTTGGTGACGCCGCCCACCGAGGCGGCTTCCGTCAGCCCTCCGGGCGCCCAGGTCCAGATCCGGAGCGTCTTCGCCAGATGCGGCCGGTCGACATAGGCCAGCTCGGTGACGCCGTCGCCGTCGAGATCGGCGACGCCGACGGGCGCGAGCCAGCGAAAGCGCTGCCCGATGTGCGGCGTGGCGGCGGATTTGACGAGGGCGCCGTGCCGGAGCGCATAGATCGCAAGCTGCGCGCCGAGACCGGGGTCGGTTTCCACGGTCACGATGTCCATCGCGCCATCGCCGTCGGCGTCGACGACGCGGGGGGCAACGTCCTCGAAGACATGATCGGGTTCAGGCCCCTCGCGGAGGTCGAGGCGGACCTCGCGGCCATCGGAAAGCGTGGCGACAAGAGCCGCCTTCTCGCGAATCGATCCCATGATCCGGTGAGGATAGGTGTCGAGCGGCACCTCGTAACGGGCCGAGACGATACCGCCGCCCGCGCCGTCAGCCGCGGCGCAGCCCGCCAGAGCGATCAGCGCGAGGGCCACGGCGGTGCGCATCAGATCTGCTTTTCGGGCATCTGGACGACGAGTCCGTCGAGCGCGTCCGAGACCTTGAGCTGACAGGTCAGGCGCGACCGCGACGGGTCAGGCTCGTAGGCGAAGTCGAGCATGTCCTCTTCCATGTCCTCCTTCTCGGGGAGCTTGGCCACCCAGTCGGGATGGACATAGACATGGCAGGTCGAGCAGGCGCAGGCACCGCCGCAGTCGGCCTCGATGCCCGGAATGCCGTTGTCGCGCGCGCCTTCCATCACGGTGAGACCGTTCGGCACGTCGACGAGGTGCTCGGTGCCGTTCCATTCGATGTAGGTGATCTTCGCCATTCCATGCTCCGAAACTGAAATCTCCCTTTCCTAGCCAAGCGAGCCGCCGGGGGCCAGACCCAATCGCGGCTTGCGGCCGGTCGTGAATGTTCTATTTTCGTTCTCATGACCGCTCTCGTATCGCCCTACACCTGGCCACGCCCGCCAGCCTGCGTGCCGCACGACCTGCTCGAGGACGTGCCGAACGGCGCGCGGATCTGCGTCGCGGGTCTCGTGCTGGTCCGGCAACGGCCGGGGACGGCGAAGGGCGTCATCTTCATCACGCTCGAGGACGAGACCGGGATCTCGAACGTCATCGTCTGGCGCAAGATCTACGACCGTTTCCGCCGCGCCGTGATCGCGGGCCGCTGCCTGCGGGTGACGGGGCGGCTCCAGCGTGACGGCGGCGTGACGCATGTCGTGGCGGAGGGAATCGAGGATATCTCGTGGATGCTCGACGATCTTCTGCGCGAGGCGCAGGTGGCAGAAGCCGTGCACACACCGGCCAAGGCGGGCGATCAGCCCTGAGCCGCCGACAGGCGCCTGTAGACCGCCGTCGATCCTTCAAGCCCCAGAAATTCGAATCGCGGATCCGGGTCCATCACCGTCCGGCAGACAAGCTGGACATGACAGGTCTCGATCTGCAACGGGTCGTAATCGTCGGCCGTTTTCCGATGCACCGAAGGCTTCAGCGTGGGCGACTTCCCCAGGGTCCAGTACCAGTCGTCGAAGACGATGTGCCCTCCCGGTGCGCAGAGCTCCTTCAGGACGCAGGTCGCGGGCGCATCCAGATGAAAAACATGCCCGCCGTCCAGGTAGGCGACATCGAACTGCGGCAGCTCCCCCGCCGAGAACCCGCGAGCGAGCTCGAAATGATAGCCCGAGTAGGTCTTTCCCGCAGATCCCCAGCGGTCGTCCACATTGTCAAAGCCCAGCCCGCGCAGATCCTCGGCCAGCTCACGAACGTCCCTTTCCCGGCTGAAAAGAACGGCGCATCCCCGGTTGGCGAGCCGCCGGACCACGGGAAGCGTCGTCGCGCCGACCCCGACGCCAACCTCGTAGAATGTGGGTTCGCGACCCTTTCCCAGGCTTTCGTCGATGAGCCGAAGCACTGTCACGTTCGGGTCCGAAACCGTCTCGTAGCCCGGCGAGCCGATCTTCTCGATCACTCTCGTTTCCTTCCCGCTGCGCCCCCGGCCGGAGGCTAGCCCGGAACTCCGCGCGCCGGAACGAAAAAGGGGCGCCCGAAGGCGCCCCTGCCATACTTTCCGGGACGCGTCAGCCCTGTTCGAGCGACAGCGCCACGAAGCGCGGCTCGCCCTCGCGGCGGACGAGGAGCAGGAGCGACCTGCGGCCGGCGTCGCGGGCATCCTCGATCCGGCCCTCGAGGTCGGAGGGCGTTCCGACCGCCTCCTGACCGGCTTCGGTGATGACGTCTCCGGCGCGCAGCCCCTTCTCGTAGGCCTCGCTGTCGAGAGCCACGTCGCGCACGACGAGACCTTCGGATCCGGCGGGCAGCGCCAGCTGCTCGCGCAGTTCGTCCGTCATCGAGGAAACCGTGAGACCCAGCACCTCGTCCTCCACCGGCTCGGTCGCGGGGGCCGAGGCCGGCACCGCGGTTTCGGCATCCTCGCGCCGGCCGAGCGTCACGCGGAGCGTCTCGGTGCCGCCATCGCGGAAGACCACCACCCGGACTTCCTTTCCGATCGGCGAATTCGCGACCTTCTGGACGAGATCGCGCGTATCCTCGATCTCGGAGCCGTCGAAGGACAGGATCACGTCGCCCGACTCCATGCCGGCCTCCATCGCGGGGCCCTCGGGAACGTCGGTCACCAGCGCACCGCGCACCTCTTCGAGACCCATCGCCTCGGCGACGTCGGCCGAGACATCCTGGATGCGCACGCCGAGCCAGCCGCGGCGGGTTTCGCCGAATTCCTGAAGCTGGTCGATGACCCGCTGCGCCACGCGGCTCGACATCGCGAAGCCGATGCCGATGGAGCCGCCGTTGGGGCTCAGGATCGCGGTGTTCACGCCGATCACCTCACCCTCCATGTTGAAGAGCGGACCGCCCGAGTTGCCGCGGTTGATGGCCGCGTCGGTCTGGATGTAGTCGTCGAAGGTGCCCGAAAGCGCCCGGCCGCGGGCCGAGACGATGCCGGCGGAGACCGAGAAGCCCTGACCGAGCGGGTTGCCCATGGCCATCACCCAGTCGCCCACGCGCATCTCCTCGCTGTCGCCCCAGGGGACGAAGGACAGCGGCTCGTCGCTTTCCACTTTCAGGAGCGCGAGGTCGGTATTCGGGTCGGTCCCGATGACCTCGGCCACGAGCTCGCCGCCCTCGAAGAACTCGATGTTGATCTCGTCGGCGCCCTGGATGACGTGGTTGTTCGTCACGATGAAACCGTCTTCGGAGATCACGAAACCCGAGCCCAGCGCCTGGCTGCGGCGCGGCGCCCGCTCGCCGTTCTGGTTGCGGTCCATGAAATCGCGGAAGAAGTCCTCGAAGGGCGACCCTTCCGGGACCATCGGCTGCGGGCCGGCGGAGGCCGAAACCGTGGTCGATGTCGTGATGTTCACGACAGCGGGGCTCACCTTGTCGGAAAGATCCGCGAAGGTCGACGGGCGCGTCTGCGCCTCCGCCGACAGCGTCTGCGCGATGACGAGCGCAGCGCCGAGGACGAGGGCCCAGAAGGCCTGCAGCGGGGCCGCCCGCGTCCGGGTTGAAACGATTGCCTGTGACGTCACACCGATCTCCTTTCCCTCTTTCGAAAGGATCCGCCAGGATCCCGAGGTGTCTTGACTAAGCATCTAGATAGGGCGCGGCCTTCGCAACACAAAGGCCGCTCTCGACTCGTCACCGGCGCGTGATCGCGCTCAGGCACCAAGCGATTTCGCGATCCAGACCAAAAGCACGCCGAGCGCGACCGCACCCAGACCGAGCAGACGCCGCGTCTCCGGCGGGATCTGGCGCAACAGCTCCAGCGCCTCGTCGATGCGCGAAGGGGCCAGTGCGAACACCAGCCCCTCGATCACGAGCACGAGGCCCAGTCCGAGAAGGATCACGCCGATCAATTCGTACCGGCGGGCTCGTCTTCACCCTCGGCCTCGGCGTCCTCCTCAAGCTGCTGACGCGCCTCGGCGGGAAGGTCTGGAGAGATCTCGCTCTGCGGGGCGAGACGTCTGAGCTCTTCCAGATCGATGCCTTCGATCTCGACCTCGCCGAGACCCTCCGCGCGGACCGCGTCGAACAGCGCCCTCACGAATTCGCTGTCGGGCGAAAGCACCAGTGACGAGTTCGCCTGCTGCAGCGTCGATTCGAAAGCCGAAAGGGAGCGATAGAAGGTGAAGAACTCGGGGTTGGGACCATAGGCTTCGGCAAAGACCCGGTTCCGCTCGGCATCGGCCTCGCCTCGGGTGATCTCGGCGTCCCGCTGTGCATTCGAGACCGTTTCGACCGAGGTCCGGTCGGCAGCCGCACGAACGCGCAGCGCAGCCTCGTTACCACGGGCGATCTCGTCGGCGGCTTCACGTTCCCGCTCGGCGCGCATCCTGGCGAAGGTCGCCTCGAGGTTCTGCTGAGGCAGGTTGGTCTGCTTCAGACGCACGTCGACGATCTCCAGACCCAGCGAGTCCGCGCTGGTCCGGGCCTGCGCCCGGATCCTGAGCGCGAGATCCCGCCTCTGGTCGGACAGGATGGTATCGGACGTGATCCCCGCAGAGCCCAGAACCTCACGGATCTGCGCGTTGAGAATGGCCGACAGACGATCTTCCGCGGCCCGGATGCCGCCGACGCCGACCGCCTGACGGAACCGGACCACATCGGAGATGCGATAGCGCGCGAACGCGTCGACCACGAGGCGGCGATCGTCGGAGGGCGTCACCTCGATGGTGTCGGTATCGAGCGAGAGGATCCGTCCGTCGTACCTCACGACGTCCTGGATGAAGGGCACCTTGAACCCGAGCCCGGGCTCCTCGACGACCTGGCGGATCTGGCCGAACTGCAGGACCAGCGCCTTCTCGCGTTCGTCGACGATAAAGATCGCCGACAGTCCCAGGAAGGCGGCCAAGGCGAGGACGATGGCCAGGAAAAATCCGGTCTTTCTCATCAGTTCGAGCCTCCGCTAGCCGACGAAGCAGTGTTGCCGCGCCTGAGTTCGTTCAGTGGCAGATAGGGGACGACGCCCTGACCAGTGTCGCCCGTGTTCTCGTCGAGGATGATCTTGTCGACATTGCCGAGCGTCCGCTCGATCGTCTCCAGATAGAGCCGGCGTTGCGTGACTTCCGGCGCGGCGTTGAATTCCTGCGCGACCGCGAGGAAGCGGCTGGCTTCACCGATCGCCTCGTTGACGACCTGCGCGCGATAGCCCTCGGCCTGTTCGAGAAGTTGCGCGGCTTCACCGCGCGCTTCCGCAACGACGCGGTTCGCGTAGGCGTCCGCCTGGCGCTGGAGACGATCCCGTTCCTGTTCGGCCGCCTGCACTTCGCGGAACGAATCGATCACGTCGCCCGGCGGGTCGGCGCGATCGAGGTTGACGCGGACGATGTTGATGCCGGAGTCATACTCGTTCAACGTGTCCTGGATGTCCTGCAACGCGGTGTCCGCGATGATGCCCCGGTCGCGGTTCAGGATCGGCGACAGGTTGGAGGCCGCGATGATCTCGCGCATGACCGATTCCGACACCGCTTCCACCGTCAGCTGCGGATCGCGGATGTTGAAGAGCAGCTTGGCCGGGTCGGCGACGTTCCAGACCACCTGGAAGTTGATGTCGACGACGTTGGCGTCTGTCGTGAGCATCAGCCCCTCGTCGCGCGGTGCCCCGGAACGCGTCCCGATCGTCTCGGTCCGTTCCGATGTCACGTTCACGACCTCGTAGGTCACGAGCGGCCAGGGCGCGAAATTGAGGCCCGGATTTCCGATCGAGCTGAATTCGCCCAGGAACAGTTCGACCGACTGTTCTTCGGGTCGCACGGTGTAAAGAGAGGCGAACGCCCAGAGGCCGACCGCCACGAGCACGCCGATGCCGATGGTGCCGCGCGACAGCCCCGGGCCGCCGTCGCCGTCGCCGCCGCCGCCACCGCGCCGGCCGCCCTTGCCGCCCATCAGGACGCGGAGCTGTTCCTGGCCCTTCTTCACGATTTCGTCGATTTCCGGGATCTGCGGCCCTTCGCCGCCCGGACGTCTGGGCGGCCCGCCACGGTCGCCGCCGTTGCCGTCTGAGCCGCCGCCTCGTGAGCCGCCGCCCCAGGGTCCGCCGTTGTTGTTGGCCATTGAGGTCTCTTCCCCTTTGATTGGTTGCTCGAAGTGTCCTGCTCGTACCTGTGTGTTCGCTCGTTATTTTCAAGCCGTCCGGACGGGTTTGCGCATCGTCACGAGTTCCTCCGAGATCGTCGGATGAACCGCGACGGTCCGGTCGAAGTCCTCTTTCGTCGCGCCCATCTTCACGGCGATCCCCACCATCTGAATGAGTTCGCCCGCCCCCGGCGCGACGATATGACAGCCAAGCACCCGGCGCGTTTCGGCATCGACGACGAGTTTGAACAGCACGCGTTCGCTCCGGTCGATGAAGGCCGTCCGCATCGGACGGAAAGAGGTGCAGTATACCTCGATCGCGTGATTCTCGCGCGCCTCTTCCTCGGTCATGCCGACACTGCCGAATTCGGGCTGCGTGAAGACGGCCGAGGGCACGAGGCCGTGATCGATGCGCGTCTTCCGGCCACCGAAGATCGTATCGGCGAAGGCGTGCCCCTCGCGGATCGCGACAGGCGTCAGGTTGATGCGGTCGGTCACATCGCCCACGGCAAAGATCGACGGAACCGAACTCTGGCTGTACTCGTCGACAGCGACCTGCCCGTTCCGGCCCAGCTTCACGCCGATCTCCTCGAGGCCCAGTCCCGTCGTATTGGGTGCGCGGCCGGTCGCGAAAAGCACCTTGTCGAAGACCTTCTCGACGCCGTTTGTCGCCTTCACCCGAACCGGCCCCTCGCCCGACCGCAGGGCCTCCTTCGGCAGCGCCGCCGCGTCGCTCTGGCCGGCGGGACCGCCCATCGAGGCGCCCAGTTCGGTCGGATGGCGCATGTCGCCCTCCGACGCCGGCGCCATCTGCACGATGTTGGTGCCGACGTGCAGGTCGACGCCCTTCTCGCGCATCATCTCGGCAATGAGCCCGCGCGCCTCCTCGTCGAAGCCCCGCAGGATCTGCGCGCCGCGGTAGTATTGCGTCACCTCGACGCCGAGCCCGTTCAGGATGCAGGCGAATTCGCAGGCGATGTAGCCGCCGCCCACGATCAGGATGGACTTCGGCAGCTCCTCGAGCTGGAAGACGTCGTCCGACACCATTCCGCAGGCCGCATTCGCCATGTCGGGCCGCACCGGATGGCCGCCGGTCGCGATCAGGATGTGCTTGGCAGTGACCGTCTTGCCGTCGGCGAGCCGCACCGTGTGCGGGTCTTCCACGGTCGCCCGGTCGTCGAAGATCGTCACGCCGGCGCGCTCGAGGTTGGCACGGTAGATCTGCTCGAGCCGGTCGAGTTCCGCGTGCAGGTGCCCCCGGAACGTGGTCCAGTCGAAACCGCCCGCTTGCGCGTCCCAGCCATAGGCCCGCGCCTCGGCGACGGCGTCGGGGTACTCGCTGGCGAAGACCATGATCTTCTTGGGCACGCAGCCCCGGATCACGCAGGTGCCGCCCATCCGGCTTTCCTCAGCGATGGCGACCCTGGCGCCATGATCGCCCGCCGCGACGCGCGCCGCGCGCACCCCGCCCGAGCCGCCGCCAATAACGAAGAGATCGTGGTCGAAGGTCATGTCAGTCCGCGATATCCGTGAAGATGTTGTCGGTTTCGAGGAAATCCACGCGCTCCTCCTCGATCCGGCCGGTCGAGAGGTCGCGCACCTCGACGCGTTCGTCGCCGTGTCCCAGAACGACGACGTCGCAGATGTCGACGAAGAGCCCGTTCTCGACGATGCCCGGGATCTGGTTGATCACCAGCGCGAATTGGCGGGGGTCGCCGATGCGTCCGAGATGCAGGTCGAGGATGAAATTGCCCTCGTCGGTCCGGAACGGCTGATCCCCGTCCATGCGCCGCGTCACCTCGTGGGCGAGCACGTCGAGCGAGGGCAGCGTCTCCTCTACGAGCATCTTCGTCGTGGTCCAGCCGAACGGTATGACCTCGACCGGCAGCGGGAACGCTCCGAGCGCGGCGACTTCCTTGGATTCGTCGGCGATCACGATCATCTGTTCGGAGGCCGTCGCGACGATCTTTTCGTGCAGAAGCGCCCCGCCGCCCCCCTTGATGAGGTTGAGATCCCGGTCGAACTCGTCGGCGCCGTCGATCGTGAGGTCGAGCCACTTCGCCTCCTCGAGCGTGATGACCTCGATCCCCACCTCGCGGGCGAGGCTCGCGGTTCGCGCCGAGGTGGGCACGCCGGTGATCCTCAGACCGTCCCGCACGAGATCCCCGAGACACTTGACCATCCACGCCGCCGTGGACCCGGTCCCGAGCCCGACCTTCATCCCGTCCTCCACGAAGTCGCAGGCCCGCTTCGCGGCGGCGAACTTGGCGGCGTCGATGGGGGAAAGCGTCTTCGTCATGCCTCTCCATCCTGCTGGTTGGCGGGGTTATAGGTAATCGACCGGCGGGGTGCGAGCGGAAAAGTCCCGCCCGCGCGTCCGCGTCGCGAAGGCGCGGGGGCGGGTCGCTTCGGAGCGCGGAGGCGGGGCCGGTCCGTGGCATCTCTGGCTCCGGACCGGAGGGAGACCCATGTACGTCCTGCACTACGCCCCGGACAACGCCTCGCTCGTCGTGCGCCTCGCGCTCGAGGAACTCGGCGCGCCCTATCGCACGGTGCTCGTCGACCGGGCGGCAAGGGAGCAGAAATCCGACGCCTATCGGGCCCTCTGCCCCACGGGGCTGATTCCCGTGCTCGAGACCGGGGACGGCGCGATCTTCGAGACCGCGGCGATTCTGCTGTGGCTTTCCGACCGGCACGGGGGCCTTGCCCCGGCGCCCGACGCGCCGGATCGCGGCGCCTTCCTGTCGTGGCTCTTCTTTTTGTCGAACACGCTCCACGCCGATCTGATCGAACTGTTCTACCCCGAGAGCCGCGCGATGGGCGATCCGAAGGCGCAGCGGGCGCTGACCGACGCGCGTATCCTCGCCCATCTTCGCCTGATCGAAGCGGCGCTCGCGGAGCGGCCGGCCTGGTGCAGGCCGGAGGCGCCCGGCGCGTTCGGATGCTATCTCGCTTCGATGATCCGCTGGCTCGCGCTCTATCCCGCCGCGCGCCCGATGAAGCCGGCGCTGGACGCCTATCCGGCGATGCGCGCCGTTCTGACCGCGATGGAGTCGCGCCCGGCCGCGCAACGCGCCGCCGCAGCCGAGGGGCTGGGGCCGACCTTCTTCACGACGCCCGCCCACCCGCGCCCGCCCGAGGGCAGCGCCACCTGAGGATCCGCCGATGTTTCTCTCCGTCTTCGAGATGTTCAAGGTCGGGATCGGCCCCTCGTCCTCGCACACGATGGGGCCGATGGTGG
>CAZPOK010000042.1:0-18070 GCA_964587905.1 uncultured Rhodobacterales bacterium | reverse complement strand
ACGAGGCGAACATCTCGTCGTCGTTCACCATCAGCGCGCCCTTGTAGGCCATGAAGTGCTTGAAGGTGTTGATGCCGCGCTCCTGCACGACCGTCTTCATCTCGTCGAAGACCTGCTCGCCCCACCATGTCACCGCCATGTGGAACGAGTAGTCGCAATTGGCGCGCGTCGACTTGTTGTCCCACATCTGGATCGCGTCGAGCAGGCCCTGTCCCGGAGCGGGCAAGGCGAAGTCGACGACCATGGTGGTGCCACCCGACAGCGCCGCGCGCGTCCCGCTCTCGAAATCGTCGGTCGAATAGGTTCCCATGAACGGCATCTCGAGATGCGTGTGCGGGTCGATCCCGCCCGGCATCACGTAGCAGCCGGTGGCATCCAGCGTCTCGTCGCCCTTCAGGCCCTCACCGATCTCGACGATCTTGCCGCCGTCGATCAGGACGTCCGCCTTGTAGGTCAGGTCGGCGGTCACGATTGTGCCGTTCTTGATGACTGTGCTCATGTCTGGTCTCCCTGATCTGGCGCTCTCCCGGCGCTTCATCTCGGTTCAAATACTCCGGGGGGGCCGCGGAGCGGCGGGGGCAGAGCCCCCCGGGTTCAGTCCTTGTAGTCCGGCGCCTCCATGTCGAGGATCCGCTTCATTTCCGCGAAATGGGCAAATTCGGCATCCTTGTAGGTCTCCCACTCGGCCGCCGTCTCTTCGGCCAGCGCATCGGGCATGACCGAAAGCTCCTGGCCGGTGGAATGGGCGAGCACCATCGTCCGCGCCGCGCGTTCGAGATGGTAGAGCGCGTCAAAGGCCTCGGCGACCGTTCCGCCGAGCGTGGTGACGCCGTGGTTTCCCATCATGACGGCCGCGTGGTTGCCGATCGCAGCCGCGATCCGCTTCCCTTCGGCGGCCTCGGTGGCGATGCCTCCGAAGCTCAGATCATAAGCCAGCCGGTTGAAGAACCGCGCCGTGACCTGGTCGATCGGCTTGATCGTCGGGTCCTTCAGACCCGCGAGCGCCGTGGCGTAGGGCGGATGGATATGCAGCGCCACCCGCGCCTGCGGCAGCAATTGATGGATGGCCGAATGGATCGACCAGGCGGACGGGTCGGGCGCGTCCGGCCGGTCCATCGTCGAGGCGTCGTCCGCGTCGCAAAGAACGAGGTCGGAGGCCTTCACGCGGCTCCAGTGCATCCAGCGCGGGTTCACGAGGAACCGCCGCCCGTCCGGCGACACCGCGGCCGAGAAGTGGTTCGCCACGCCCTCGTGCCAATCCGCTCGGCAGGCGAGCCGGATCGCCGCGGCGAGGTCGGCGCGGAGGGCGGCTTCGTCGGCGAGGACCTGCTCGTGCCGCGTCACTCCACGATCTCCGCCGTCTCCACCACCGCGTGAAACAGCACGTTCGCCCCGGCGCTCGCCCACTCGGGCGAGATCTCTTCCGCCTCGTTATGGCTGAGGCCATCGACGCAGGGACACATCACCATCGCCGTCGGCGCCACGCGATTGATCCAGCACGCGTCGTGCCCGGCGCCCGAGATGATGTTCCGGTGCGAATACCCAAGCCGTTCGGCAGCGTCCCGCACCGCCGCGACGCAGCCCGGATCGAATTCGACGGGATCGAAACCGCCCACCTTCTCGAACTCGACGCCCAGCCCCATCTCGTCGCAGATCGCGGTCGCCCCCTCCCGCAGCCGCTGTTCCATGTCCGCGATCACGGCGAGGTCCGGCGACCGGAAATCGACCGTGAAGACGACCTTGCCGGGGATAACGTTGCGCGAATTGGGATAGACGTCGATATGCCCCGCCGCGCCCACCGCGTGCGGCTTGTGGCTCCAGGCGATCTCGTCGACGAGTTCCAGCACCCGCGCCATCCCCAGGCCCGCGTTCCTGCGCATCGGCATCGGCGTGGACCCGGTGTGGCTGTCCTTGCCGGTGATCGTCACCTGCGTCCAGCTCAGCCCCTGCCCGTGCGTGACGACGCCGATGTCGGCGCCCTCCGCCTCGAGGATCGGCCCCTGTTCGATGTGCATCTCGAAGAAGGCGTGCATCTTGCGCGCGCCGACCTCCTCGTCGCCCTTCCAGCCGATCCGCTCCAGCTCCGACCCGAAGGACTTTCCCTTGGCGTCGGTGCGGTCGTAGGCCCAGTCCTGCGTATGGACGCCCGCGAAGACGCCGGAGGCGAGCATCGCGGGGGCGAAACGCGTGCCCTCCTCGTTCGTCCAGTTCGTCACGACGATCGGGTGTTTCGTCCTGATGCCCAGATCATTCAGCGTCCGCACGATTTCCAAGCCCCCGAGGACGCCCAGAACCCCGTCGTACTTGCCGCCCGTCGGCTGCGTGTCGAGGTGGGAGCCCACGTAGACCGGCAGCGCGTCGGGATCGCTCCCCGCCCGCGTCGCGAACATGTTGCCCATAGTGTCGAGGCCCATCTCGCAGCCCGCGGCCTCGCACCATTTTCGGAACAGCGCGCGGCCCTCGCCGTCCTCGTCGGTCAGGGTCTGGCCGTTGTTGCCCCCCGCCACCCCCGGGCCGATCCGCGCCATCTCCATGATGGCGTCCCAGAGACGTTCGCCATTGATCTTGAGGTTCTCGCCCGGGGCCGCCATGAGGTTTCCTTCGTCTTCAGTGCAGCGTTTTCAGCACATCGCGCAGCGTGCCGAAAAGCTGGTCGATCTGCGGCTTCTCGATGATGAGCGGCGGCGACATGGCGATGATGTCGCCCGTCGTGCGGATCAGGCAGTTCTTCTCGTAGGCTTCGAGAAAGGCGGTGAAGGCCCGCTTCGTCGGCTCCCCCGAGATCGGTTCGAGCTCCACCGCTCCGATCAGCCCCATGTTGCGGATGTCGATCACATGCGGGCAGTCGCGCAAGCTGTGCAACCCCTCCTCCCAGTAGGGCGCCAGTTCGGCGGCACGCTGGAAGAGACCGTCCTCGGCATAGGTCTCGAGTGTCGCGAGACCGGCCGCCGAGGCGATGGGCGAGCCGGAATAGGTATAGCCGTGGAACAGCTCGATCATGTGTTCCGGCCCCTGCATGAAGGCGTCGTGGATCTCCGATGTGGCGATGACAGCCCCCATCGGGATGACGCCGTTCGTGATGCCCTTCGCGCAGGTGATCATGTCGGGCATCACATCGAAATGGTCCGCCGCGAAGGCCGAGCCGAGCCGCCCGAAGCCGGTGATGACCTCGTCGAAGATCAGAAGGATACCGTGCTTCTTCGTGATGGCGCGCAGCCGCTCGAGGTACCCTTTCGGCGGAAGAAGAACCCCCGTCGACCCCGCGACCGGCTCCACGATCACCGCGGCTACCGTTTCCGGACCATGCAGCGCCACGACCCGCTCCAGTTCGTCGGCCAGGTGCGCCCCGTGCTCGGGCTGGCCCTTCGACCACTGATTCTCCGGCAGATGCGTGTGCGGCAGGTGATCGACGCCATTCAGCAGCGTCCCGAAATACTTGCGGTTGTTGACGATCCCGCCGACGGAGATCCCGCCGAAGCCCACGCCGTGATAGCCGCGTTCGCGCCCGATCAGCCGCGTCCGCTGCCCCTCGCCCTTCGCGCGGAAGTAGGCCAGCGCGATCTTGAGCGCGGTGTCGACCGCCTCGGACCCCGAATTCGCGAAGAAGACATGCTCGAACCCCTCGGGCGCGAGGTCGCGCACCCGGTTGGCGAGTTCGAACGCCTTCGGGTGCCCCATCTGGAAGGCGGGCGCGTAGTCGAGCTCCGCCACCTGCTTCTGCACCGCTTCCGTGATCTTCGGCCGCGCATGGCCGGCGTTGCAGCACCAAAGACCCGCCGTCCCGTCGAGGATCTGCCGCCCGTCGGAGGACGTGAAGTGCATGTCCTTGGCCGCGACGAGCATCCGCGGCGCCTTCTTGAACTGCCGGTTTGCGGTGAACGGCATCCAGAATGCCGAAAGATCGTTGGGGACGACGTCCCGGTCGAGCGCCATGCTCCACCCCCCTGTCCAGCGCCTTCGAGCGCGCCTAATTGTTGACCATTTGGTCAGGATCACGCTAGCAGAGCAAGGGGGGCAGTCAAGGCCTTCAGCCTTTGTGCGAAAGTGCCCGGAGTTGCCTCGCCTGTCGCGGTCCGGGTGGCGCGACTTTGGGCAGGCGGCGAACGCCGCGGGACGAAAGGACCGGCCGTTTGGACATGAAACCCCCGCCCAGGACGCGCATCCAGCAACGCAACACCGGGCTGATTCTGGACGCCGCGCTGGAGGTCTTCTCGGCGCACGGCTTTCGCGGCGCGACGCTCGACCAGATCGCCGAGGTGGCGGGTCTGTCGAAGCCCAACCTGCTCTACTACTTTTCCTCGAAAGAGGCGATCCACCGGACGCTGACCTCCGAGATGCTCGACACCTGGCTCGACCCGCTGCGGGATCTGGCCGGAGACGGTGACCCCGTCGACGAGATCGTCCGCTACGTCCTGCGCAAGCTCGACATGGCGCGGGAGTATCCGCGCGAAAGCCGACTTTTCGCCAACGAGATCGTGCAGGGCGCGCCGCGCATCCTCGACGTCATCGAGGGGCCGCTGAAGACCCTCGTCGACGAGAAGGCGGCGCTGATCGCGCGATGGGTGCGCGACGGCCGCATCGCGCCGGTCGATCCGCATCACCTGATCTTCTCGATCTGGGCCGTCACCCAGCACTATGCCGATTTCGACGTGCAGGTACGCGGAATACTGCGCCCCGAGGGAGACGGCCACTTCAGGGACGCGGCCGTCTTTCTGGAAGACCTCTTCCGTCGCGCGCTCGCGCCGCGTTAACCACGCCGCGCGATTTCCGCCGCGGCCAACGCTTCGTCAATCTTCCTCCTGCAGGATCGCGAGTCGGATGGGGGCCCGTTCAGGAGTTCGGGTCCATGCTGCCGCAAATCATCGGCCCTGGAACCTTCACGCCGTCGCCGCTCGCGCCGACCGTCACATCGCGTGCGGAACAGGGCGCGCCGCCCGGCGCGGGAGAGACGGCCGCCGCCCGCATCCGCCCCGACACGGCCGAGCGGGTGGATCCGCCGCGCGCGGTCCTCAAATCCTTCCCGATCGCGGAGGAGGCGAGACGAGACCAGCCGGACCTGTTTCCATCCGATCCCGACGCACCGGCGGGCCCGCCGCCGGCTTTCGACGCCAGCCCCCTCGAGCGAGAGCGCGAACGCGCCCGCGACCCGGCCACCCTGACCGAAGCCTCACGGAAACCGCCCGAGGAGGAGGCCGTCCCTCCGCGCACTACGGACGCCGATCCGGCGCCCGCGACGACCGATCGCGTGACGGAAAACGTCTCCGAGGTTCGCCGGATGGCCGCGCCCGAGGCCGAAAGAAACCTCGACGTGACGCGCTGATCCTACTCGGCCGCCTGCGCCGCGCCGGGGTTGTTCGGATGCGTCGTCCAGTTGGCGTAATCGTCCGACACCACCTTGCCCGTGCGTGGATCCACCGCCCCGGCCTCGAGCCGCTCCATCGTGATGCAATCCTCCACCGGACAGACGTCGACGCAAAGGTTGCAGGCCACGCATTCCGCGTCGATCACCTCGAACACCCGTCCCGGCTTCATCGCGATCGCCTGGTGCGAGGTATCCTCGCAGGCGGCATAGCAGCGGCCGCACTTGATGCAGGCATCCTGGTCGATCCGCGCCTTCGTGACGTAATTGAGATTGAGATACTGCCAATCGGTCACGTTGGGGACAGCCCGGCCCGTGACCTGATCGACCGAGGCATAGCCCTTCTCATCCATCCAGTCCGACAGGCCCGCCTTCATCTCCTCGACGATCTTGAAGCCGTAGGCCATGGCGGCCGTGCAGACCTGAACGCTTCCCGCGCCTAGGCTGAGGAACTCCGCAGCGTCGCGCCACGTCGTCACCCCGCCTATCCCGCTGATCGGCAGCCCCGCCGTCTCGGCGTCGCGGGCGATCTCGGCCACCATGTTGAGCGCGATGGGCTTGACCGCCGGCCCGCAGTAGCCGCCGTGCGACCCCTTGCCGTCGATCGACGGCTCGGGGCTCATCGTGTCGAGGTTGACGCTCGTGATCGACGAGATCGTGTTGATGAGGGATACCGCGTCCGCACCCCCCGCCTTCGCCGCCCTCGCGGGGTAGCGCACATCGGTGATGTTGGGCGTGAGCTTCACGATCACCGGCATCCGGGTGTTCTGCTTGCACCAGCGCGTGACCATCTCGATGTACTCGGGCACCTGTCCCACGGCCGAGCCCATGCCGCGCTCGCTCATCCCGTGCGGGCAGCCGAAGTTCAGTTCGATCCCGTCCGCCTCGGTTTCCTCGACGCGGCGCAGGATGTACTTCCAGCTTTCCTCGTCGCAGGGGACCATGAGCGAGACCACCATCGCCCGGTCGGGCCATTCGCGCTTGACCTTCTTGATCTCCTGAAGGTTCACCTCGAGCGACCGGTCGGTGATCAGTTCGATGTTGTTGAGCCCGAGCACCCGCCGGTCCGCACCGTAGACGACGCCGTAGCGCGGCCCGTTCACGTTGACGATCGGCGGATCGATGCCCAGCGTCTTCCAGACGACGCCGCCCCATCCCGCCTTGAAGGCGCGGACGACGTTGTACTCCTTGTCCGTCGGCGGCGCCGAGGCGAGCCAGAACGGGTTCGGGCTCTTGATGCCCACGAAATTCGTCGCGAGGTTCGCCATGTCAGCCTCCCATCAGCGCGGAATGAATGTCCTCGGCGGCGTCACGACCTTCCGCCACCGCCGTCACTGTCAGGTCGTCGCCACCCGCCGCGCAGTCGCCCCCGGCCCAGATCTTCGCCGCGCTCGTCCGCCCCGCGCCCGTCACCGCGATCTTGCCGCCCTCGAGCGTCAGACCCTCCGGCACGCCCTCCAGCGTCTGCCCGATGGCCTTGAAGACCTGATCTGCGGGCAGCCGGAACCGCTCTCCGGTGCCTTCGAGGCCCGAGACGCCCTCGCGGGTGTATTCGAACTCCACCTCAACCGCGGCGCCGTTGCCGTGGACGGCCGCGGGCATCGCGTTGTGGATGATGCGGACGCCCTTCGACGCCGCGAGGTCCTGTTCATAGACGCTCGCGCTCATCTTCTCGCGCCCCCGCCGGTAGACGATGGTCACGTTCTCGGCGCCCAGCAGCCTCGACTGGACGGCGGCATCGACAGCCGTCATCCCGCCGCCGACGACGACGACGTTCCGGCCCACCGGCAACGCCGACAGGTCCGACGCCTGCCGAAGCTCGGCAATGAAGTCGACCGCGTCGCGCACGCCGTCCCTGTCCTCGCCCTCGGCACGAAGCGCATTCACGCCCGCAAGCCCGATCCCGAGGAAAACCGCGTCGTAGTCGGCGGTGAGCGCGTCGAGCGACAATCCGTCGCCGAGCCTCTTGCCCAGTTCCACGGTGATCCCGCCGATCTTGAGGAGCCAGTCGACCTCCGCCTGCGCGAAGTCGCCTACGGTCTTGTAGGAGGCGATGCCGAACTCGTTGAGCCCGCCCGGCTTCTCCTTCGCGTCGAACAGAACGACGTCATGGCCCTTCATCGCGAGCCGATGGGCGCAGGCGAGCCCCGCAGGCCCCGCCCCCGCCACCGCCACACGCTTGCCCGTGGGCGCGGCGCGCTCGAAGGGATGCACGTCCTTCGCCATCAGGCTGTCGGTCGCGTGGCGCTGAAGCCGCCCGATCTCCACCGGCTTGCCCTCCGCCACCTCGCGAACGCAGGCCTCCTCGCAGAGCGTTTCCGTCGGGCAGACGCGGGCGCACATCCCGCCGAGGATGTTCTGGTCGAGGATCGTCCTCGCTGCGGCATCCGGGTTGCCGGTCTGGATCTGCCGGATGAAGAGCGGGATGTCGATCTCGGTCGGGCAAGCCGTGATGCAGGGCGCGTCGTAGCAGAAATAGCATCTGTCCGCCGCGACAGCCGCCTCGTGCCCGTCGTAGGGTGGTTCCAGATCGCTGAAGTTCCGTTGATACTCTTCCGGCTGGAGACGGCCCGGCACGACGCCGGGCGTCATCTGGCTGTTCGGCATGTCGCTCCCCGTAAGCTGTTCTCGAGGAAAACTCTGCCACAGACGAAAATTTTATCAACTGGTAAATTCTCGTCCGGACGGTCACAGGCCGCTGCACGCCCGATCTGCCGCATTTCCCGGCGGAATTGCCGAAACGCCCGGCACTTCACGCCTTTTCACCCCGATAGCGCTCGCGTATAAGCAGGCGACCCTGCGGAAGACAGGCGAGACCGAACAGGCCGAGGATCCGATGTCGAAGCATTCCCATGACTCAGACGTGGCATTCATCCAGTCGCTTGCCGAGCTTCTGGTCGAGAACGACCTGACCGAGCTTCAGGTCAAACGCGATTACGGCGAGAACGACAGCCTGAACGTCAGGGTCAGCCGAGGCGGCACGACCGTCACGCATGCCGCTCCGGCAGTCCCAGCGCCCCCTCCCGCCGTCCCGGCGGCGCAGCCCGCGCCTGCGGCCGCCGAGGCGCCTCCGACCGACCCGACCGGGCATCCCGGCGCCGTGACCTCCCCGATGGTCGGAACCGTGTATCTCGCCGCCGAGCCCGGCTCGAGCCCCTTCGTGTCGGTCGGCGACAAGGTGAGCGAAGGCCAGACGCTGCTCATCGTCGAAGCGATGAAGACGATGAACCAGATCCCCGCGCCGCGCGCCGGCACGGTCAAGCGCATTCTCGTGGAGGACGCGTCGCCCGTCGAATATGGCGCGCCCCTCATGATCATCGAGTAAGGCAGCGCATGTTCGACAAGATCCTGATCGCCAACAGGGGCGAGATCGCGCTCCGCGTGATCCGGGCCTGCCGCGAGATGGGCATCCAGTCGGTCGCGGTCCATTCGACCGCCGACACCGACGCGATGCACGTCCGCATGGCCGACGAGAGCGTCTGCATCGGACCGCCGCCGTCGTCGCAGAGCTACCTTTCGATGCCGGCGATCATCTCCGCCTGCGAGATCACGGGCGCGCAGGCGATCCACCCGGGCTACGGCTTCCTGTCGGAAAACGCGCAGTTCGTGCAGATCGTCGAGGATCACCAACTCACCTTCATCGGCCCGTCGGCGGAACACATCCGCGTCATGGGCGACAAGATCACCGCCAAGGAAACCATGAAGAACCTCGGCGTGCCCTGCGTCCCCGGCTCCGAGGGCGGCGTGCCCGACATGGAAGTCGCCATGCGGGTCGCGGACGAGATAGGCTATCCGGTCATCATCAAGGCCACGGCGGGCGGCGGAGGGCGCGGGATGAAGCTCGCGCGGACGTCGAGGGAACTCGAAAACGCGTTCCGCACCGCGCGGTCGGAATCGAAGGCCGCCTTCGGCAACGACGAGGTCTATATCGAGAAGTATCTCGGCAACCCGCGCCACATCGAGATCCAGGTCTTCGGTGACGGCAAGGGCAACGCCGTGCACCTAGGCGAACGCGACTGCTCGCTTCAGCGCCGCCACCAGAAGGTCTTCGAGGAAGCCCCCGGCCCCGCGATCGACACCGAGACCCGCGCGAGGATCGGCAAGATCTGCGCCGACGCGGTCGCGTCGATCAACTACATCGGCGCGGGAACGGTCGAGTTCCTCTACGAGGACGGCGAATTCTACTTCATCGAGATGAACACGCGCCTGCAGGTGGAACACCCGGTCACCGAGGCGATCTTCGGCGTGGATCTCGTGCGCGAGCAGATCCGCGTCGCCGCCGGCCTTCCGCTGGATTTCCGGCAGCAGGACCTGACGATCAACGGCCACGCGATCGAGGTGCGCCTCAACGCCGAGAAGCTCCCCGACTTCTCCCCCTCCCCGGGCCGCATCTCGCAGTATCACGCGCCCGGCGGGCTCGGCGTGCGGATGGACAGCGCACTCTACGACGGCTACCGGATTCCGCCCTACTATGACAGCCTGATCGGCAAGCTGATCGTTCACGGCCGCGACCGGACCGAAGCCCTCGCCCGGCTCCATCGCGCGCTCGGTGAACTGATCATCGATGGCGTGGATACGACGATCCCGCTCTTCCACGCCCTTCTGGAAGACCCAGCGATCCTGTCAGGCGACTATTCGATTCACTGGCTCGAAACCTGGCTCGAAGAGAACCTCAGCACGGCCTGAGCGTGCAAACCGCGCGTCGCCATCCATGCTCCCTGAAGTAGTCGCCGACCCCGGCCCTGTCGTCGGAGAGCCCCGAGGCATCCCCCCAAGAAAGATCGAAGTCGAGCGCGTCCGCCATCGCGTCCATCGCCGCGAAACTCGGCACCCCCTTCAGCGCACGCTCCTGGCCCGCCAGCTGCGGCACGGCATTGAGCGGGCTGTCCGTCCGCTCCCGTACAAGCTCGATGACGGGAGCCTGCGCCAGCGCGAAGTCGCCGTCGACGATCACGAGACCGGGCGCGATCTGCCGAATCAGCCAGAGCAGCCGGAAGTGCTCGATGATGTGATAGAAGAGCCCCAGGACGGCCACGACGTCGAAGCGGTCTCCGTCTTCAAGTATCTGTTCGAGCGCCGGAATCGCCGCGCCTTCGACAAGCTCCACCCGGTCGCCCGCATAGTCGCGGGGAAAGAACCGGAACCCCGACAGCGGCTCCGGGCGCGGCTCGACGCCCACGACGGACGCAGCGCCCGCCGCCGCGAAGGCATGGGACCATCGTCCGTCGTGGGCACCGAGATCGAGAACCCGCGCCCCCGAGATCGCGTCGAGATACGGGCGGACGATCAGACGATGCCGCTTGTTCAACCTGCGGATGGTCGCCGGCTGCCCGCTGTACTCGGGATGAGTGTGGAGGAAATCGAACGGCTCCGGCATTTCTCTGCCCTTTGCGATCGCGAATTCTTGCTCTAGCCTCAGGCGGCCGGATGCACCATGCACGGTTCTGGGGGCTTATGACGAGGGATCCGCTCACGCCGGAGCTGCTTCTGCAGGCCTATGCCGCAGGCATCTTCCCTATGGCCGAGTCGCGTCACGACCCGGACATCTTCTGGGTCGACCCCCGAATGCGCGGCGTCCTTCCGCTCGACGGCTTCCACATGTCGCGCAGTCTGGCACGGCGCATAAGGAAGGGCGGGTTCAACGTCACCTTCGATCGCGATTTCGCCGGCGTCATCGACGGGTGCGCGTCGCGTGCGGAGACCTGGATCAATCCGGGCATCCGCCGCCTCAGCCTCTCGCTCCACGATCTCGGCAACGCGCATTCGGTGGAAGTCTGGGAAGACGGCCGTCTCGGCGGAGGCGTCTACGGCATCACCCTCGGCGGCGCCTTCTTCGGGGAGAGCATGTTCTCTCGCGCGACAGACGCCTCCAAGGTGGCGCTGGCCTACCTCGTCGACCGGCTTCGCGAAAACGGGTTCGTCCTCTTCGACACCCAGTTCAGCACTCCGCACCTCGCCAGCCTCGGCGCGATCGAGATCCCGCGCACCGACTATCGGGACAGGCTCGTGGAAGCACTCGAGGTGCAGGCACGGTTCACCGCAGATCCCGCGCCGTCGCCTCAGGAACTTCTGCAGCGGATCACCCAGACGTCGTAGCGCGGGTGGTCGAGGGCCGAGAGCGCCGGGCTCGAGGCGACCATCCAGCCGTCGAAGGCGGGCTCGTCCAGCCCCGTGGCGCGGATCGTGAGACGGGCGAACGCGTCCCCCGCCGGATCGTCGGCCGGATAGCGGCAATCGCCGAGCGTCACCGACAGCCTGCCCAGGCCCACCGTCTCGCCCACTCCAAGCCTCAGGTCCGTGACCTCGCCGGAGACCTTGTCGAGGCCCCGGAGCACGGCGCCCGGCGCGGATTCGACCCGGGCTTCCTCGCGTGTCTCCTGCGGCGTGTCGTCGAACCGCGGACGCGGCTCCTGATCGAGCGTGAGCGGCGCCTGTTCGATCTCCGGCGTCAGCCCGAAGTCCTGGGCCGGCACGATCGCGGGCAGAAAGGCGAGAAACGCGGCCAGGCGCAGCATCATCCCGAGCCCTCCCCGGTCACGAAGCGCAGGAGCAGCTGCACAACCGAAACCGAGCTTTGCGTGTCCTCGATCTCGGTCCCCGGCTCCAGATTGAACGGCGATCCGCCAGGAAGGAGTTCGAGAAAACTGCCCCCCAGAAGACCTTCCGAAGAGACCAGAATCGCCGTGTCCTCCGGCAGGAGCAGGTCCTCGTCTATGGTGAAGACGGCATCGGCGCGGAAAGTCTGCGGATTGAGGTCGAGCGCTGTCACCGTGCCGACCTTCACGCCGGCAAGACGGACATCCGTGCCAACGCCCACGCCTTCGATCGACCGGAAGCTCGCCGTCATGCTGTAGGCGCCGTCGCCGCCGCCACCGAAATCGGAGAACTGGCTTGCGTAGACCAGAAAACCGGCGGCCGCCGCGAGGACGGCCGCGCCGGTGACGACTTCGGTCGCGTGACTGGTCATCCGCGCCTCATTCCGGCTGCCACGCCTCGTAGTCCGACCGTGGCTTGGGCTCCTGACGGCGGATCGATCCCGGCGGCGCGTAGGCCAGCGGCGTGCCGGTCAGGTTCTCCCTGTGCGGTTGCTCCCAGGCCTTGTGAGGCATCCGCGTCTCGGTGGGCGGCTCGTCCCAGGTGTGGTGAAGCCAGCCATGCCAGTCGGGCGACACCCGGCTCGCCTCGGCCTCGCCATTGAAGATGACCCAGCGCCGGGTACCGTCCTTCGAGCGGTAGAAGACGTTTCCCTGCTCGTCCTCGCCGACCTTCACGCCCTTCCGCCAGGTAAATATCTGCGTGTTGAGCGTCTGGCCGTTCCACCAGGTCACGGCGCGGAGAAGGGTGTTCAGAAGGCCCATCGAGGTCATCCCTGTTTGCTCTCGACAGATATGGCCCATGCCACGGTCGAGGTCCAGTGGGGGCCGGAGGGCAAACACGTCGGAATCTCACCGCGATCCGCGGCGTTGGGCTCCCGCATGTGACGAGATCTGCCGGAAACGGCGGGACCGGCTCGCCGCTTCATCGGCTTCCTTCCGGCAGCCGCGCCGTCACCTCGATCTCGATCTTCATCTCCGGCTCCTGCAGCGCGGCCGAAATCATGGTTGCCGCAGGGCGCGCCCGCGCGAAGGCCTCCGAGGTGATCGGCCAACACTCGGGCCAGTCGGACGGGTCGGTTACGATGTAGCGGACCCGCACGACATCCTCGAGCGACGCCCCCGCTTCGGCCAGCGCGGCAGCGATCGTCGCCAGCGTGTTCCGGCACTGCGCGGCGGCGCCGGGCGGCATCGTCATCGTCGCATAATCGTAGCCCGTGGTCCCGGCCACGAAGACCCAGCCGTCGCAGACGACGGCGCGGGAATATCCGATGCGCTCCTCGAAGACGGAGCCGGTCGAGACGTACTTCTTCATGACGCCGGACATTGGCCCAATGCGGCCGAGGTGTCACCCGGCCTCCTGCTTCCATCTGTCCGAAAATATCCTCGGGGAGCGCGAGGGGCAGACAGCCCCTCGCCCGCGGGCATCAGCCCGCGCTGGCCGGTGTCTTCTTCTGATCCGCATAGATCATCAGCGGCTTCGCCTCGGAACTCACCGCCTCCTCGTTCACCACCACTTCCTCGACACTGGTCATCGACGGCAGATCGAACATCGTGTCGAGCAGGATGTCCTCCATGATCGACCGCAGACCGCGGGCACCGGTCTTCCGCTCGATCGCGCGCTTGGCGATCGCCTTGAGCGCATCGTCGGTGAAGGTCAGCTTCACGTCCTCGAGCTCGAAGAGCCGCTGGTACTGCTTCACCAGCGCGTTCTTCGGCGCGGTCAGGATCGTGACCAGCGCATCCTCGTCGAGATCCTCGAGCGTCGCGATCACCGGAAGCCGCCCGACGAATTCCGGGATCAGGCCGAACTTCAGAAGATCCTCGGGTTCGAGGGATCTGAACACCTCGCCCACGCCGCGGCTCTCGGGGTCCTTCACGTCCGCTCCGAAGCCCATGGCCGAGCCCTTGCCGCGCTGCGCGATGATCTTGTCGAGACCGGCGAAGGCGCCGCCGCAGATGAAGAGGATGTTCGTGGTATCGACCTGCAGGAACTCCTGCTGGGGATGCTTGCGGCCGCCCTGCGGAGGCACGGAAGCGACGGTGCCCTCCATGATCTTCAGCAGCGCCTGCTGCACGCCCTCGCCCGAGACATCGCGCGTGATCGACGGATTGTCGGACTTGCGCGTGATCTTGTCGACCTCGTCGATGTAGACGATGCCGCGCTGCGCGCGTTCGACGTTGTATTCCGACGCCTGCAGCAGCTTCAGGATAATGTTCTCGACGTCCTCGCCCACGTATCCCGCTTCGGTCAGCGTGGTGGCGTCCGCCATCGTGAAGGGCACATCGAGGATGCGGGCCAGCGTCTGCGCGAGCAGCGTCTTGCCGCAGCCCGTGGGACCGATCAGCAGAATGTTCGACTTCGCAAGCTCGATATCCGCCGCTTTCGCGGCGTGGTTCAGGCGCTTGTAGTGATTGTGCACGGCGACCGAGAGCACGCGCTTGGCATGCATCTGCCCGATCACGTAGTCGTCGAGCACGTCGCAGATGTCGCGCGGACTCGGCACCCCGTCGGAGGACTTGAGCCCGGACGACTTCGTCTCCTCCCGGATGATGTCCATGCAGAGCTCGACGCATTCATCGCAGATGAAGACCGTCGGCCCCGCGATCAGCTTGCGCACCTCGTGCTGGCTCTTTCCGCAGAAGGAGCAGTAGAGGGTGTTCTTGCTGTCGCCGCCGGAAGAGTTCGCCATCACTTAACCTCTGGACCTGTTCCCGTCCTTCGCCGCCCGATGCCGTGCACCTGCCTTGTGGGGAAGCCTAGGACAGTCGTATTGCGGGCACAACGCGAAATTCTCGGTGACGGTCTCACGGCGTCTCGCCATCCGCAGGGGTCCGGCTGGTCACAATTTCGTCAATCAGCCCCCACTCCTTCGCTTCTTCCGGATCCATGAAGTTGTCCCGCTCGAGCGCTTCCTCGACCTTCTTCACGGGCTGGCCGGTGTGGTGGTGATAGATGTTGTTCAGCCGCTGCTTCAGTTTCTCGGTGTAGCGGGCATGAATCATGATGTCCGTCGCCTGGCCCTGATAGCCGCCCGAGGGCTGGTGCACCATGATCTGGCTGTTGGGCAGCGAGAAGCGCATCCCCTTCTCGCCCGCGGTCAGGAGAAGCGAGCCCATGGAGGCGGCCTGCCCCACGACGAGCGTCGACACTTTCGGCCGGATGTAGAGCATCGTGTCGTAGACCGAGAGCCCCGCGGTCACCACGCCGCCGGGGCTGTTGATGTACATCGAGATTTCCTTCGACGGGTTCTCCGCCTCGAGGTGGAGAAGCTGGGCGACGATGAGCTGGCTCATCCCGTCGTGGATCGGGCCGTTCACGAAGATGATCCGCTCCTTGAGGAGCCGCGAGAAGATGTCGTAGGCCCGCTCGCCCCGGCTCGTCTGCTCGACCACCATCGGGACGAGGTTCATGTAGGTTTCGATGGGGTCTTTCATGCGCGCTCGCCTCGTTGTTCGGAGTGAATACCGTCTCAGGTGTTGCGGGAGTCTTAGTTCTCCGCTCCGGGCGCCGCAAGGGCGGCCGGTCCGAGGCGCGACCGGAGAAGCGCGCCACCCGATCCTGTCAAAAAGTCGCGGCCATTCAGATCGCAAGTCCGTCCGCGTCGAAGAAATAGATGGCCTCGTCGAAGGCGACGCCCACCGTCTCGCCCGGCCTGACCCGGGTATCCCCGATCACCCGGACCACGATCTGCCCGAGCGCGCCGCCGTCGACGATGACGAACGTGTCCGCGCCCAGGTATTCCAGCACGTCGACCACTCCGTCGCACTGCCCCGTCCCCGGCGGACCGAGCGTGATGTGCTCGGGCCGCGCTCCCAGATGCGTCGCCGGCCGGTCGCCCGGGAAGTCGCCGCCGCGCCCGCCCTCGAGGAAGAACCGCGCGCCTTCGGTCCGGCAGGGCATCACGTTCATCTTCGGGCTGCCGATGAACTGCGCGACAAAGAGGTTCGCGGGCTTCTCGTAGAGATCCCGCGGCGTGCCCACCTGCGCGATCTTCCCGAAATCCAGCACGACAATCCGGGTCGCCAAGGTCATCGCCTCGACCTGATCGTGGGTGACGTAGATCATCGTGCGGTTGAGACTCTGGTGCAGCTTGGCGATCTCGTAGCGCATCTCGACCCGGAGCGCGGCATCGAGGTTCGAGAGCGGCTCGTCGAAAAGGAACGCCGTCGGATCGCGCACGATGGACCGCCCGATCGCCACCCGCTGCCGCTGTCCGCCCGAAAGCGCCTTCGGCCGCCGGTCGAGATAGGGTTCGAGCTTCAGGATGCGGGCGGCCTCGTCGACCTTCTCGGCGATCTCGGCCTTGGGACGCCCCGCCGTCTTCAGCGCGAACCCCATGTTGTCGCGCACGCTCATGTGCGGGTAGAGCGCGTAGGACTGGAACACCATCGTCAGCCCCCGCTTCGCCGGCGGGTCCGAGGTCACGTCCCTGCCGTCGATCAGAAGGCTCCCGCGCGAGATCTCCTCGAGTCCGCCGATCATCCTCAGAAGCGTCGATTTCCCACAGCCCGAGGGGCCCACGAAGATCACGAACTCGCCCTCGGGGATCGCCAGGTCGACGCCCTTGATGACCTGCACCTCGCCGAACCACTTCTCGACGGCGTTCATTTCGATCGCGCCCATCACGCCCTCCCCGCCGACGGCGAGGCCCAGCCGAGCCAGACCGCCGCCGTCCAGGTGAAGGTCCCGCCGCCCGCCGGGCTCCCGTCGGTCGGGTCGAAATACTCCGCGAAGCCGTGCCGGGCGACGAGAGCGGCGGTCCCGGTCCGCAGCCGGTCCGCCTGCGCGGCATGCCCGGCGTCCGCCATGCCGATCCCGATCAGCGCATTGATGATGCACCAGGTCGGCCCGCGCCAGTAGCGCTTCGCATTGAACTCCGGGCTCTCGGGGTCGTGGCTCGGCACCGGATAGCGCACCGCGCCCCAGACCCGCTCGACCTGAGCCAGCATCCGGTCGTCATCGACGCCGCCGTACCAGCACAGGAACGACGCGCTCGACACGCAGCCCGCGAAGCGCCCCGCCCGGACATCCTTCGCGTCGTAGCTCGCCAGATCCTCGTTCCAGAGCGCCGCCGCCCCGGCCTCGAGCGCCGCGGTCCATTCCTCGATTTCCGAGACGTCCTCTCCCAGCGCCCGGCCCATCGCCGCGAGGTCGCGGTTCGCGCGCAGCAGAATGAAGGTCATCGTCGGATCGGCCACGCGGAACGGGTTGTGCTCCTTCAGCGCCGCCTCGTCCCAGCCGAGCCGCTTTCCCAGCTGCACCAGCCAGATGTAGCGGTCGTAGTCGTACTTGGTGGGCCGCATGGCGGGGTCCACGTGGCTCGTGTCGCGGCGGGTGTATTCGCCGACGCCCACCGGGTCGATCGCCGCCATCGCCCCGTCCCAGTCCGGCGCGTTGTCGCGCCCGGCCTCCCAGGGATGCGTGATGCAGATCGCCCCGTCCTCGGCGCGCCAGTCCATGAACCAGCGATGCCAGTCGCGGAGCCTGGGAAACAGCGCCCGCGCGCGCGGCTCGCCCGCAGCGCGGTCCTTCTCCCAGATCGCGCGGACGAAGGTGGCCGCGACCGGCGGCTGGCTGATGCCCGACGACAGGATCGGCCCCTTGCCCTGCGTCCCCCAGACGTCCGGCCCCGGGAAATAGCCCGGATCGGGCTTGTGGAAGAGAATGTGCGGCACCATGCCGTTCGGCCACTGGCCCGAGAACAGCGTCTCCACCTCCTGCCACGCCCGGCCCACGTCGAACTGCGCGAAGCCCCAGGCGGCGAAAGCCGAATCCCAGTTCCACTGGTAGGGATAGAGCCCCGCCGTCGGCACCGTATAGCCGCCCCTGTCGTTGCCGCGCAGGATGGCGCGCGCCTGTTCGTCGAGCGCGATGTGATCCATCTGTGTCATCCCTTGACCGACCCTGCGGTCAGTCCCTTTGTCATGAAGCGTTCAAGCCCGAGGAAGAGCACCATGATCGGCACGGTGGCCACGACGGCGCCGGCCATCAGGTGTTGCCGCGGCACCTCGGAGGAATTGAGCGCGGCGACCCCGCGCGTCAGCGTGAAGATCGACGGGTCGTCGAGCAGCATGAAGGCGAGCAGGAACTCGTTCCAGGCGATCATGAAGACGT
>CAZPOK010000041.1:0-18119 GCA_964587905.1 uncultured Rhodobacterales bacterium | reverse complement strand
CATAGGTTTCAATTCGATTCCGAAGGTGGCCTTGGTCCCGATACTGGTGATCTGGTTCGGCATCGGCACGGTTCCGGCAATTCTCACGGCCTTCGTGATCTCCTTCTTTCCAATCGCCGTGAACGTTGCGACCGGTCTGGCGACCATCGAGCGCGATATGACAGACGTGCTCAGATCTCTCGGCGCCTCCCGGCGCGATATCCTGCTCAAGGTAGGATTGCCCCGTTCGATGCCATATCTTTTCGCCTCGCTCAAAGTCGCGATAACCCTGTCCTTCGTTGGTTCCGTCATCGCCGAAACGGTAGCGTCCAACAAGGGCATCGGTTACCTGATGCTTTCCGCTTCCTCGAACTACAACGTACCTCTGGTGTTCGCCGGCCTGCTGGTGCTGGCCCTGCTCGGCGTCGTGATGTACGTCGCCGCAGCCATGCTGGAGATGCGCACGAGCGCCTGGGCATTCAGAGGCAGCGACGTCGTTTCGTAATTCAATTCGCTTTCTTTGGACTGCTCCGACAGCGTGGCGGCCCCAAACCAGATATTGTCGATGATCACCGCCGGCGTCAGAAATGGTGACCGCGACTTAAGAACGGGTGAGCAACAAAAACCCCTGCCCCAGATAGAACAGGCCGACGACGGTGATCAGGATGACTGTTCCGCGGCGGAAACCCTCGTTCGTGAAACGCGAAAGGATCGCGTGGCCGATAAGGGACCCCATGACGGAGAACGGCAGCGCAACGGAGATGGCAATGAGCTCTCGATTTTCGAGGCCAGACAAAGCTGCAGAATACAAGGCGATCTTGGCGAGATGCGAGATCAGAACGAGCGACGCTTTCGTGCCGATGATCTTTCGCCGGTCCATGGGCGTGCGGGCGAAGAAGATGTCGACGATCGGCCCGGCGACGCCGACCCCAAGGTTCAGGAGACCTCCGAGAAATCCGCAGAGGACAGCCTGGGGTGGACGGCTGGCATCCAGCATGATCCAGCGGGTCGGGATATAGCAGAACACCGGCAGAAGGCCGACGCAGATCGAAACGACCGCAATGTTCGGGGTGTACTCCACCAGCGTCAACAGCAGGAGTGCCGCCCCGATGCCGAGCACGGCATAGCGGATGATACGCCAATCGATCCACTCACGGGAGAAGTACGCCCGGGAGGAGTTGGCAACGAGCTGTATGACGCCTTGAGCCGCGATCGCCGCCTCGACGGGCAAGAGGAACAACAGGAAGCCCAGCAGGATCATTCCGCCGACCATCCCGAACACGCCGGAGAGCGTCGAGGTCAGCAGAACTGCAAGAATCAACCCGGCAATGAGCAAGCGTCTCGGCTCCCGTCTTGTCGGATGATGCGGTGCACTTGCCCGCTTCAGTCACTCATAATGCGCGCCGGCACCGGTCACCCCGCCGCCGGGATCAACGCCGAACGATGTTCTTCAATGAAGCCGGTGTGGACATCCCCGGAAACGAAACTGTCATGGCGAAGACAGGAGACGAGAAAATCCCTGTTGCAGGTGATGCCGGTCACTTCGGTTTCGTTCAGCGCTTGCAGGGATCGGGCAACGGCTGCGCGGCGGTCGGTACCGTGCGCAATGATCTTGGCGATCATTGGATCGTAGAAGGGAGAAACGACGTCACCTTCGCGGTACCCGGTCTCGACCCTGAGGTCGGAGGCTTCTTCCGGCAGCACAAAGCGTTCGAGTCGCCCCGGCGACGGGAAGAACATCTTCCTCGGGTTCTCGGCATACAACCGGCATTCTATCGCGTGCCCGGCGGGTTTCCCTCCGACCTCGGCATCGGGGCGCGCACCGCCAGCGAGTTCCAGTTGCATGGCCACCAGATCGACGCCCGTGACCATTTCCGAAACCGGGTGCTCGACCTGTATCCGTGTATTCATCTCCAGGAAAAAATACTCGCCCGTCTCGGCATCGAGAACAAACTCTACTGTGCCGGCGCCGGAGTACTTCGTTTGCCGGCAAAGCGCCAACGACGCCTCATGGAGTGCCCTGCGGGTCCCCTCCGCGAGGCGGGGCGCGGGAGCCTCCTCGATGATCTTCTGGAAGCGGCGCTGCAAGGAGCAGTCCCGTTCGAATAGATGCATCGCGGTACCATCTCCGAAGCCGAATACCTGCACCTCGACATGCCGGGCACGCGGCACCAGCCGCTCGAGATAGACGTCTCCGGACCCGAAGGCCTTCTCCGCGCCTTGCTGCACGGAGGAAACCGTTTCCTCAAGCGCATCGATCGCATCGACACGGCGCATTCCTATTCCGCCCCCCCCTGCCGAAGCCTTGACCAGGAGCGGCAGCCCGACATCCTCCGCCGACTTCTTTAGGGCGCCGACTTCGCCGGGACGGATACGCGCGCTACCGGGCAGAACAGGCACACCGGCGCTCCTGGCGGTCTCCCGGGCGGATTGCTTGTCGCCCATCCGGCGGATGGTCTCCGGCGAAGGGCCCACCCAAGTCAGGCCCGCTTCCAGGACAGCGTCAGCGAAATCCGCGCTTTCAGCCAGAAAACCGTAGCCCGGGTGAACTGCATCCGCGCCCATTCCGTTGGCTGCGGATATGATGCGGCTTGCATCAAGATAGCTCAGGGCGGCTTGCGGCGGCCCGATTTCCACCGCGTCGTCGGCCATCTCCACATGAAGCGCCCCGCGGTCGGCCTCGGAATAGACGGCGACCGGCGAGATGCCGAGTTTGCGGGCCGACCGGATGATGCGGCAGGCGATCTCGCCCCGGTTGGCAATCAGCAGGCGGCGCATCGCTCAGTCGTCCAGCCTGATCACCGGATCACCGTCCGCCACCATGTCACCCTTTGCGACCAGGATTTCGGCAACGGTCCCGGCATCCATGGCGACGACCGGAATCTCCATCTTCATCGCCTCGATCAGCATGACGGTGTCGCCCTCCTCCACCCGCTGGCCCGGCTCCACGAGCACCTTCCAGACCGTTCCGGTCATCTCGCTGCAGATGTCCACGCTCATTCGGCCGTACCTCCAGTTTCACGGATCGATCGTATCTCTGGAAATCCGGCGTTTCAAGTGCAACTACTACTCGCCTGCCGACGCTAGATTGACAGGTGGAGCAGCTATTAGTAGTTTCTTGTGACACTACTTTATTGGAGGGCTAGACGGCATGGACGACGAGCGGACCCAGAACCCCCTCGAAGTCGCAGCCGCGGAACTCGAAGACCATCGTGCCGCCGCCCTCGCCATGGGAAGCCCCAAGCGACTGGCCGAGCGGCGTGAAAAGGGCATCCTGAACGCCCGAGAGCGTCTCGACAAACTCCTCGATCCCGACAGTTTCCTCGAAGTGGGAATGCTCGCCCGATCACATCGGGAGGCGGCGCGCGAGAAGACCCCCGCCGACGGCAAGGTCGCCGGCTTCGGGCGCATTAATGGTCGGCCGGTCGCAGTCGTATCGAACGACTTTACGGTGCTGGGCGCTTCTTCGAGTGTGATAAATGGAAAGAAGATCAAGCACGTAAGAGAAGTGGCGGCCAAGAAGGGGATGCCGCTCGTGATGCTGGGCGAATCGTCGGGCGCGCGGATGCCGGACAGGATGGGCGCGGCCGGGCGTGCCATTCTCGGCCAGGACCCACTGGAGTTTCGCAGAGGGCGCGAAATGCCACTGGTCTCCGCCCTTCTCGGAGACTGCTATGGCTCCTCGACCTGGTACGGCTGCATGTCGGATTTCGCTGTCATGCGAAAGGGGGCGACCATGGCTGTCGCCTCGAGCCGCGTCACCTCGGTGGCGATCAATCAGCCTGTGGACCCGGAAGATCTCGGCGGCTGGAAACTGCATACCGAGAAGACCGGGCTTGTCGATTACGCCGTGGAAACGGATGAGGAGGCCCTGGCGGTTCTCAGGCGCTATCTGAGCTACATGCCGCAGCATTCGGGAGCGGAGCCGGAACGCACGCGCGTGCCCGATGGCTCCGATCAGGCAGCGCTCACGGTGCTCGACGGCTTCCCCCCCAGCCAGAACAGCGTCTACGATTCACGAAAGATCCTGGGGGCGGTCCTCGACCGCGACACACTATTTGAGCTCAAGCCGCGCTTCGGGCGCTCGCTCGTAACCGGCCTGGCACGGCTCGGGGGCCGGAGTGTGGGTATCATCGCGTCGAACCCGATGGTGCGGGGCGGAGCGATCGACGTGGACGCGATGCGAAAGGCGACGAGCCATCTGGTGCTCTGTGACAGCTTCAACCTGCCGATCATTTTTCTTGTGGATCAACCGGGTTTTCTCATCGGGATCGACGGCGAACGCCGATGGGCGCCCGGACGTATCATGAATTGGATGAACGCGCTCTCTCAGGTCACCGTCCCGCGTATCGCCCTGACGCTCCGCAAGAACTACGGACAGGCCTATCTGAACATGGGCGGGGGGCGCTATTCCGACCTCGCCGCCGCGTGGCCCACGGCGAACTTCGGCTTCATGGACCCACGAGTGGGTGTCAACATCCTGTACGGGGTGAAACAGGAGGACGATCCCGAACGCTTCGAGGCCCTTGTCGCCGAAATTGCGCAGGACAGCTCTGCCTTCGCACTGGCCGAGCTTTTCGAGGCGCAGGCCGTGATCGCCCCGAGCGAGACCCGTCGCTTCCTTGTCGATGCACTGGAAGTGCAGTGCGGAGGCCCAAACGGTAGCGTCGGCGAACATCGCCTGGCGAACTGGCCGACGAGTTTTTGATGCAGCCTCTCGCCACCTCAGCCAAGCCGACGCACGAAGATCCGGGGCGTCTGTTCGCAGACGCGATCAGCATGGGCGCCGACGCGCTCGACGAACACACGGGCAAGCGGCTCCTGGCAAGTCTCGGAATCGCAGTTCCGCGCGGGGTGAAGGTCGGTCACCAAGCCGCTTTGCCGGAAGCCACAGCCGGGCTGACGCCTCCCTTCGCTCTGAAGGCGCTTGCCCACAGCGCTCTTCACAAGAGCGACATCGGCGCGGTCCGACTGGGCGTCGGCCGCGGCGGCGAGCTTGCCGTTGCCGGACATGAGATCGCCGCGCGGATGAATGCAGCCGGCGAAAGGCTGGCGGGATTCCTTGTGGAGGAGATGGCACCGCCGGGCCTGGAATTGATGATCGGCGGCAGCACCGATCCGCAGCTGGGACCGATGCTGATGCTCGGGACCGGCGGCATCTTCGCGGAGGTGCTCCAGGACTCCGTGTTTCGTCTCTGCCCAATAGACCGGGCCGATGCGCGCGAAATGATCGAATCTCTTCGATCAAGCCCGATCCTGCACGGCGCGCGAGGGCGGGAGAAGGCAGACCTGCTTGCACTGGAGAACGCGCTCCTGGCCCTTGGGGGGGCTGACGGACTGTTTACACGCCACTCCGGAAAAATGGCAGAGTTTGACCTCAACCCGGTCATTGCGCGACCGGACGGACTTGTTGCCGTGGACGCGCGGATCGTATTGCGGACTGAGCCTGCGATCGCAGCAGCCCCTCGCCCGCCCCTCGACCTCGCGCCGCTCTTTCAACCGCGGAGCATCGCCGTCGCCGGCGCATCGACGCGCGGCACCTCGGCCGGTAATCGTTTTCTGCGTCTCCTTCGCGAGTCGGGCTATTCGGGGGATGTCTATCCCATTCATCCGTCTGCCAGCGAGATCGAGGGACGGCAGTGCTACTCGGGGTTTGCCGCCCTGCCTGGTCCCGTTGATTACGCCTATCTGACGGTGCCGGCCGAGCGTGCGCTAGACGTCCTCGCGGATGCCGGGGGACGTATCTGCCTCGCGCAGGTCATGGCCAGCGCACCGCCGGAGCGACAAGCTGCATGGGAGCGGGATCTGCTGGCCGTGGCCGCTCGGGAAGGCGTGCGCCTGATCGGGCCCAACTGCATGGGCACCCACGCGCCTTCTGCACCTTACACCTTCATGGAAGGTGTACTGACAGAACCTGGTGACATCGGCGTCGTCTGCCAGTCCGGAGGACTGGGCATGGATGTACTGCGCCGCGGTCAGTCTCTCGGGCTGCGCTTCAGCGGACTGGTGACCATCGGCAATGCGATCGACATCGATGCTTCCGACCTCTTCGAGCATTTCCTCGAAGACAGCGGCACCGAAGTCATCGGTTTGTACGTCGAAGATGTGAAGGACGGCGACCGCTTCAAGGAGCTCGCCCGCGCGAATGGCGGCAGGAAACCCGTGGTGGTTCTGGTGGGCGGGGCGACGCAGCTCGGCCGGGCCGCCGCGGCCTCTCACACGGGAGCAATGGGCGGCAGCGATCGCGCCTGGAAGGCGCTCGCTGCACAGACCGGAATGATCCTCACCGAAACGCTCGAGTCCTTCCTCGACATGCTGCAGCTCTGCCACTGGCTGTTGCCGCGCGACCAGCCGCGACCAGCGGAAATCACCCTGTTCGGCAATGGCGGTGGTGCGAGCGTTCTCGCCACCGATGCACTGGACAGGGCCGGTTTCCGACTTGCCCAACCGTCCGAAAAGGCGCGCGCAGCCTTCAAGAAAATTGCCCTTCCCCCCGGCGCCAGCCTGGCCAACCCGATCGATCTGCCTGCAAGCGTTCTGAAGGAGGAGGAGGGTCGCGTCTCCGCCGGAATACTCGACATCAACACCCGACTCGTCGCTCCTTATGCGACCGTGATTCACCTGAACCTACCGGTCATTATGGGGTATCGTCATGTGCAGGGCTTTCTTCCGAACCTCATGAAGGCCGTCTTCGGCGAGGAAGTCGGCGATCGCGAGCATCGCGTCCTTGTACTGCGCTCGGACGGAAGCGAGGACGTCGATGCCTGGCGACGCCGCTTTCGCGAGGAAGCCGCGCTTCGCCGCGTTCCCACTTTTGACGAGGTGCCAGCCGCCGTGAGCGCCCTTGCCCGATACCGGGCTTACGAAGTCGGGCGTTTGGCGGCCAAGGACATAAGCGGAGCGAGAAAGTGAGCGTAGTACCGAATCCGCAGCCGGATCCCGCTCGAGAGGGCGACGACGATATTCTGAAAGGCTTCAGGTCCATTGGTTTCACCGACTACGAAGCACGGGTTTACATGCAGCTTCTTCGCTCAAGCCCCGCTACGGCCTATGAGATTGCGAAGGCGAGCGGTGTGCCACGGCCCAACACGTACAATGCTCTGGACACGTTGGCGAAGCGGGGCGCCGTTCAGCCGGTTAGCGACAACCCGCGCCGCTATGTTGCAATTCCGCCGAAGCAGCATCTTAAGGGTATCGTGCGCGAAACCGCTTCGGTCTGCGAGGACCTCGCCGAGAAGCTGGCGATGCTGCAGCAACCCATAGACGATCCGTATGTCTGGAATGTTCGGGGCGAGAAGGAAATTCACGAGAAGATCGCGTCTTTAGTCCGAGAAAGCCAGAGCACGATCCGCATCAAAGCCGCGCGCGACGTCTTGGCACCCCACATAGAAACCCTGACCGAAGCAGCGGCGCTCGGCGTGGAGATCATGATAATTCTCTTCGGGGACGATGCAGACGAGTTTCGGGTCGGTGAAACCTGTCAGGTTTATCTGCACGAGGACAACGGTGTGCGGATGGGGTCGGCGGACAACCTGTTCACCATGACCGTTGATCACCAGATCGCGCTGACGGCGACGACCGACAATCTCACCGCCTTTTACACACGCAACCACGCCGTCGTGCAGATGGCCGAGACGCTCATCCGGCACGATTTCTACATGGCCGAGATTCATGCCCGCTTCGGGAACGAGATCGAAGCGGCCTTCGGTCCGTATCTGCGCGATCTCCGGCTCAGAAGCTTTTCACCGGAGCAGGCAAAGTCCTTCAGGGAGAAGACCGGCCTCTGAAAGGTCATCCGGAAACACGGAACCGATCACCACAACCAAGAACACGGGCGGCAAGCCCGGAGCAACTTCAAAACTCTAAGGAGGAGGAACAAGAAATGAACATCAGACGAAATGCAACGGGCCTCATGGGCGTCATCGCGACCGGCATCGCCCTGGTCGCCGGCGGCGCCAGCGCCCAAGATTATCCTAACAAGGAAATCGAGTGGATCATCCCGTTCTCGGCTGGCTCCGGGGCGGACACTTTCGCGCGGACCCTCATCGCCGCCACGGAGGACGTACTCGGCGTCCCGATCGTACCTACCAACCGCGCCGGCGGCGGCACCGCGATCGGCGTCGCGGCGGCTGCAACCCAGCCTGCGGACGGCTACACCCTGTTCAGCCAGTCCGACACTCTGGCGCTCGGCTTGTCGACGGGGGACTGGCCTGTGACCGTCGACGACGTGCAAGCCGTGGCGCGCATCAACGCGGACTACAAGACGCTGATGGTTCCGGCCGGCAGCCAGTTCGAGACGTTCGAGGATTTTGTCAGTTACGCTCAGGAAAACCCGGGGGCGATCCGCATGGGCGGCGTCGGCTCGCGAAGCTGGTCTTCGGCCTTCGTGAACAAGCTTTCGAATGCTGCCGACATCGAGGTGACCTACGTTCCCTACGATGGTGGTTCGAATGTCGTCTCCGCCATTCTCGGCGAAAACATCGATGCAGCGGTCATCACCTCGTCCAATATCAACGCGCAGGTCGATGCCGGTGAGATTCGCATTCTGGGTCAAAGCCTCGGCGAACGCGTCCCCGAGCGTCCGGATGTTCCGACCTTCAAGGAAATGGGTCTCACGTCTATCGATGACGATGTCCTGTGGCGCGGCGTGTTCGCACCGGCTGGTGTGCCCGAGGAGATCCTCGCCACCTTGTCCGCCGCGTTCGAGGAGGCGATCAAGGACCCGCGCTGGAGAGAGTACATGGCCAAGCAGAAGCAGCAGGATGCCTACATGGCCTACGAAGAGTTCGACGAGTTTTTCCGCAACCGCGTCGCCGAACTCAGCGAGTAAAGAGCAGGCCCGTTCCGCCAGTGCGGAGCGGGCCGAAACGCGGCCCTGGGCCGGATCCCGACATGCCTTATCGAATATTGATGTGCGGCGCAGGTGCCATTGGCGGATATTTCGGCGCCGCGATGATCAGGTCCGGCCTCGACGTCACACTCGTGGACCCCTGGCCGGAAAACGTCGAGATGATCCGCTCGGTCGGGCTCCGTATCGAAGGTATGGGAGATGGTAGCGACACCGCGACCGTCGCGACCTGGCCGCTTCATGTCGGTGACGTCCAGAACCTCGTCCGCACCGATCCCTTCGACGTAGTGTTCATCGCCCAGAAATCCTACGATACCGCGTGGTCGACGCAGCTTGCGCTGCCATGGCTTTCGGAGAGCGGGGCAATCGTGTCGTTGCAGAACTCGGTCAATGAACCGGTCATTGCCGCGCTGGCAGGCCCCGAACGCACCTACGGATGCGCGATTGCCTCGCTGGCCTGCGAGCTCGTCGCGCCGGGCGTCGTTCGCCGCCTCGCTCCGAAAGGAAGCGTGGCTGTGGGGGCCCTGGAGGGCGCTGGTCCCTGGTGTCAGCCCCTGATCGAGATTCTTTCGAGCGCGGAGCAGACCACGGCGACCGAGAATCTCAATGGCGTGAAATGGTCGAAGCTGATCGTGAACTCGATGCGCAACGGCCTTTCGGCAATGACGGGAATGACGGGACGTGAGCGCGACAGTGATCCGGTGACGGTGGAACTGGGAATAACGCTCGGAGCCCAAGCCGTGAAGGTCGGCCGGGCATTGGGGTACAGGCTGGTGGATACGACCTTCGACTTCGCCATGCTCGAAGCAGCCGCAGATGGCGACCCTGCCGCGCGAGCGTCGATACGCTCCGCCATGACCGAGGTCGCCGCAGGCCGGTCAGCCGACCAACGCCCGTCGATGGCGCAGGACATTCGGAAAGGCCGGCGAACGGAAACCGATGCGATCAACGGCCTCGTCGCCCGGCGAGGCCGCGAACTCGGAATCGACGTTGGCGCACACGAGCGAGTGAACGCGATCATCAAGAGGATCGAGAGGGGCGAACTTTCGCCGGACCCCTCACTTGCCGAGAATATCGCCTAGCGTTCGCCAACAGGTTCGGGGAAAGGGCAATCAGTCGTCGCCAGTTCCGCGAGAGCGCCGATGGCCTTCCCGGAGAGCGGAATGCCGTTTTGCCGGCGCTCTTGTTCCATGCGGCCACTGCGCTCGCCGGGATAGAACACCTCGGCTGCGCCTTCGGCCGGCGGAAGAGCCTTCGTTCTTAGTATCGCCGTCTCCATTCGGTCGGCGAACTCGGCGGCGGGCATGAAGGCTTCAACCTTCACCACAAGAAAGAAATGTCCGACATCCGAAGGCCCCGTGAAGTCTTTCACCCAGTCCCGTATGTCCCCGGTGAATGCGGAGCCGGCGAGCACGCCGGCGAGAATGTCCACCATCATGGCGAGGCCAGATCCCTTCGGGCCACCGAACGGCAGCATCACGCCATTCAGAGCGGCTTCAGGGTCGGTCGTGGGGCGGCCCTTTTCATCCAGAGCCCAACCTTCGGGTATGGAGCGCCCCTCCTGTGCCGCCACGCGAATATGGCCGCGTGCGGCTACGCTTGCTGCCATGTCGAGCGACCATGGAGGATTTTGTCCCGCAGGCGCCGCGACAGCGAAGGGATTGGTGCCCAGAAGCGGAGCCCTGCTTCCGTGCGGCGCCAATGTGCGGGCGCCGGGCGACATCGCGATAGCGATAAAGCCCCTTCGGGCCGCATGAACCGTGTAGACAGACGCCGCGCCGAAGTGATTGCTATGGCGAACCGTCGAAGCACCGACGCCGAACTCGGCGGCCCGCGACATGCAGGCCTCGATGGCCGTGAACGCTCCGACCGGACCCATGGCGTTATCGGCATCGAGAACGAAGCTCACGGGCATGGGGTTCGCTTCCCGCATCCGCGGTTTCGGATTGAGCAATCCTGCACGCAACCGCTTCACGTACGCCGGCACACGTACAACGCCGTGTGTATCGACGCCGCGCAGGTTGGCTGTCAGGAGGGCGTCGGCCACCATGGCGGCGTGATCCTCCGGCAGGCCCTCGCCGGCGAACAATCGCGCAACGAAGCGCGATAGCGCCTCGACGTCGTAGCGCGCGCGCGTCACGCGATCACCCTAGACGGTCGGCTCGAATCGACTGATCGCAATATCCTCGTCGTGGAGCATCTCCGCACGCGTGAACCTTCCGCTTGCGACCTGGAGGGAGAAGTCGAGAAGACGCGCGCCCGCCTCCTCCAGGCTCTCGTCTTCGAGCATTGGAGAGACATCCACATCGACGTTGTCGGCGAGCTTGGCTGCAGTCCGCGGGTTGCCCGTCACCTTGACCGTCGGAGACAGAAGACCGCCCATGATGTTCATCTGCCCGGTCGAGAAGAGGATCATCTGGGCGCCCCCGGCGGAAAGCCCGGTCATCGACTCTGCGGCCGGGGCGGCGGTGTCCATGCAGTAGAGCCCTTTTCCTTCGGCCTTGACCGCATAGTCGAGCACGCCCTTCACCTCCGTCGTGCCGCCCTTGATGATCGCGCCGAGCGACTTCTCCTCGATCGTCGTAATGCCACCGCGAATGTTATCAGGAACGGGATTGGCGCCGCGAATGTCCACGCCACGGGCGATGGCGCTGTCTTCGATACGACGGACCGCCGCCCAAATCGCATCGCTGACCTCCTCGTTCGCCGCACGGCGGGCGAGGATCTGCTCCGCGCCCATCCATTCGGAGGCTTCGGAGAGATAGACCGTCCCGCCGGCATCCACCACCCGATCGGCTACCCAACCTATAGCGGGATTGGCGGCCACGCCGGACGTGGTATCGGTGCCACCGCACTCGACGCCGAGTACCATCTCCGACAGCGGGATCCACTCGGGGCGCTGTGCCGAGGCTTCGCTCACCATCCCGAGAAGCTTCCGCATCCCGGCCGCAATGGCCTCGACGGTCCCCCCGACGTCCTGCACCGATATGTGCTCGACCGGCTTGCCCGAAAGAGCGATCGAGCCGGCGACCTTTTCCGCCGAGACCTTCTCGAGGCTGACGACCAGGACCGCGGCGACGTTCGGATTGGTGCCCAGGCCGACCTGCGCGCGGCGGAAAACGGTGTCGTCGTTGCCGAACTGACCGCGCCCGTACCAGACAGGGATCGCCACCGTGCCCCGAACCAGATTGGACAGGCTCTTCACGATACCGTTCGCACTGTCCATCACCGCGAGAATGGCGACGTGGTTGCGGATGCCCGCGCTTCCATCTGGGCGGCGGTAGCCCCAAAATCCCGGCTCACTCATTTGCTCGCTCCCCTGTCGCCGCGACCGCGCTGGCTCTCGACATTGTGCACGTGGACACATGCCCCCTGAGCGATGTCCCCCTTCGCCAACCCGATCGACTCTCCGTATTTCAGTATCTCCGCCCCGTCCGCGAGGAACGTCAGCGCGATCTTGTGACCGAAGGGAATTTCTTCTGCCGCAACGGTTTCGCCGCCTGCCGAGGAGATTTTCTCTCCCGCCGCGATGTCAGCCATCGCCGTCGCTACGTTGTCGCGTTCGTCAAGAATGATGACCTTCGCCACATCTGCCTCCCTCTATTCCTGCGGCTCCCCGCGGCCACCGGCGTCCGTCAAGAAATCTTCGTCCTTGCCAAGATGACCCGCGTAGTTTTCATTGTAGTGGAGCGTCGTTGCAATCGCAACGTCGTTCGTTGAGGACCGGTCTACGCTAGGGAGGGCGGATGACCACAAAGCTCGTGAACATGTTACTCTTGCTGCTCATTCTCTGCGTGGGCGCGGGGTATCTGTATTACTCCTACCTGATCTCCGAGAGACGATTGGGCGACGATCTGCGGCCGATATACTTCCCGGTCGCCGTCGGCGCGGGAATAATTGTGCTCTCCGCAATTGAGCTCCTTCGAGCCATTCGCAGCCGCACGGAAGACGACCTTTCTCCCTTCGAGATGCCGAATCTGGGAAAGCTGCTCGCAACGATCGCGCTGATGGCGGCACATTTCCTTGTCTGGCAGAGGTTTGGCCTCTTCTATCCTGCGACATTCGCCCTCTTTGTCGGTCTGGTTCTCGTTTACCGCGCGACGTTCACCATGCGCGAGATCGGAATCGCGGTTCTCTGGTCGGGGGTCTTCACGGCACTGCTCTACCTTGTCTTCCAGTACGCCTTCGGCATCGCCCTTGGCTGAAACTCACCGGAAACCCACCCATGCTTGAAATGCTGAGCTACGACGTATCGGACCTCTTCACCTTCGGAAGTCTGGGCGCAATCGTCTTCGGCAGCCTCGCGGGGTTGATCATAGGAACCCTGCCGGGCCTCGGAGCGACGATCGCGGTCGTGCTGCTCTTGCCCCTGACGTATTCGATGACACCGCTGGCCTCCATCCTGATGCTGATCGCGGCCTATCAGGGCTCGGAGTACGGCGGCTCGATTTCGTCGATCATTCTCGGGATTCCCGGCACCCCCGCCGCGGTTGCCACCACGATCGACGGTAACGCTCTCGCGCGTCAGGACAAGGCGGGCCTGGCCCTCGGCTATTCGCTGGCGGCATCGACTATCGGCGGAATCATCGGGGGAATTGTCCTGATCTTTCTCGCCGTACCGCTCGCGAGACTGGCGGTGAGATTCTCCGACCCCGAGTTCTTCCTGATCGGCGTAGCCGGTCTCATAGCGGTCAGCGCACTAAGCTCGCGCAACGGCGTCAAGAGCGCGCTGTCGGTCTTCCTGGGGCTCATGGTCGGAACGGTCGGCCTTGACGCCTTCACCGGCATTCCGCGCTATACCTTCGGAACGCTGGAGTTGCTGGAAGGCGTGGGCATGATCGCGCTTCTGACAGGAATGTTCGCGTTTTCCGAATTGTTCTCGATCATCACGAGGGAACTGGGAAAGACGTTCGCCTCCGGCAGCAAGAAGCTGAGCACCGGCCTCAGTCTGGCACAGCTCCGCCTGATACTGCGTCCGGCAACGATAGGCGCGGGAATCGGTTCCGTCGTGGGAATCTTCCCCGGAATGGGGGCCGGGCCGGCCTCATGGTTCGCCTACATCCAGGCAAAGAAGAGCAGCCGCACACCGGAACAGTTCGGAAAGGGCGCTCCGGAAGGGATCGCCGCGCCCGAAGCCGCCAACAACGCCACGGTCGGGGGGGCGCTGGTGCCATTGCTCGCGCTCGGCATTCCCGGGTCCCCCTCGACCGCGATTATCCTCGGAGCATTCATCATTCATGGCATCCAGCCCGGCCCGAACCTGTTCACCAATAGCGGTGACCTCGCGATGGGGCTGTTCTACGGCTTCCTGATCGCCACGTTGGTCATGTACGTAGCGGGCAGGCTCGTCACCAACTTCTTTGCTCGCGCCCTGACGATCTCGAACACCTATCTCGTTCCGGTCGTCCTCATTCTTTCGATCGTCGGAATCTACGCCTCGAAAGGACTGCACTTCAATCTATGGGTGGCGCTCGGTGTGGGCCTCATCGCCTTCCTGATGAAGCGGCTCGATTATTCCCTCCCTTCCTTCATTCTCGCGTTCATACTCAGCCCGATCATCGAAGAGAGCTGGCGGCGGACCATGCTCCTGTCCGACGGCAGTCTTTCCATCTTCGTCGTCCGGCCGTATTCCGCGACACTCCTTGTCCTCATCGTCTTGTTCCTCCTGGCCACGGCTCTCGGACTGAGCCGGGCACGAATGCGTAACCTGGAATAGGAGGTGAATGTCATGGCAAGTGTCACGAAATCGGATGGCATGCGCATCACCAAAGTCGAGGCGATAAGTCTCTATTGCCCGATAGAGGACGAAATCGAAGCTCCCGTCGCGGTCCCCCATGCCGCGGATACAACCCGCGTGATCTTCAGCGGATATCGAACGACTCTGGTGCGTATCGAAACCGACTGCGGCCTGACGGGCACCGGCGAGTGCATGGTCAGACTTGCGCCCACCGCCACACGGGCGATCGTCGAGGACCTCGCGCCGCTGCTCGTCGGCCGGGACCCGCTGGACCGCGAGGCAATCTGGGAACTGCTGTTCGCCGTCATGATGAACCGTGGCCATAACCGCGGATTCTTCGTCGAGGCGCTGAGCGGAATCGATATCGCGCTCTGGGATCTGGCGGGGCAATATCTGAACCTCCCGCTGTACCGGCTTTTGGGCGGACGGCACCACGAGACCCTCTCGGCATATGCGTCGTCGCTCAGGTTCCGGGCAATGGACGAGGTGATCGCTCAGGCGAACGGGTTCGTGGCTCAGGGCTTCCGGGCGATGAAGATCAAGATCGGCCGAAACCCGGACAACCCCGGTCCGGAACTCGATTTCATCGGTGCGATCCGCGAGGCCGTCGGGCCCGATATCCGCCTGATGGTGGATGCCAACTGCGCCTATGCCGACGACGTGGCGACGGCGGTCCATGTCGGCAGGGCCCTGCAGGCGCTCGATATCTACTGGTTCGAGGAACCTATCGCGCCGAACGATCTCGATGGCTATTCGCGCCTGCGCAAGGCCCTCGATATCCGCATTGCGGCGGGCGAGGCCGACTTCATGACCTTCGGTGCGCGTGACTTCCTCCGCAGGGAGGCCATCGATATCATACAGCCCAACATCTCGCGGGCTGGAGGGATCACCGAAGGGCGCCGCATCGCCGCGCTCTCCCGCGCCTTTCACATTCCCTATGCGCCGCACACCGGCAGTTGCTCCGCCGTGTGTCTCGCAGCAACGCTTCAATTCGCCGTTTCGCTTCCGAATTTCCTGGTTTTCGAATTCATGCAGAGCGATTGGTCGAAGTCCCAGCCCAACCCTTTCCGTCACGAGCTGCTGCAAGACCCGGTGGAGGTTCTGGTCGAAGGGGCCATGGTGGTGCCGGAGGAACCGGGGATAGGCGTCAAGCTGAACATGGACGTTGTCGAGCGCTACAGGGTGGCATGACTAGCGAAGTTCCCGCACGGGATCTCCGTCAAGCCAGGCACGAACGGCTTCAACGGTCTGGCGATACATCAACTCGTAAGTCTGGCGCGAACCGTAGCCCAGGTGTGGCGTGAGGATGAGCCGGCCCTTTTCAATCAACTCGCGGTCGCGCAACGGGTCGTCCGGTAGCAGAGGTTCGGTGTCGAAAACATCGAGCGCCGCCATCCCTGGCCGTCCCGCCCTCAGAGCATCGAGCAGGGCGTCAATATCCAGAATCTGTGACCGCGACGTGTTCACCAGAAATGCATTCGGCTTCATGAGTCCCAGTTCGGCTGCACCGATGAGACGCCGCGTGCGTTCAGACAGCACGAGGTGGATCGAAACGGCATCAGAACGCTCGAGAAGTGAGGAAAGCGTGGCCGAATGAGTGACTCCCACCTCGTCACAACGCGCCTTCGTGAGGTTCTCGCTCCAGGCAATTACCTCGGCCCCGAACGGTCGCGCGAGGGCCGCCACCTCGGCACCCAGCCTTCCCAGGCCGACAAGCCCGAGCGTGAGCCCATCGAGATCTCTCCCAGGGTCGACCTGCCAGCCGCCTTCCGCCAAGGAATTCATCTCGGCGGGCAAGTTGCGGAGCCCCATCAACAAGAGCGTCATCGCCAGCTGGGCAGTGGAGGCAGACCGGGAATCGGTACCGCAGACGACAATCCCTCTTTGTCGCGCCGCCGTCACGTCGATGGAGCCGTTCCGCCGGCCGGTGCTCACGATAAGGCGCAATTTCGGCAACGAAGCGATTACCGCTCCCGGCAGCGGAGTACGCTCGCGCATGACGCATATGACTTCGAAGGGCGCAAGGGTCCGTGCAAGGTCCTCGGCGGGCAGCGGAGCATCGAAGACCGTAACGGCTCTGCGCAGGTCGCTCCAGTCGGCGAGGGTGGTGGACAAGTCATGGTAGTCGTCGAGGATGGCAATACGCATTGCTCGTTCCGTGTTCAGGCTTGTGCGATCGAAGTTCAGGCCATCTCGGCCGACATCGGGCTGCGTCGCCTCGGCGGCTCTCGCGTAGGGAAGCTCCGCTCAAGTTCGAAATGTCGGCGATCAGGCCGGAACGCGGGCCGACGGCCGCTATCTCATCGCCCGCCAAACCGAGCCGGCCGTTTCTCCAGAAAGGCGTTCACCGCTTCGAGGTGATCCTCACTGTTGTGGCAAATGCCCTGGTAGACGGCGCAAAGATCGAGAAAATCATGCAGTTCCATTCGCTGAGCTCGCTTCATAAGGCGTATCGTGTAGCGAAGGGCCTGCGGAGGCTTCGAGGCCATCTCCTGCGCAAGTTCAAGGGCCCGATCCATCAGGTCCTCATCCGGGACGACATCCAGAACAAGCCCGGATTCCTTGGCCTCATTGGCCGTTAGCAGCTTTCCAGTCAGCAACATCTCCGCTGCCTTCTGGTGGCCCACAAGACGTTGCAGGAACCAGGCTCCTCCATCGCCCGGAACTATTCCAAGATTGATGAACGTCGCACCAAACCGGGCACTTTCGGCTGCGATAGTCAGGTCGCACATGCAGGCCAGATCGCATCCAGCACCGATTGCGGCCCCATTGACGGCCCCGATGATCGGCACTTCGGCTCCGTACATCGCCAAGGGGATGCGCTGAATCCCGGTCCCGTAGCGCTCCGCTACCTCGGCAACGTCTCCGGCAAAGGCCCCGCTGCGCGCCTGCATGTCCTTGACGTTGCCGCCTGCGGAGAATGCCCTGCCCTCACCGGTCAGAACCAGAACCGCGACATCGGAAGTGCCGTTGGCCCAATCGATCGTCGCACAGATATCGTCGACGAGGCCGGAGCCCGTCAGTTCGTTCCGAACATCGTCGCGAGCCATGCTCAGCACGGCGATCCGACCTTCGAATTCGAGCCGCGCGCTCTGCAACTTCGGAAGCTCGGGCATACTCACTCCTTGGCTATCTAAAAAAGGGCGACCGCTGGGCCGCATCGGAGACACCGGCTTGCCGTTGCTTCAGTCTATGCCTCGGTCCGGCGGTACAGCAAGCGCCCGATGGCAATTCTGTTTTCCCGGGGAGCCATGAGGCGACAAGGGTTTCGGTCACGGCATTCGCAAGAAGTGCTTCATGATCGGCAGGTGAGTGCGATCCTCGTGGATATTCTTCCCCTCCAGCGTCAGGGCCTCGGACTTCCGAAAGCCGGTGACTAGGAGGAGTACGAAGACTGCCGCCTGAATCGGGTTCGGCAGTCCCGCGATGGTCTGACGCCATTCCGTCTGGTCCTCGATGATCGCCCCGGTGGGAATCCCGTCGTACCACTCGATCGCCATCGCCGGACTCTCGGGCAGATCGTAGGTACGGCGAGCATTGTTCCACACGCTTCGG
>CAZPOK010000040.1:0-18177 GCA_964587905.1 uncultured Rhodobacterales bacterium | reverse complement strand
AAGCCGTCACTCAGATATCGCGATGGCGAGAAAGACGGAATGATTCTGGCGCGGGAAACGTGCGAAATAAAGAGGCCAAAGCCCTCGCGAACACTGCCCGGTCCGAGATCAGTTCGAAAGCTTGGACCGGCCCCGCGTGACCGCGGTCGCCGAGTCCGTAGTATGCGCGGGCTCATCGACGCGGTCACCGTCTCACGCGATCCAAGCCGCAATGGCGGCCTTGAGGTGGAAATCGCCGGACGCCTCAACCACCTGCTCGTCCCGAAGGCGGCCTTTCCGCACGGCGTCCGGGCAGTCTGGGGTGCGATGGTAGCGGAGGAGGGACTTGAACCCCCGACACAAGGATTATGATTCCTCTGCTCTAACCGACTGAGCTACTCCGCCAAGAGCGAGCGGTAGGTAGACGCCTGCTCCTTAACCGTCAAGGCCGAATCCGGTGCCTTTCGGCAAACGCCACCTGGCGAAGATTTCTCACTCCTGCGCGCGGAGGACCCGGGCGGGACGCGCTGCGAGCGGACCCCATGCGAAGGCGAGGCCGGAGACCAGCGTCGCGAGGATTCCACCGCAGACGATGGCGACGGCCGATACCGGCTCGAACACGAACTCCGTCTCCATCACGAAGTGCGTGACTGCCCATCCCGCAAGTCCGCCTGCGACGATCGCCACCACTCCGGCCGCCGCGCCGAGGATTGCCGAGCGCAGGGCGAAGTTCGCCAGGATCGTGCGGCGCGACGCCCCGAGCGTCTTGAGGATCGCAGCCTCGTATGTCCTGGCCCTCTCGCCTGCCGCCGCCGCGCCGATCAGAACGATTCCTCCCGTCACCAGTGTGGCGAGCGCACCGTAGGTGACCGCGGCGGCGATCCCTCCGAGCACTTCGGTCACCCGGTCGATCGCGTCCTTGACCCGGATCGCTGTTATGTTCGGGAACGCGCCTGCCAGATCGCGCAGGATCCGGCCCTCGGCCTCGGGTTCGGCATAGATCGTCGCGATATGCGTGTGCGGGGCTCCCTGAAGTGCGGCGGGGTTCATCGACATCACGAAGCCGATGCCAGCAGTTGAAAAATCGACATCCCTGAAGCTGGTAATCGTGCCGGTGATGTCGCGGCCCAGAATGTTGACGGTCAACTCGTCGCCGAGCCGGAGCCCCATCTCGAGCGCCTCTTCGGCCGCGAAGCTGATCTGCGGCGGACCGTCATAGTCTTCGCCCCACCAGGCGCCCTCGGTCACGACCGCTCCCTCCGGCGGTCTTGCCGAATAGGTGACGCCGCGGTCGCCTTCGAGGACCCAGTGGTCGCCCGCGACCTCCGATGCCGGCCGTCCGTTGATCCCTGTAATGATGCCGCGCAGCATCGGAGCGGTCTCGACTGTCTCTATGGCGGATTCCGCGTCAAGCATCTCCAGGAATCGAGGCAACTGGTCGTTCTGGATATCGACGATGAAATAGGATGGCGCGACATCGGGCAGGTCACGCTGAATCGCGCCTCGCAGGTTCGTGTCGATCTGACCCACCGCCGCGAGCACGGTCAGGCCGAGACCGAGCGAAAGGACCACGGACGTTGCCTCGCTTCCGGGTCCGCCGACCGAACCGAGCGCCATTCGCACAGTGCTGTGGCCTCTCAGCGCGCCGGATCGCGCCATCCGCCGCGCAATGGCACGGACGCCGAGGGCGGCGAGGATCAGCGTGAAGAAGGCGGCGACGAGACCCGCCGCCGACCAGAGCGTGAGCGTGACGAGGCCGGAAAACACCGCGGCGGTCAGGACGAGGAGGCCGAGGATCAGGAGCGTCGCGACGATCCAGACCGGGCGCGGACGACCGCCCGCCCGCACCGCCGCATCCCGAAACAGCGCCCCCGCCCGGACCTGCTCGGTTCGCGCCAGCGGCCAGAGGGTGAAGAGCAGTGCGGCGAGGACGCCATAGAGCGCAGCCTCTGCGAGAGGCTCCGGATGGACGGCGAACACTGCAGGGACCGGCAGCCGCTCCGCGATGACGGGCGAAAAGAGAATGGGTGCAATCGCGCCGAGGACGAGGCCTATCGCGATTCCGAGAAGGGTCAGCGCGCCGATCTGGAGAAAATAGGTTAGGAAGATCGTCCGCCCGGTCGCACCCAGCGTCTTGAGGGTGGCGATGGTCGCCGTCTTCTCGTCGAGGTAGGCGCGGACAGCCGCCGATACCCCGACTCCGCCTACGGCAAGCCCTGCGAGACCGACGAGGACGAGGAAAGCCCCGAGCCGGTCCACGAATTGCGCCACGCCGGGCGCTCCGTTGCGGCGGTCCTGCCAGCGGGCGCCTTCGAGCGCCCGGTCCGCGTCGTCACGCAGCGCTTCGAGATCCGCATCTTGAGGCAGCCGCAGTCGGTATTCGGTCGCGAACAGCGTACCCGGCCCGAGAAGCCCCGATCCGGCAAGATCGTCGGTCCGGACGATCGTGCGCGGGCCGAGTCCAAACCCTCCGCCGGCGTCGTCCGGCTCGCGCGTCAGGACCGCTGACAGGATGAATTCCTGCGTCCCAAGACGAAATCTGTCGCCGACCACGAGGCCAAGACGATCGACAAGCACGCGATCCATCACGGCGGCCGGCCGCGACTCCCGCCGGGCCAGAGCCTGATCGAGTGTCATGTCCGGGTCCAGGCCGACGGATCCGTAGATCGGATAGGCGTCGTCGATCGCCTTCACCTGGGTCAGCCCGCGTTCCGTCTCTCCGCCGCGTTCGACCACCGCCATGGACCGGAAGTCGACGACCTCGGACACCTCGACGGCCACGCGCTCCAGCCATGCCCGTTCTTCGGGATCGGCGAAGCGATAGGTCAGTTCGGCCTTGGCGTCGCCGCCGAGGATCGTCGCACCTTCGCGCTCGAGGCCCGCTTCGATGCTGGCGCGGACGGACCCTACGGCCGCGATCGCCGCGACGCCGAGGGCGAGGCAGGCAAGGAAGACACGGAAGCCCTTGAGGCCGCCGCGAAGCTCCCGCCCGGCGATGCGTCGTGCGACGGAAAGACTCATTCGGCCGCACTCGCCACCGATGCGTCCGCCTCATCGACGAGGCCGTCGCGAAGGCGGACCGTTCTGTCGCACCGCTGGGCGAGTTCCAGCGCGTGAGTGACGAGCACCAACGTCGAACCGTGCCTGTCTCTCAGGCCGAACAGAAGGTCTATGATGGCCTCGCCCGTGGCGCCGTCGAGATTTCCGGTCGGTTCGTCGGCAAGCAGGATGTCCGGCCGTGTCACCGCGGCGCGCGCAAGTGCCACGCGCTGCTGCTCGCCTCCGGACATCTGCGCCGGATAGTGGCCGATGCGGGGGCCGAGACCGACCTGTCCGAGTTCCTCCTCGGCTCGGTCGAAGGCGTCCTTCACGCCGGCGAGTTCCAGGGGCGTGGCGACGTTTTCAAGCGCCGTCATCGTCGGAATGAGGTGGAAGGACTGGAACACCACGCCCATATGATCCCTGCGGAACCGGGCAAGCGCGTCCTCGTTCATCGCGGTCAGGTCGTGGCCCAGCGCCATGACCGATCCGTCGGTGGCGCGTTCTAGCCCGCCCATGAGCATGAGGAGCGACGACTTGCCCGACCCCGACGGCCCGACCAGCCCCAGCGTCTCTCCCTTCGCGACATTGAGCGTGACGCCTTTCAGGATGTCGACGCGACCGGCGTTGCCGTCGAGCGAAAGGCGCGCGTCCTGGAGAGAAAGGATCGTGTCTGCCATGAGGTCGGTCCCGCGTGTCGGAGGTCTCTGTGGATATGGTGCGATCCGGACGGGCCGCAACCTTGCTCTGACGCTGTCGGTCTCGGTCGCGCCCGCTGCCGCCGAGGTCACGGTCGCGGCGCTGGGCGACAGCCTGACACAGGGCTACGGGCTGCCGTCCGCGGAGGGGTTCGTTCCGCAGCTTGAGCGCTGGCTGGACGATCAAGGCGCCGAAGTCGAGATCCTGAATGCCGGCGTCTCCGGCGACACAACGCAGGGTGGGCTGAGCCGGGTCGATTGGACGCTCACGCCGGACATCGACGCGATGATCGTCGCGCTCGGGGGCAACGATCTGCTGCGGGGGATCGATCCGGGCGTGGCGCGGGCAAACCTGGGCGGCATACTGGAGGCCGCGGCCGAGAGCGAGGTTCCCGTTCTTCTCGTCGGGATGAGCGCTCCAGGGAACTACGGGCCAGAGTACAAAGCGGACTTCGACGCCATGTATCCCGAGCTCGCCGAAGAGTACGGAGCGCTCCACTACCCGGGCTTCCTCGACGCTCTCACCTCGCAGGAGGATCGCCAGGGCGCATTGGAGATGTATATGCAGCCTGACGGGCTTCATCCGAACGCCGAGGGCGTCGCACTCATCGTCGAGGCGCTTGGACCGAAGGTTCTTGAACTCCTCGAGCGGGTTCCGGATTAAATCTCCCCACCTGGCCCGGCTTCCAGCCCGTCTCTTCACGTGGAAGCCGACATTCGTACCTCCCAACCGGATGGCGGCACCGGTCTCCGCCTCGCCTGCTACGATCTGTCGATATATATTATAGTTGCAATATATCCCGTCTTGATACATATTGAGAAAGGAATGTAATAGGGGAGACGACTCATGTCCCAGCAGATGACAAGACCCGCAGACGTCTATTCGCCGCTCTATTTCCTTGCCTCTCTCGGGGCGGGCGGCCTTACGGTAACGTTTTTCATGTACCTCATGTTCTGGATTGCCCACCCGGGGCAGCCAGTGCCCGTCTTCGAGGATATCACCGCGGCTTTCGTGGGAGGCGGGGTCACGCAGCAGGCGATGATCCTAGCGTCCATGTTCGGGATCGCCATATTCGGCGTCCTGAACCTCAAGTATCTGTTCTGGAATCTCTCTGCCTTCGGACGCTTCCGCAAGACGGAAGCTTACAAGAAGCTCCGGAACTCGAACGGTGAATCGGCGCTTCTCGCGATGCCTCTCGCGCTCGCCATGTCGGTCAACGTCGGTTTCATCCTCGGTCTCGTGTTCGTGCCGGGCCTCTGGAACGTCGTCGAGTATCTCTTTCCGCTCGCGATGGTCGCCTTTGGCCTGATCGGCTGGCTCGCCTTCGCGCAAATCGCGGACTTCCTGGGTCGCGTATTGTCGAAAGGGGGTCTCTTCGACGTGACCGCACACAACAGCTTCGCCCAGCTTCTGCCGGCCTTCGCGTTGTCCATGGTGGCTGTCGGCTTCGCCGCCCCCGCCGCGATGAGCGTCACCCCGCTCACTGTCGGTGCCTCGCTGATCATCTCGACCTTCTTCGGCACCGCCGCGATCCTCTATACGGTCGTAGCCGCGATCACGGCCTTCAACTCGATGTTGCACTACGGCACCGCGAAAGAGGCCGCGCCGACGCTGATGGTCGTCGTTCCGATCATGACGGTTCTGGGCATCATGGCGCTGCGCCAGTTCCACGGGCTGCACACGACGTTCGAGTCACACACTGCCGCAGCCGACACCATGATGTTCCTGACGCGTCTCCTGACGATCCAGATTCTTTTCGCAGGGCTTGGCCTGCTGGTGCTTCGCCGGCAAGGCTACTTCTCCGACTTCGTCTTTGGCGCCAAGACCTCGCCGGGTTCCTACGCGCTGGTCTGCCCGGGCGTCGCGCTGAACGTCATGCTGCACTTCTGGATCAACAAGGGTCTTGTCGCCAACGGCCTGATCTCAGAGTTCGGCGCGGCATATTTCGGTCTGTCTGCACTCGCCATCGCGCTCCAGATCGGAATGATCGCGCTGGTGATCACGCTCAACCGTCAGCATTTTCACCGCTCAGCGGCGCCGAAGGTCGTTCCTGCGGAATGAAACCCATGGGCCATGCGTGCGGAAAGGGTGGCTTCGAGCCGCCCTTTTCGTCTCAGGATCGATTCGCGCGCGAAACGGACGCGCCCTACCGTCGATACGGCTCGATCCGTTTTCCGTCCGCCGACATCGCAGCTTGAGCCGGCGGCCGAGGGACCTACCTCGACGCCAGAATGGTCAATCTTGAGGTCGTCATGCTTCTCGGAATCCCTGGTGCCCTGCGCGCCGAGTCGACGAACCGCAAGCTCGCCCGTGAGGCTGCACGGCTCTACGGCGGATCGTTTCTGGAAGCAGATCTCGGACTTCCCCTCTTCGATGCCGATATTGAGGAAACGGAGGGTATTCCACCGCTCGTTCAGAGGCTCGGGGGTCAGATCGCAGATGCCGAGGCCGTGGTCATCTCCACGCCAGAGTATAATAAGTCGTTCCCCGGCGTTCTTAAGAACGCGCTCGACTGGGTGAGCCGAACAGAAGGCAATCCTTGGAAGGACAAACCCGTGGCGATCATCTCGGCCGCGGCGGGGCGCGAGGGCGGGGCTCGGGCAAGTTTCGCCCTCCGGCTTGCGATGAACGCCTTCCAGCCGCGTCTTCTGCCGGGTCCGGAAGTCATGATAGCCGATGCGCGCAGCCAGTTCGACGAATCCGGTCGGTTGACGAGCGAGCGCTACCTCAAGACACTCACCGCCTTGATGAATGAGTTGAAGATCGAAGCCGACCGTATGCGAAGTCCTCTTTCGCAGGCCGGCTGAGCCGCGTCAGAGACTGTTTTCGAGTCGGAACGCATCCGGGATATCGTCCTGATCGTCGAGGACGAGAGCCGCCATGAATTCCGCGACTTTTGGCGCGATGCCGAAGCCGATCTTGAAGCCGCCGTTGGCGACGAAGTGTCCTGTGCAGCCGGGCCAGCGGCCAAGGATCGGCACCCTTGTCCTCGCTCGCGGGCGCACACCGGCCCAGCGGGCGATCACCGGTGCTCCGTGAAGGATCGGGAGCGCGGTGGTAGCGCGCTCGTGCAGATCGACGAGCTGCTGGTCCGTGCGAGCGGGGTCATCGAAGTCACGCTCCGAGGTCGAGCCGATGGCGACGGTGCCGTCGGCGTGCGGGACGATGTGAAGGCCATGGGCGTAGATTTGCGGTGCGCCTTCGGGGGCCACAGCGCGCAAAGCCAGGGCCTGGCCCTTGACGCCGGTTCCGATCTCGGCGCCGAAACTCCTCGACAGGTCGCGGAGGCCTTGCCAGCCGGTGGCCCAAACAACCGGGCCCTTGTCTGAAGCGCCATTACGGACGAGTTCGCCTCCCCGGGCGCGGATGGCTGCGGCAAGGGCTTCGAGTGCCCGGACGGGGTGGAGCCGGGCCGAAAGCGTGTCGTGCACGAGAAGGCCCGTGGGCGTGACCGGCACCCAGCCGCCGAGGCTTCCGGCTTCCACGACCTGCCACCGGGCGGCACCGCGCCAGCACTTGTGGGCGTCCGCCTGCCTCTCGCGCGCCCGATCGACGGCGGATTGGTCGCTCAACGGCTGCAGCCTGCCTGTGCGGGCGTAGCCGGGCGAAATCCCCGAAACAGTCTCTACCTCCTCCCAGAACGGCTCTGCCATCAGGAGGCTTTCGAGCTGGACCTCTTTCAAGTCGTTCCAGTCGCCGGGGACGTGTGGGGCGAGAGCGCCGACGAGGCCGCCGGATGCCCCGGCGCCCACGCCGCCGGGATCCACAACCCGGACGCGCGCGCCGCGTCGGATGCAGGCCCATGCGATCGAAAGGCCGAAGATGCCGGCGCCGCGTACCGTGAGATCGACCGTTGCCATTGCGGGGGCCCTTCTCCAATGTCCGCGCTGCAACGGGTCTAGGACATCGCGACGTGGCGGGCCAGCAGGCGCAGCTCGAGTGGAAGAATGGCGTTCCGGTCTCGACACGGTTCGATGACCCCTACTTCTCGCTCGAAAACGGATTGGCCGAGGCGCAGCACGTCTTTCTCGAGGGGAATGCCCTTCCGGGCAGGCTTCAGCCCGGCTTTCATGTCGCTGAGCTTGGCGTCGGGACGGGGCTGAACCTTCTGTCGCTTATCGGGCTGGTGCGCGAAACGGGTTCGGCTCAGATCGAATACTCGGGCTTCGAAGCCTACCCCATGGATCCTGACGACATGGCCGTGGCGCTGTCGCGGTTTCCGGACGTGAGCGGCGATGTTCCGGCGCTGCTTGACGCATGGTCGCGGGGAGGCCCGCTGAGGACACCTGAAATCAACGCCACGTTCATCTTCGGCGATGCGCGTCGGACCATTTCCGTCTGGGACGGCCGTGCGGACGCCTGGTTCCTCGACGGCTTTGCACCGGCACGGAATCCGGAACTCTGGGAACCGGAGCTTCTGAGACAGGTCGCGCGCCACACGTCACCAAGCGGCACGGCGGCGAGCTACACGGCCGCGGGAAGCGTCCGGCGCGCGCTCGAGGCTGCGGGATTCGAGGTGGAGCGTCGGCCGGGCTATGGACGCAAGCGCCACATGACCGTGGCGCGCATCGCATGAGCGAACAGAACCTCCGCCTCGGCATCATCTTCATGGTGGTGACGACCTTCATCTTTGCGCTGCAGGACACGTTCTCGCGCCACCTTGCCGAAGAATACAACGTCCTCATGGTCGTGATGATCCGCTACTGGTTCTTCGCCGCCTTCGTCATCACCATCGCCGCGAGAAAGGCAGGCGGCATTCGTGCTGCAGCCGCAACGCAGCAGCCGTTCGTGCAGGCCTTTCGAGGCCTCCTGTTGGCTGCGGAGATCTGCGTGATGGTCCTGTCCTTCACTCTTCTCGGGCTCGTCGAGAGCCACGCGGTCTTCACCGCCTACCCGCTGCTTATCGCGGCGCTGTCGGGACCAATCCTCGGCGAACGTGTCGGTTGGCGGCGCTGGGTGGCGATCGGTTTCGGCTTCTTCGGCGTGCTCGTCATTCTGCAGCCTGGATTTCGGGTGTTCTCTCCCGCGGCGCTCGTCCCGCTTCTCTCGGCGCTCATGTTCGCGCTCTACGGACTTCTCACCCGCTATGCCTCAAGGCTCGACACGGCGGCAACGTCGTTCTTCTGGACCGGAACGGTCGGCGGCCTCGCGATGACGGTGGTGGGGATCTGGTTCTGGGAGCCGATGACCCCGTTCGACTGGTTCCTGATGGGTTGCCTTTGCGTGACCGGGGCGACCGGGCACTGGTGCCTGATCCGGGCATACGAGCTTGCAGAGGCGAGTGCGGTGCAGCCCTTCGCCTATCTCCAGCTGGTCTTCGCGACAATCTTCGGCATCACGGTCTTCGGTGAGACGCTGGACACCAACGTGGCCATTGGCGCTTCGGTGATCGTGGCGGCAGGCCTGTTCACGCTTTGGCGCGAGCGGCAGAAGGCGCAGCCCTAGCGGGAGGTCATTTCCTCGGTCAGCCGGATCTGCGCGGTATTCCCGGTAAGCCGCGCGCGGTAGACGGGCAGGCTTTCCATCACCCGCATGACGTAGTTGCGGGTTTCGGTGAAAGGAATGTGTTCGATCCAGTCGACAACGTCGACACCGGCAGAGCGCGGGTCGCCGCGGTCGGACATCCAGCGGATCGGGCGGGACGGGCCGGCATTGTAGGCAGCGGAGACGAGGACATGGTTCGGGCCGAACATGTCGATAAGCTCGGCCAGATAGGCCTTGCCGATCGTGGCGTTGTAGACAGGATCGGACAGCAGGCGGCCGTTGTCGAAAGCGATCTCGAGCTTGCCGGCGACTTCCGCCGCCGTAGCAGGCATCACCTGCATGAGCCCGCGAGCGCCGACGCCGCTCATCACATCGGGGTCGAATTCGCTCTCCCGCCGGGCGATGGCCAATGCCAGCTCCAGCGGCACACGCGGATCTGTGACGCCAAGATCGACGACAGGGAAGTAGGCGCCCGGAATGACGATGCCGCTTTCCGCCGCGCGCTTGGCGATCATCAGCGCGATGTGAGGTTCGTCGATGGAGAAGGCGAAGTCGGCGAGTTGACCGACTTCGGTTTCGGTCAGGCTTTCAGCGAGGTGCGTCAGAAAGCGCTCGGCCAAGCGCTCCTCGCCGGTTTCGCGCAGGAGAAGCGCGGCCTTGAACACGGACGAGTCGACGAAATCGCTCCTCGCCCAATCAGGGTAGATGACGCTCCCGGTGAGGCCGGGGTCCATGGCAAGCCCCGCGCGCTCGGCCGCCAGGAGACCATAGAAGGACGTCTGGTGCTCTGCGCCGAAGGCATAAGCCTGAGCGGCCGCGTCCGCATCACCCAGCGCCTCGTGGGCGCGGCCTTCCCAGTAACCCGCCCTCCCGAGACTGATGGGGGTTGAGACGGCGATGCGGAACCGCTGGAAATGCCAGAGCGAGGCCTCGGCATCGTCGAGGTGAGTCAGCGCGATATATCCGGCGAGCCACTCCAATTCGGCGTAGTCCGGGCCGTCCAGCAGTCCGTGGCGCGCCGCGAGGCTGTAGGCCTCTACCGGGCGGCCTTCCCGCATGGCCCAACGGGAGAGAACGCTGCGCCAGTCAGCCCATGGGCCGGGACGTCCTAGGGCTTCGACCCCCCCGTCGCGGGAGAGAGCCAGTTCGATAGCACTCTCGTTCCGACCCTTGCGGGCACGCCACTGGAAGCGCTCGAACGCGAGGCCGGGATCGTCGGCGAGATCTGCCGGGACAGCCTCTATGAGAGCATCGACGCCGGGCGTCATCTGGCGTAGGGCGATACGGGCGCGGGCGAGCGCCTGCCAGCCCTTCGAAACCCGCGGCAACATGCGCTCGGCCTCGTTGGTGTTGCCGGTCCAGAGAAGCATGTCGAGGCGCTGCGGGTGCAGCGGTTTCAAGAGATCGCCATAGCGCTGGATCAGAGACGCTTCGTCGCCTGTCGTCATGTTCTGCGACAGCCATGCGAGGACGACCTGCGCCTCCGCTTCGCCATGGCGGCCGAGGGCCTCGTAGGCGGAGGCAAGGGCGATCGAGCCAGCGCCGGTCTGTGGAGGCTCGCTCTCGAAGAACGCAACGACATCTTCGGCGCGGCGTCCGTATGGGACGACGCCTTCGCTGCGGCGCCTGAGAAGCGGAAGGCCCGGCCAGTCGGCCCGGCGCTGGAGGAAATCGACCACCTCGTCGAAATCGCCGCGGCCCGCGCGCAGCCGGTGCCATTCTATGACATCACGGCCGTATTCCCCGGATTTCCCGCCTGCCGCCGTGGCGGCTTTCCAATCGCCGGAGCGAAGCGCATCCATCGCGCGGCGCAGCGCCTCGGCCTCGGGCGAAGACTGTGCGGCCATCGCGAGGGTGGCCCACATGCTCGCCAGAAGAGCGAAGAGAATCGGTCCAGGAGAGAGATGCCTTCTCATCACCGCGGGCACATTAGTGGCAGACATGGACTGTTCAACACACAAACTTGGCAACAGTGCGGCACATCGCTAGGGTCCGCCGAATTCGCCGCGGGACGACTCGCAGCCCGCGCGGCAGGACGGAGGGTGACGAGATGTTCAGGGGATCCTTTCCGGCGTTGGTGACGCCGTTCAAGAACGGCGACGTGGATGTCGAGACGCTGAAGGATCTGGTCGAATGGCATATTGCGGAGGGGAGCACGGGTCTCGTGCCGGTCGGCACGACGGGGGAGAGCCCTACGCTCACCCACACCGAGCACGAGAAGGTCATCGAGGTCGTCGTGGAAGCGGCGGCCGGGCGCGTTCCTGTCATCGCCGGCGCCGGATCCAACAACACCTCTGAAGGCATCCGGCTGATCCGGCACGCCGAACGTGTCGGGGCGGATGCCGCTCTGGTCGTGACGCCGTACTACAACAAGCCGACGCAGGCCGGTCTGTTCGCGCATTTCCAGGCAATGCACGACGCCTGCAATCTGCCGATCATCATCTACAACATTCCCGGCAGATCGGTTGTCGACATGACGCCTGCGACGATGGGCGAACTCGCGAGGCTGCCGCGCATCGTCGGCGTCAAGGATGCAACCGGCGACATCACGCGGGTCTCCAAGCAGAGGGAAACCTGCGGTCGGGATTTCATCCAGCTTTCCGGCGAGGACGCCTCGGCGCTCGGGTTCAACGCCCATGGCGGGATCGGCTGCATCAGCGTGACGGCGAACGTCGCGCCGCGGCTCTGTGCCGAGTTCCAGGCGGCGACACTGGAAGGGGACTACGGCAAGGCGCTCGACTATCAGGACCGACTGATGCCGCTGCACGAGGCGATCTTCCTCGAACCGGGACTGGCGGGGGCGAAGTTCGGGCTGTCGCTGCTTGGCCGCTGTTCGGAAGAGGTACGCCTGCCGCTCGTCGGTCTGACGGATGGCACGAAGGGCGCGATCCGCGACGCGATGCGTCACGCGGGAGTCATCAACTGACCTAGCGGCGTCGGCTATCCGAAAAGAATCCGTGCGACTTCCGGCGGCGTCTGAGTTGTTCGGCGACAGGATCAGGGCGCGACGTCTCCCCCGGTTCTTCCTCTCCTGCTTCCTGTTCGAGGCGGGCAAAGCGCAGAACCTCGACCAGCATCGCGGTCATCAGGCCGAAGATCAGAAGTCCGTTGGCCGCCGACATGCCCGACAGGAGCCGCCATTCATTCGGCAGAAGCACATCTCCGAAGCCGAGCGTGGTGAAAACGACGAGAGAGAAGTAGACCGAAGCCTCGAGGGTGATGAAGACACCGAAGGCCCAGAAGGCGACGGCCCAGATCCAGACGCCGATGATTACCGTCGAGAACGACCAGAACACCGCGGCGCAGAGCACCGCGATGAGCTTGGGCCGGTGCGGCGGGCGGGCAATCCAGCGGACCGACCTGACAAGAAGCGCCTCGAGCCCCCAGAAGGCGAGGGCCGACATGAGGATGGTCAGCATCATGAGCGCCGTGCCGAGCGCAAGCTGAAGAAGCATCTTTCCGGTCCCGAACTCGCAGAGGTCTCGATGATGCCCTGCTGAACGCGGCGGCATTTGTCAAACATGCCTGCCTAGACTCGCGTTCGCCAAGAGCATAGATCGCATGCCATGTCGAAACCCAGGGAAAATCCCAACTACAAGGTCGTGGCCGAGAACCGGCGTGCGCGGTTCGACTATGCGATCGAGAGCGATCTGGAGTGCGGCATCCAACTGATGGGGTCCGAGGTGAAGTCCCTGCGCGAAGGTCAGGCGAACATTGCCGAGAGCTACGCCGAGGTGAAGAACGGGGAGTTGTGGCTGGTGAACAGTTACATCGCGCCCTACGATCCCGCCCGCACCTGGGGCCACGAGGACCGACGCCGGAGGAAGCTCCTGGTGTCCCGGAAGGAGATGGCAGACCTCTGGAATGCGACCCAGCGCAAGGGCATGACTCTTGTTCCGCTGGTACTCTACTTCAATCATCGCGGCATCGCGAAGCTGAAGATCGGGGTCGCCAAGGGCAAGAAGGCCGCGGACAAGCGTGAGACCGAAGCCAAGCGCGATTGGCAGCGGCAGAAGGCGCGACTTCTCAAGGAACACGGCTGATCCCTTGCCAGTAGGAGGCGGTCGGAGTACGCACGACAGCGATCCTTACCCGAGGCGCGCCGATGGCTGACGATCCCAAGACACTCGTATCGACCGACTGGCTGGCGTCCCATCTCGACGATCCCGATCTGCGGGTCATCGACGCCAGCTACTATCTTCCCGACATGGGGCGCGATGCGAAGGCGGAATACGATGCCGCCCATATTCCCGGCGCCCGGTTCTTCGACATCGACGAGATCAGCGACCAGCGGTCCGAGATGCCGCACATGGCGCCGCCGGTGGAGAAGTTCATGAGCCGGATGCGCGCGATGGGCATCGGCGACGGGCATCAGGTGGTGGTCTACGACGGGGCGGGAATCTTCTCGGCGCCACGCGTGTGGTGGACCTTCCGGTTGATGGGCAAGACAGATGTCGCCGTTCTCGACGGCGGCTTTCCAAAGTGGCTCTCCGAAGCCCGCCCGGTGGAGGATCTGCCGCCTGTGATGCGCGACCGCCACATGACCGCGAGCCGCCAGAACATGCTGGTGCGCGACGTCACGCAGGTTGCCGCGGCCGCGAAGCTCGGCGATCACGAAATCATCGACGCGCGGTCGCCTGGCCGGTTCCGGGGCGAAGAGCCCGAACCGCGGGAGGGGCTCCGGGCGGGCCACATCCCGGGCTCGAAGAACGTCCACTACCGGACGCTTCTGAACGAAGACGGGACGATGAAGAGCCCCGATGAGTTGCAAGCGGCGTTCGAGGCAGAGGGCGTGGACCTCGCGAAGCCCGCGATCACGACATGCGGGTCGGGCGTGACCGCGGCGATCCTGTCGCTCGCACTCGAACGGATGGGCCGGGACCGCTGGTCGCTCTATGACGGGTCGTGGTCCGAGTGGGGAATGTACGGCGACCTCAAGGTCGCGACGGGAGACGCGTGATGCTGACGAACCTGAAAGAGCAGCCTGCTGACAAGATCCTGATGCTGGCGCAGAAGTTCCGTGAGGATCCGCGGGAGGACAAGATCGACCTCGGCGTCGGCGTCTACAAGAATGCCGAGGGCGTAACGCCGGTCATGCATGCCGTGAAGGCAGCCGAAAAGCAGCTCTGGGAGCAGGAGACGACAAAGAGCTACGTCGCCCTCGCCGGCGACCCGGCGTTCAACGCGGCGATGCGCACGCTGGTGCTGGGAGACGCCGCGGCGGACGATCGCGTGGCCTCGGTCGCGACGCCCGGCGGGACGGGCGCCTGCCGGCAGGCCTTCGAACTGTTCCGGATGGCCTCCCCGGAGGGGACGGTCTGGGTCTCTGACCCCACGTGGCCGAACCACAACTCGATCCTGAAGTATCTCGGCATTCCGACGCAGACCTATCGCTACTTCGACGACGAGACACGGCATGTCGATTTCGCCGGGATGATGCACGACCTGCGGCACGTGAAGAAGGGTGATCTCGTTCTTCTCCACGGCTGCTGTCACAACCCGACCGGGGCCAACCTGTCGCTCGACGAATGGGGTGCGGTCGCGGATCTCATGCAGGCTTCGGGTGCGGTGCCCATGATCGACATCGCCTACCAGGGCTTTGGCGACGGGATCGAGGAGGACGCGGCCGGGACACGGCTTCTCGCCAGCCGTCTTCCGGAGATGCTCATCGCGGCGAGTTGTTCGAAGAACTTCGGGATTTACCGGGAGCGGACCGGCGCGCTCATGGTCCTCTCGGGCGATGCGAAGACGGCGAACCTCGCTCAGGCGAACCTCGCCTTTCTGAATCGGCAGAACTTTTCGTTCCCGCCAGATCACGGGGCCCGTCTCGTGACGATGATCCTGACCGACGCCGCGCTCAAGGCAGATTGGAAGGCCGAGCTCGAGGACGTCAGGACCGGAATGCTGAAGCTCAGGAAGCAGCTTGCCGACGAGCTTCGGCAACGGACGAATTCGGACCGGTTCGATTTCCTCGCGCAGCATCGGGGCATGTTTTCGCGGCTCGGGGCGACGCCCGAGCAGGTGGAAAGAATGAGAGCCGAAAACGGCATCTACATGATCGGCGACTCGCGGCTGAATATCGCGGGACTTAACGGGAAGACCGTACCGATCCTTGCAGAGGCAATCGTGGCCGCGGGGGTCTGACCGGGATCCGTGATTGAGCGACGTCACCACAAGGGCGATGCCGCCAGCGCCGCCGTCTATTCCGATTGCGAGCTATACCGTTACCTCCTGACGCGGACATGGGACGAGTCCGGAGCGAAGGCGCTTTTCGTGATGCTGAATCCCTCGACGGCGACCGAAGTGCAGAATGATCCCACAGTCGAGCGATGCGAGCGTCGGGCGCGGACGCTGGGGTTCGGGAGCTTTCGTGTCTGCAACATCTTTGCGTGGCGGGAAACGGACCCGAAGCTGATGCGGCAAGCGAAGGATCCCGTGGGCCCGGAGAACGATCCGACGATCCGCGAGAGCTGCGACTGGGCAGACACCATCGTGTGCGCCTGGGGGACGCACGGTGCGCATCTGGATCGTGGATCCGCCGTAGAACGCCTGATACGCGGAACGAAGCGCCCGCTCCATCATCTGGGGCTCACGAAGGACGGCCACCCCAGACATCCGCTCTACATCGGCTATGCGACGCAACCGATGCTCTGGGACTGATCCTGCCGATCACGTGTCAGGTTCGTCAGGATCGGTAGCCGCAAGTGGGACCACGGTCGACGGATCGCCGGGGGCGCGTCCTGCGCGTCGGGATCGGCAGGCGCTGTGGGCTTGGCGCTGTCGATCACTTCAGGGAAATCGTCCGGTTCTTCGGGTTTGGTGGGCTCGATGACCTCGCCCTCTTGGAGTCCGTCCATTTCACGTTGACCCGTTGTCTACGCCCTTGAGTGCCAGAGCCGCGATCAACCCAACCAAGGCAACTCCGGTCATCATATCTCAGACCTCACCGCATCCGACGCGAAGGACTAGTGAGACGGGCTTGCTGACCAGCTGAGGAAATCCCTAGAGTCGTAGGAGATCAAGACGGGGTGGGCGGATGGCATCTGAATTACCGGGATTCCAGAAAAGCAGGATCACAGTGAACGGCGTGAGCCTCTCGGTACATAGGGGCGGCGGCGGTCCTCCGCTGTATCTGCTTCACGGCTATCCGCAGAACCACATGGCCTGGGCCCGCATCGCCCCGGACTTCGCCGAACGCTTCGAAGTGATCATTCCCGACCTGCGCGGCTACGGCGACAGCGACGCGCCGCCCGACGACGAGGCGCACACCGTCTATTCCAAGCGGCAGATGGCGTTCGATATCGTCGGGATCGCCGACGCGCTTGGCCATGACCGTTTTGCGTTGCTCGGACACGACCGGGGCGCAAGGGTTGCCTACCGGCTGGCCCTCGATCATCCCGATAGGCTCGTGCGGCTCGGGATCATCGAGGTCGTGCCTACGGCGGACTTCTGGGCGGCGTGGAGCGCTGAACTCGCCATGAAGGCCTATCACTGGACATTTCTCGCTCAGCCGCCGCCGTTGCCGGAGACGCTCATTTCAGCAGATCCGGACGGCTACATGGAGCATACGCTGCGGAGCTGGACGCTGGACAAGACACTCGACGCTTTTTCACCCGAGGCGCTTGAGTCCTACAGGCGCCAAGCCCGCGATCCGGCGCATCTTGCCGCCATGTGCGCCGACTACCGCGCCGGGGCCACGACAGACCGCGCGCTCGACGAGGCCGACAGACGCGCCCGGCGGAAGATCCCGACGCCCCTCATGTTCCTCTGCGGTGACGACGGGTTTCCGGCGCAGAGCGGCGACCCGGCCGCGCTGTGGAAGGCGTGGGCGGACGACGTTGGGACGGAGACCTGCGTCAGCGGGCATTTCGCGATGGATGAGAACCCGCGGGCCGTCGTCGACACGTTCCTTCCTTTCTTCGAGTGACGCTTTCCGCGCACCGCGCGGCGCACTAGGCTCTGCATCATGGAAGGGACAGGCATGGACGCAGCCGACAATGACCTGAAACACGAGATCGCCGCGCTCCGAAAGGAACTGGAGCAGCTCAACAATCACCGCTTCATCCGGATCCAGAACTCGGTGCCGCGCCTCATCGGCTTCCAGTTCCTGCGGGGTCTCGCGCTGGGTCTCGGAACCGTGGTGGGTGCATCCGTTCTGGTGTCGATCGTGGGCTATTTCCTGGCGCAGATCGATTTCCTGCCGATCATCGGCGACTGGGCGGCGAGTATTGCCGAGCAGATCGGCGAGGAGATCCGCGAAGAGCCGGACACGGGGCGGTGATGCGACGACGATGGTCCTTTTCTTTCAGCGCCAAATCCCCTATACGCCCCCATCCGCGCGACATTACGCATTCGCCGGCCATTCTCCACGGGCCCTGCTGGACGACATCCCGGCTTGCGCCATGACCATTCTGAAAGGAGGCCCCGATGTCGATTACAGTTGATGAAAAACAGCGCATCATCAAGGAATTCGGCGCCAAGGACGGCGACACCGGTTCGCCGGAAGTCCAGGTGGCGATCCTGTCGTCGCGCATCGCAACGTTGACCGAACACTTCAAGACGCACGCCAAGGACAATCATTCCCGGCGCGGTCTGTTGAAGCTGGTCGCGCAGCGCCGCAAGTTGCTCGACTATGTCAAGGGCAAGAACGAAGCTCGGTATCAGGACCTGATCAAGCGCCTCGGGCTCCGCCGCTGAGCATGACAGGACGCGCCCCACGGGGCGCGTTTCCACATGAAGGATCCGACGTCCGTGCCACCGGGCCTCGCGGTGCGGACAGGATGAAAACGGAAGATTGAGGCCAGGGGCAATGGGGCCCCTACGCAAAACGGGCGACGGGAGGGTCCCGCGCCCTTGAAGGAAACGAGATGTTCAACGTAACGACGAAATCCATCCAGTGGGGGGACGAAACCCTCACGCTCGAGACGGGCAAGGTCGCCCGTCAGGCCGACGGGTCGGTCATCGCCACCTACGGCG
>CAZPOK010000039.1:0-18261 GCA_964587905.1 uncultured Rhodobacterales bacterium | reverse complement strand
GCGACACGGCGGCGCCACCGAGAACCGGCCCCGGCTCCGCGTCCAGCAGGTCGGCGGACACGAGATGGCCGGAGGCGACCCGAAGACGCAGATCCCGGCGCGCGCCGGCAGGCACCGCGAGCGCCACCTCCCCGAGCCCGTGCGGACATCGCGCCTCCGACAGGACGTCGCCGTCGCTGGCCAGAAGGGCGACCCGCATGGCCTGTTCGAACGGCGCCTCGAGCGTCAGGGTCCGGATCATCAGGGCCGTCGTCGTGCACGGCAGGTCCGGCAGCAGAAAATCGCCTTCCGAGGCGCCGAGCCAGCTCACACCGTCGGACGTCGGATGCCAGAGTGGCGCGAGACCGGGGCTCAACGGGAGATCGCTCATGGTCCCCGAAGCGTCCGGAGGCGCACGCCCCGGCGGCACGGCATCCCAGATCACCGATGCCAGGATCGGATCGCCCGCGTCGCCGTCGACCTCGATCTCGACGACCGCCTCCTCCGCGCGATCGTTCAGCGCGAACGGCACGCGCGTCCATCCACCGACGGTGATCTCGGCGCACCGCCCGTCGACTGCCACCCTGCACCGCAGCGGCCCCGCGGGATCGGACACCCGGCGAAGCTCGATGGAAAGCAGCCCGCCATCCGGAAGCGCAGCCCGCCGAAGCCGGAAGCGCGCGCCGCCGGCGGACGGGCTCACCCCGAGCGGCGACAGCACGACCGAGGCCGCAGCGCCGAAGGATGCATCCAGCATGTCCTGCATGGGCACGAGGGCTCCTGCCACCGGCGCTCCGGCGTCGCACGGCACCCACGCGACCCAGCGCAACCGCGATGCCTCTTGGATCTCTGCGAACACGAGATCGAGATCGACGACCGCTCCGAGCGACGCCGGCATCGCGACGATCACGGTGCCGGAGACCGGACCGCGCGTCGACTCCAGCCGCTCGCCGCGGCAGCTCACGTGCGGCACCCCCGGTCCCGTCCAGTCGAGAAACAGCATCCGGTCGATGCCGCGCGGAAAGCTGAACGACAGCCGCGATGTCTGCGCCGCCGGCGCTGCGCCGGACGCATCCGGCCAGTCCCACCCCCGGCCCAGCGCGCAGGCCGCGCGGCTGTCCTTGCAGACGCGGTGCCACTGCCCCGCCTCCAGAACCGGCGCCGGCCTCCCGGTGCCATGAAGCCTGTCGAGCCTCAGTTCCAACACGCCGAACCGGTCACCGACCTCGTCCGCGAATTCCACCGTGACCAGTGCCGGGCGGCCTCCCGATCCGTCGAGGGGGAGGAGGAATGCCGGCAGCCTGAGCGAAAGCGTCCCTGTCGCGAGGATGTCCTTGCGGTCGATCATCCGACCGTTGAGGGAGAACTGCACCCCGCGGAGGGGCGGGCCCCCGACCCTGTACCCGATCGTCAGCAACCAGTCCGTCTCGTGCGGCGGCAGCCTCACCGCGATCTGGGCGGTCGTCTCTCGAGGAAACGCGCCGAGCGGACCGGGATCGGACCAGCCGGCCCCCAAAGCCGAGGCGCCCGCTTCGGGGGCGAGAAAGCGGAGCCTGTCTCCGGTGTCCACCAAAGGCCAATGCGCCTTCCCGGCCGCCCCGAGCGGATCCTCCGCGGGATCGGGTGCGCTTTCGCGTGTCGCGTCGCGCAGGAGGCGGCGAAGATCCGCGTCGATCGCCCGCCGGTCGGCCTGCGGCACCAGTCCGGGCAAAGCCTCGAGCAGCGCCGTCCACGCCTTCGTCCTCTGCGACCGGCGCTTGTCCTTGAGGTAAGGCGCGCCCGCCTGAGCGTGAAAGTATGCGTTTCGCCCATGCACCCGATACTGGCCGAGCACTTCGGGAAGCTGCCCGGTCCGGCCCAGAAGCGCCGCGCCGAGCACGAGGTACAGATCCGCGGCGATCTCGAACCCGCCCTCGGGCATCGGCAGAAGCCTCTCCAGCACCCGGCGCGGAAACGCGTTGCCGCTCGTCGGCATGAACCAGAAGACACCGTCCGCCCGGAGCGCGCCCCGCAAATCCCCGGCGGCAGCGCGGTGTGACGCGGGATGAAGCCCGGTCGGCCGCCCGGCCCTGTCGATGGTCTCGAGAAGGAACTGGAGGCGCGAGACGCCGGCAAAATCGAAGGCCGCGGCGCGCGCGACGGCGTCGCGAGACAGACGGTCGTCGCCATCGAGAAAGATCACGACCTCTCCCGACGCGGCCGCGAAGCCAGCGTTGAAGGCCGAGGCCTGCCCGCCGTTCGGCTTCGTGACCACGGTTATGTCGGGAATTGCGGACAGGAGGTCTTGCGTCCCGTCCGTCGAACCGTCGTCCACGACAATGATCTCGGCGGGTGCCAGCGTCTGGTCCTTGGCGCTCGCAATCGCGTCTTCGACGAAATCGGCATAGTTGAAAGCGGTCACGATGACGGAGACGCGGGCGGATCTCGGGGTCACACAGGCCCGTGCAGCCTCCGCGAGCGCGGCCGCGACCATTTCGGCCTCCGGAGAAATCGTGTTGTAGAGGCACTCGACGGCCAGGGCCGACCGGGTCCTGTCCCTGACGTTCCTGCGCATGACCGGATACCCGCCGGACGCCGCGTCTTGCGAATGCGCGAGGTCCAGTTCGCTCGCGAAACAGGGCCCTGCGCAGATCGCCTCGCGCCCGCGGGAGAGCGCGCGCCAGATCGCGGCATCATCGCTTAGACAGGCGACGGACGCGGTCGCGACCTCGCCCGGCGCGTCGCGACCGCTTGCACCCGCGCTTGGCGCGGGGAGCGTTGCCGCATCGGCCGCCGCGGCCTCGGTCTCGGGCGTGAGACGCTGCGCATACCGCGCGAACAGGCGGACAGGACGCCGATCGAAACGCGCCGCCACGCCGGCGGGACATTCACCGATCGACAGCCCCTGGCCGGTCCAGCTCTCCCGGAGCTCGAGCAGCGGACTACCCGCCTCGCGCGCCAGTTTCCTCAGCCCATCGTCCTCCGGCGCGCAGATGACGGCGTCGGGGCGACATTCGGCGCTCGTGGTCGTCTCGAGGCCCATGCGCCCAAGGCCGTCCCGCACCCCTTCGAGGTCCACGAGCGTTTTCAGGGTTTTGGACATCAGCAAGAGCATGGACGCCCCGTCACGGTCCCGTCGTTTCGCGGGCGATCCGGCTGACGATGGGCGACCGCGCCCGTCAGTAGTCGCTGTCGCTGTCGCCGGACAGAACCGACACCACCAACGTGGGGGCCTTGCGCGCCTGAACGAGCGCCTGGGCGCGGTTGCGGGAGACGTCCTCCCACGTCGCGCGCGGAACCCGCGACAGAGCCTCCTGCGACAGCGCCACGACGGTCGATGTGGGCATCGCGTTGATCAGCGGGGCCACGCAGGCGCTCGCCGGATAGGCACGTATGAATGCATCGACGTCCGCCGACGACCGCGTCTCGAGGGCCCGGCTGCACAGCCTCTGCTCCGCGGCGCTCGTGGTGACGATGGTCGGCTGCTGGCTCGCCTGAACGCTGTCGAAGTTCAAGGCCTCGACGACCGGGGCGCATCCAACCTGAGTGAGCGCGACGGTCCCCGTGGAAACACCGACCATGAGCGACCGCGTCAATCGGGACAGCTTGCGTGTATCCGACATGAAAAATTCCCCGTAAAATTTGCGCAAAGGTTACACAGTCTTCTTTTCCAGTCTAGCCTTTTTCATTATGGTTTCCGTGGCCATAGCACCCGCGACGCTGGTAAATTGACGTTGCGGCACTTTGCGGTCGGCCACTGGAAGCGAAACGACCCCCTTGTGCGCCCCCGCGCATGCAAAGCAACCCGCAGGGGACGCCGCGACGTCCCAGGAGGATGACATGCTCGTTCGTAGGTGCCAGACCGTCTTCGCCCGCTTCGTGCTCGGCCTTTTGTTCTTCGTGGCCGCGACGGTCCACGCCGCGGCCCAGGACCGTGTCGCGCTGGTGGTCGGCAACAGCGCCTACCAGTTCATCTCGGCGCTCCCGAACCCGAGCAACGACGCCGCCGCGATCCAGGCCAAGCTCGAGGAACTCGGCTTCGACGTGATCCCGTCTATCGACGCCGACCGGGCGCGCCTGCGCGCCGACCTCGACCGGTTCACCGCCGCCGCCCGGGACGCCGAGGTCGCGCTCATCTTCTATGCGGGCCACGGCCTGCAGATCTCGGGCGAGAACTATCTTCTCCCGGTGGATGCCGCGATCTCCGCGCCGGCGGACCTCAACACCTCCGCGGTCCGCGCCTCCGACCTCTATCAGGCGTTTCTGGACGCCGGGCCGGAGCTTGCCATCCTGATCCTCGACGCGTGCCGGGACAATCCGCTCGCGGGATCGCTCGGAACCGCTCCGGGCCTCACCAGCGGAAGCGTGTCGCCGCGCCAGTTCGTCCAGCAGCCCGAAAGCGCCGGGATGATCATCGCGTTCGCCGCCGCGCCGGGCGCCGTGGCCTACGACGGCACCGACGGCAACAGCCCCTACACCACCGCGCTCCTGCAGTGGATCGACCGTCCGGGCCTCGAACTCGGCACCATGTTCCGCCGCGTCCGGGGCACTGTCCTCGACCTCACGCAGGGCGCGCAGGTGCCATGGGTCGAGGAGGCCCTCCTGCGCGAGGTCTACCTCAACCCGATCGACCCCGGCCGCATCGCCGACGTCGTCGACGGAGCGCGCATCGAACTGGCGCTTCTCGACACCATCCGCGCGCTCGACAACCCCGCCGAACAGGCCGCCGCTGTCGAATTCTACGACCGGTTCGTCGTCGCGCCCGAAGCGGACGCCAGCGTCCAGCGCGCCTCGCTCGACATCGACGGCTCGCTGTCGGAGGACGAGGATTTCGCCCAGCAGGGCCTGATCTGGCTCTCCATCCGGAAAAGCGACGACCCCGACGTCTTCCGCGCCTTCCTCAACTATTTCCCGCAGAGCCCGTTCGAGGAGCTCGCCCGCAAGCGGATCGACGACCTCGATACCGCCGAACCCGTCCAGGTCTTCGCGGAACTCGACACCGGCAACTTCGGGGTCGCGACCGACGCGCTCGTCCCGCTCGAAAGCCTTATCCCGCAGGACGAGTCCGCCCCGGCGCCCGCCTCGCCCGGCGGCCTCGTCGACACGCTGAGCGCGGCGAACACGCCCAGCGCCGAAACCCTGCCGCCCGCTTCGCCCGCCGAGATCGAGGCGCGCCTGGGCTTCGGCACCGGGGAACTGGCCGCCGTCCAGTCCCTTCTCGCCGAAGCCGGCCTCTACCGTGGCCCGATCGACGCCGATTACGGCCCAGGCACGCGCGGCGCGATCGAGCGGTACCAAGACCAGTTCGGCCTCACCCGGTCGGGATATCTCGATGCGCCGACGCTGCAGTCCATCGTGCGCCGGACCGCACGCCAGGTCCTTCTGCGCGACCAGCCGCAGGCCCGCCGCGACGCGATCCACCGCGTGGCCGCCGTCGCCGCGCGGGGACCCGGCGCCGTCCCCCGGATCATCCGCGTAGCGTCCTTCCAGAGAAACGACGAGATTCACGCCTTCTGGCGCGACACGGGCTTTCGCTTCGAAGCCTCGCGCCCCGGCTTCCGCGTCGAATTCGTCTTCGAGCCCGAAGCCGACTACAAGGCGACGCTGATGGCCAAGCTCGGCTCCGGCGCGCCGCCCGACATCCTGCACACTTGGGGCGGCGGGCATCTCGAGGCGATGGTCGACGCGGGCTTCGTGCGCGACCTGACCGATCCGATGTCCGATGACTGGGCGATGGAATTCCGCCCCGGCGTCCTCAAGAACTATACGTTCGACGGCCGGATCTACGGCGCGCCGATGCAGATGTCGCTCGTCTCGCTCTGGGTCAACACCAACGTGATGCGACGGGCGGGCATTCCGCTCGACCGGCTCTCGACCTGGGAAGGCTTTCTCTCGGCGGCAGCGGACCTCAAGGCGCAGGGCATCGCGCCCATCGCGATCGGGGGAAGTGACAGATGGCCGTTCCAGTTCTTCTGGTCCGAACTCGTTCAGGGGCTCGGGGGCGACGCCGCATTCCGGGCGGCCTACGACGGCCTCGGTGACGGCTTCAACGCGCCCGTCTTCGTCGAGGCCGGCCGCGAATTCCGCCGCCTCGCCGATCTCGAACCGTTCCAGCCAGGCTATCTCGGGATGGACGACGGCAAGGCTGGCGAGCTTGTGGCACAAGGCTCAGCCGCGATGGTGCTCACCGGGAACTGGCGTCTCCAGTCGATGCGCTGGCATTGGCCGGGTGGTCTCGAGGCGATGAACCGGGAACTCGCACACCTGCCATTCCCGTCCATCGGCACGGCGAGCCCGGCAGGCGAAACCTACGGCGGCGTCGACGGCTTTGCGGTGAACGCGGAGGCGCCGCCCGAGGCGATCGAGCTTCTCCGGCTAATGACGAGCCGGGAAACGCAGGAGCGGATGGTCGATCTCGCCTTCGCCGTCCCGACCGTTTCGGGCGCCGACATCGCCCTTCAGGATCCCCTCCTGCGAGACGTCGCCCGCGAGCTTCTGGAAAGCAGCCGCCACCAACTCTACTACGATCAGGTTCTCGGCCCGACTGCCGGTGCAACGCTCACCGACGTTGCAATGGCCATCGGCACGCGCGCGATGAGCGGGCGCGAAGCGGCCGGCGAACTCGACGCGGTCTGGGACGGCATCCTCGCGCGGGGCATCCGCGAGGACGCTCCGGGCGCCGTGCAGGAGCGGTGAGCGCGGGCGGCCGTCGTCAGCCGCGCTCCATCGCCACCGCCAGTACCTCGGCGAGAACCGACACCGCGAGCGTGCCGGCATCCCGCGCCGACGGGATGAGCCCCACGGGGCCATGCAGCCGCGCGACGGAATCCGGCGCGACGCCCATCGCCTCGAGTTCCATGTGCCGCGCGTCGCGCGCCCTCTGGCTGCCCTGGGCGCCGATGTAGAAGGCATCCGTCGCAAGCGCCCCGGCGAGAATCGGCGGCTCCCAGTCGTGGTCGTGGAAGAACAGCACGACCGCCGTCCATGCGTCCGTCGTCACGTCGTCTGGAAACTCGGGCTGAACCAGCTCGTGGACCGCACAACCCGCCGCAGCGCCCGCCTCGAGCGTCTCGGGATCGGGCGACAGCAGCAGGTTCGGGTAGCCGGCCGAATTGACGAGCGCGGCGAAGGTGCAGGCCTCGGGTCCCTTCCCGAAGACGAGAAAGCGCACCGGCGGCTCGTAGCGGACGAGAAAATCCTCTCCGTCCGGGCCGGTCTCGCCCATCTCCTCCAGCGACAGGCGACCGCGCTGCCGATCGATCCTGAGCGTGCAGGGCTCGCGCACCGTACGCTTGCGCGTCACCTCGGCAAGCACCTCGCGATCCGGCCTCGGCACCAGCAGGATGTCGAGCCCGCCGCCACAGGGAAGCTGGATGTCCATGAACGGAGACCCGCGCCCGTAGCGGATCGCGACGGGCCTGCCCTGCTCCAACGCTTCGGCGGCGTGAAGCACGATGTCGGATTCGATACAGCCGGAGGACAGCGTCCCGGCCCGCTCGCCGCTCGAGAAGATTGCCATCGCCGCGCCGACGGGCCGGTAGGACGGCCCCTCGACGCCCGTGATGAGCGCCAGCACCGCGTCGCCGGTGGATTGCCCCAGCGCGTCGATCGGGTCGCGCGCAGGTGTGGCCGTGGGCGAGAGGAAATTCATCTCGATCCAGGCCCCCCGGCGCGGTAACTTGCTGGCCTGATCTGTCGCAAGTTCATCTCCTCGACACCCTGTCCGTTCCGACACCCGTCACAGAAGCGCCGACCGTGGACTCGTTGCCCGCTCCAAGATAGGTCTCTTGGGAGGAAAAAGCACGAGGGTTCACCCGTTTGACCGACCTCCCCTCCAACATCGACGAGACAATCGCCCTCCTCGAGACGCGGGACTACGTCTGCGGCCGCCCCCTGGGCACCGTGGCCTTTCTCGCTCTCAAGCTCGGCAAGCCTCTCTTCCTCGAAGGCGAGGCCGGCGTGGGCAAGACCGAGATCGCCAAGGCCCTCGCCGCCGCCCTTGGCCGCAGGCTCATCCGGCTTCAGTGCTACGAAGGCCTCGACGCCGCCTCGGCGATCTACGAATGGAACTTTTCCGCGCAGATGATCGCCATCCGCACCGCCGAGGCCACCGGCACGGCCGACCGCGAGCTCCTTCAGGAAGAGCTCTTCTCGGGCGACTACCTTATCCGACGCCCGCTTCTCGAGGCGATGGAGCCGCACCCGGAGGGCCCGCCCGTCCTGCTCATCGACGAGGTCGATCGAACCGACGAGCCCTTCGAGGCCTTCCTCCTCGAGGCGCTCTCCGACTACCAGGTCACGATCCCGGAGCTCGGCACGATCCGGGCGGACGAGCCCCCCATCGTGATCCTCACCTCGAACCGCACCCGCGAGGTTCACGACGCATTGAAGCGCCGCTGTCTGTACCACTGGGTCGACTTCCCGAGCTTCGAGCGCGAGATGGAGATCCTCCGCGCCCGGGTTCCCGCCGCGACCGCGACGCTCTCGGCCGAGGTCATCGCCTTTGTCCAGTCGCTTCGCGGCGAGGATCTCTTCAAGACGCCGGGCGTGGCCGAGTCGATCGACTGGGCCCGCTGCCTCATCGCGCTGGACACCGTCGCCCTGTCGCCAGAGATCATTTCCGACACTCTGGGCGCGGTCCTCAAGTACCAGGACGACATCGCGAAGATCACCGGATCGGAGGCGACCCGCATCCTCGACGAGGCGCGCGCCAAGCTCGGCCGGACCGGCTGATGGGCGCCGAGCGCCCCCTCCCCGAAACAGACGGCCGTCTGGCCCAGAACATCGTCCACTTCGCCCGCGCGCTGCGGAAGGCGGGGATCCGCGTCGGCCCGGCTCAGGTGCAGGCCGCGGTGGAGGCCGTTGCGGCGGCGGGTTTCACCCACAAGACCGACTTCTACCATGTCCTCCGCTCCACCCTGATCCATCGGGTCGAGCACCTCGAGATCTTCGACCAGTGCTTCGCGATGTTCTGGCGCGATCCGGAATTCATCGAACAGATGATGCACCTGATGTCGCCGACCCTTCGCAAGGAGCCGGAGGAAAAGAAAAAGAAGGCCGCGGAACGCCGGGCCGCCGAGGCGCTGACCGATGCGCCCGAGCCGCCCGCGGAAACCCCGGTCCGCGAGGAACTCGAGATCGACGCGCGGATCAGCTGGTCGGCCTCCGAACGGCTGCGGTCGATGGACTTCGAGCAGATGAGCGCGTCCGAGATCGCCGACGCGGCCCGCGCCGTCCGGAGCCTGGACCTGCCCGTGAAGCCGGTTCCGACCCGCCGCATGGTTTCCTCCCCCCACGGCCGACGCCCCGATCTCCGCGCCACGCTGCGCAGATCGCTGCGGCGGGGGGGCGAGATCGAAACCGTGCTGATGCGCACCCGCCGGGCCCGCCCGCCGGACCTCGTTGTGCTCTGCGACATCTCGGGCTCGATGTCGGTCTACAGCCGGATGATGATGCACTTCCTTCACGCGGTCACCTGGGCGCCCGAGCGCGGCTGGGGCAAGGTTGCCGTCTTCACCTTCGGCACCCGGCTCACCAATGTCACCCGCGCGCTGGCCCAGAAGGATCCCGATCTCGCCCTCGCCGCCGCGGGACGGGACGCGCAGGACTGGGAAGGCGGGACCCGCATCGGTGAGGCGCTGCGCCGCTTCAATGTCGACTGGTCGCGCCGCGTTCTCGGTCAGGGTGCGGTCGTGCTCCTGATCACCGACGGCCTCGAACGCGGCGACAGGGGGCTGCTCGAGACCGAGATCGACCGGCTGCGTCTGTCGTGCCGGCAGATCATATGGCTCAATCCGCTTCTGCGCTGGGAGGGTTTCGAACCGAAGGCTGCCGGAATTCGCGCGATCCTGCCCCATGTCGACAGCTTTCATGCCTGCCATTCGCTCGCGAGTCTCGAGGATCTCTCCGCGGCTCTCCGCACCGCGGTGACGTGAGCGGCGTCAAAACTGTTGCGTCACGCGGGCCTCGCGATACAGTCACGCCATGGCATTTCCAGATTTGAGTACTTTCCCATGGACATGAGCGGTGAATACCACATTGCGGCCCCCCGCGAAGAGGTCTGGGCTGCCCTCAACGATCCGAAGGTCCTCAAGGAATGCATCCCCGGGTGCGAGGAGCTGGAGAAGACCTCGGACACCACGATGGAGGCCAAGGTCACCCAGAAGATCGGCCCGGTGAAGGCCAAGTTCGCGGGCGGGGTCGAACTTGTGAACATCAACGCCCCCGAAAGCTACACGATCCGCGGGGAAGGCAAGGGGGGGGTCGCCGGCTTCGCCAAGGGCTCGGCGGACGTGCACCTCGCCGAGGAGGACGGCGGCACGCGGCTGAGCTACGAGGCGCATGCCGAGGTGGGCGGCAAGCTCGCCCAGCTGGGAAGCCGGCTCATCAATTCCACCGCGAAGAAGCTTGCCGACAAGTTCTTCGAGAATTTCCACGATCATCTCAGTGAGGACGCGCCCACGGACAGGGCCTGAGCGTCGATACCGCGCCACGTCCGGGCGGCAAGACCCGGCAGCCAGGGAGGAAAAACATGGCCGAAATCTCGATGACCGTGAACGGAAAGGCGGTCAAGCGCTCCGTTCCGGACAACACGCTTCTGTCGGATTTCCTGCGGGAAAACCTGCGACTGACCGGCACGCATATAGGCTGCGATACCTCGCAGTGCGGCGCCTGCGTCCTGCATGTGGACGGCAAGGCGATGAAGGCCTGCACCCTGCTCGCGGCAGCGGTCGATGGATCGACTGTCACCACCATCGAGGGCCTCGCGAACGGCGACCTGCACCCGATGCAGAAGGCCTTCAACGACAACCACGGCCTCCAGTGCGGCTTCTGCACGCCGGGCATGATCATGTCCGGCGTCGATATGGTGGTCCGCTACAAGGCGGAAGGCCGCGAGCTTACCGAAGAGGCGATCCGCCACGAGCTCGAAGGCAACATCTGCCGGTGCACCGGCTACCACAACATCGTCAAATCGATTCAGCAGGCCGCCGCCGAGATGTGAGCGGCCCCGGCCCGCCTATTGTGGCCGGGCCGGACCTTAGCGGGAGGTAGAGGAAACATGAGCGACGGAATCGGCGCGCGCGTCAAGCGCAAGGAAGACAAGCGGTTCATCACCGGCAAGGGCAAGTACACCGACGACATCCGCATGGAGAACCAGGCCTACGCGGCTTTCGTGCGGTCGCCGCACGCGCATGCGAAGGTCAAGGGGATCGACGCGTCGGGGGCCGAGGCCATGGAAGGCGTGATCGCCGTCCACACCGGGCCAGAACTCAAGGCCGACGGCATCGGCGACATCATCACCGGCTGGGCCATAACCTCCCGCGACGGCAACCCGATGAAGACGGGCGTCTGGTCGCCGCTCGTCACCGAGCGTGCCCGCTACCTCGGCGATGCGGTCGCCATCGTCGTGGCCGAGACCGAGGCGCTCGCGCGCCGGGCGGCCGAGGAGGTCGAGGTCGACTACGAAACCCTGCCCGCGGTGGTCGGCGCCCCCGACGCTCTGGCCGACGGCGCCCCGCAGGTCCATGAGAACGTGCCGGGCAATCTGATCTACGACTGGGAACTCGGCACCGAGACCGCGACCGACGAAGGTCTGGCCAGAGCCGCCCATGTCACCGAGATCGAGGTGACGAACAACCGCCTGGCGCCCAACGCGATGGAGCCGCGGTCGGCCATCGCCGTCTTCGACGAGGCCGAGGATCACTACACGCTCTACACGACGAGCCAGAACCCGCACGTCGCCCGGCTGGTGCTGTCGGCGTTCTATAACGTCGCGCCGGAGCACAAGTTGCGGGTGATCGCGCCCGACGTGGGCGGCGGCTTCGGCTCGAAGATCTACATCTATCCCGAGGAAATCGCCTGCCTCTGGGCCTCGATGAAGACCGGGCGCTCGGTCAAGTGGACCTCGACCCGGTCGGAAGCCTTCATGACCGACGCCCACGGGCGGGACCACTTCACAAAGCTGAAGATGGGCTTCGACGAGAGCGGAAAGATCACGGCCTTCAAGGTCGACACGATCGCGAACCTCGGCGCCTACGCCTCGCTCTTCGCGACGGTCACGCCCACGTATCTCTACGGGACCCTCTGGTCGGGGCAGTACGACATTCCCGCCATCTACGGCACGGTCCGCGCAGTGCACACCAACACCGTGCCCGTCGACGCCTATCGTGGTGCCGGGCGGCCCGAGGCGACCTACATGATCGAGCGGATCATGGAGACCGCCGCGCGCGAGATGGGGATGGATCCGGCCGAACTGCGGCGGATCAACTTCATCAAGGAATTCCCCTACCAGACCCAGGTGCTTCTCAACTACGACGCAGGCGATTTCCCGACGATCCTCGACATGGCGCAGAAGGCGGCGGACGTGGCCGGCTTCCCCGCACGCCGCGCCGAGGCGGAGGCGCGCGGCAAGCTGCGCGGCATCGGCTACTCGACCTTCATCGAAGCCTGCGGCCTCGCGCCGTCGGCCGCGGTGGGATCGCTCGGCGCGGGGGTGGGTCTCTGGGAATCGGCGGAAGTCCGCGTGAACCCGGTCGGGACCATCGAGATCCTGACCGGCAGCCACAGCCACGGCCAGGGCCATGAGACGACCTTCGCGCAACTGGCCGCGGACCGGTTCGGCATCCCGATCGACAACGTCTCGATCGTTCACGGCGACACCGACAAGGTGCAGTTCGGCATGGGAACCTACGGGTCGCGGTCCGGCCCTGTCGGCATGTCGGCGATCATGAAGGCGCTCGACAAGGTCGAGGCGAAGGTCCGGAAGCTTGCCGCCCACACACTCGAGGCCAGCGAGGACGACATCGTCATCGAAAGCGGCGAGGTGAAGGTCGCGGGCACCGACAGGAAGATGGCGTGGCACGAGGCCGGCCTTGCCGCCTACGTCGCCCACAACCTTCCGCCGGACATGGAGCCCGGCCTCAAGGAGGGAGCCTTCTTCGACCCGGTCAACTTCTCCTTCCCCTCGGGCTGCTTCATCTGCGAGGTCGAGGTGGACCCGGAAACCGGGGTGACGGAGATCGTGCAGTTCACCGCCGCCGACGACTTCGGCACGATCATCAACCCGATGATCGTCGAAGGTCAGGTCCATGGCGGCGTCACGCAGGGCATCGGGCAGGCGCTTCTGGAAGAAGCCGTCTATGACGAGACGGGCCAGCTTCTGACCGGCTCCTACATGGATTACGCCATGCCTCGGGCAGACGACGTGCCATTCTACGTCGTCGAACACGGCTGCACCCCCTCGCCGAACAACCCGCTCGGATTGAAAGGCTGCGGGGAGGCGGGCGCGATCGGCGCGCCGCCTGCCGTAATCAACGCGATCACCGACGCGACCGGCAACAACGACCTGCAGATGCCGGCCACGCCCGCCCGTGTCTGGGCGGCGCTCAATACCGCCAGGGCGCCGATGGCGGCCGAGTAGGGAGGACAGACCATGTACGACGTTCATTATCACCGGCCGTCTTCGCTGGAGGACGCGCTGAACCTTCTGGCGGGCGCGGACGAGTCCAAGATCCTCGCGGGCGGTCAGACGCTCCTGCCGACGATGAAACAGCACCTCGCCGCCCCGTCCGACCTCGTGGACATCCGCAGGATCCCGGGACTGTCGGGCGTATCCGCCGAGGACGGCGCACTCGTCATCGGCGCAGCCACGACCCATGCCAAGGTCGCCGGCGATCCCGACGTGCTGAAGCACGTCCATTCGCTCGCCTGCCTGGCGGCCGGGATCGGGGACCCGGCGGTTCGTCATGTGGGCACCATCGGTGGCTCGATCGCGAACAACGATCCCGCGGCGGATTACCCGGCGGCCATTCTCGCGCTCGATGCGACGGTCGTCACGAACCTGCGCGAGATCGCGGCGGACGACTTCTTCGCGGGCATGTTCACCACCGCGCTCGACGAAGGCGAAATCATCACCGCCGTCCGGATCACGCCCCCGAAATGCGGCGGGTACGCGAAGTTCCGGAACCCGGCCTCCCGCTATGCGATGGTCGGGGTCTACGTGGCCGATACCGCTTCGGGCGTGCGCGTCGCGGTCACCGGGGCCGGAGAGGACGGGGTGTTCCGGCACGAGGGGCTCGAGGCCGCACTCTCGTCCGGCCTCTCCGCCGGCCCGATCGACGGGGTATCCGTTTCGGCGGATGGCCTTCTGACGGACATTCACGGAGACGCCGCCTATCGGGCGCACCTGATCAAGGTGATGACGAAACGGGCGATCGCCGCCGCCGCCTGACGCCCGGCCATCATCGTCGTCACAAGGGGCGTCGCCATGGCGGTGCCCCTCTTTTTTCGGACACTCCCGCCCCGCGGCCACATAAGCTTCGTCGAACCTCGAGTTTCCTTCTCCGCCCGCGGGGTAGCGAGAGCCCGTCTTCGCGAGGGACTTGATGCTGGCAATTCGGAACCTGACCAAGCGGGTCGGCGCGCAGACGGCGGTTGACCAAGTCAGCATCGAAGTCGATCGTCCCATCATGATCGGCATCATCGGGCGCTCGGTCGCCGTCGAAATGGACATTCCCGAGCTTGGCTTCTCCATCGAGATCGGCGAGATCGACCTGACCGAATGCGAGACGGTGAACCAGTTCAGGGGATCGAAGACCGAGCCTCCCCAGCTACCACCCGGCTACGGGCTCGTCTTCGGGCAATCCGAACGGAAGGCGATCTCGATGAGCCTCGTCGACCGGGCACTGCGCCGGGAGGAGGTTGGTGAGGAGGATGACGCCGCCCCGGCACAGGAGTCCGAATTCGTGCTCTACCATTGCGACAACATCCAGGCGACGGGGTTTCTCGAGCACATCAAGTTACCCCATTGCGTGGATTTCCAGTCCGAGATGGAACTGATCCGGAAGCTCAGGCGCGAGACCGCAGCGGGTCGTCGGAAGGCGGCTGAATGACCACGCGCGTCGATCAGTCCCGCGCGTCAGCCATCGTCGGTCTTGCGCGCGCTCAGGACCGGCCCGTCGGAAAACGGGGCGGTCGCCGGTTCCGGAGAGCCGGACAAGAGCCTTCCAAACAAAACCTGGAGGACCAACACAACGATCGCGAAAGCCGCGACGCCGGCGATCACGGTCCCGAAGCCGAGCGAGACGCACGCGCCGTCGGGGGCTCCGAAGAGAAGAGCCTCCGGCACGCTGATGGTCGTCGGGCAGGCGAAGGCGCTGACGGTGTCGGTCCGCATTGGTTTCCTCGCGCTCGCGCACATGCCCTTGCGGAAAGCGACCACGGAAAGGAGGCGAAAACATGACCGAGTACACTTTCGCCTACCTCGACGAGGTCATCACCGATGACGAGGGCACACGCGAGATCTTCGAGCTTCGCCGGACCATTCTCGGCTACGTCAGCCAGTTTCCAGGCGTCCCGACGCTCGAAGTCGTGGCCGAACCGCTCCTCGCCACGGGCGTCCCCTCGGCGCTTCTTCTGGACGAGCCGACGGCGAGCCTCGACAACACGAACCTCGAGACGGTGCTGACGCTGATCGAGGAGGCGACGCAGCGTGGGGCGGCCATCGTCGGCATCTTCCACGACGCGCGCGCCCGGTCCCGCGTCGCGGACAGCGAGATCGACGTCTGGCGCTTCGCACAGGGGGCTTCATGACCGGAGGACGCCTGATCGCGGTGGTCGGTCCCTCGGGGGTCGGCAAGGACACGGTGATCGACGCGCTTTGCGCAGAGATCCCGGGTCTGGTCCGCGCGCGCCGAACGATCACCCGGTCCGGCGAGGCCGGGGGAGAAGACTTCGAGAGCGTCGATGTCGAGACCTTTCTCGATCGCGAGCGCGCCGGTGACTTCGCCTTGTCATGGGAGGCGCACGGGCTCCGCTACGGCGTTCCGGCCAGCATCCGTTCCGATCTCGACGCGGGCCACGACGTCATCGTGAACCTCTCTCGCCGGGTTCTGGACGAGGCGCGACGGCTCTTCCCCGGGATGCGGGTCCTCTCGCTCACCGCGCGTCCCGAGGTTCTCGCGATGCGGCTGTCGGGCCGGGGGCGCGAAACCGCCGAAGATATCGCCGAACGTCTCGCGAGGGCGCAGGAGTTTGCCGTCTCGGGAGACGATGTCATCCGCTTGGACAACAGCGGATCCCTCGCCGAGAGCGTCGCCGCCGCCCGCGCCGCGCTCTACCCCGAGAGCGCATAGCGATGGATCTCGTGGAAGAACCCCTCCTCGTCCTCCCCGGCGAGCGTCACGTTGGAGACGACGAACGGCCGCGGCAGGATCGGTGCGAGGACGGGCTCGAGGCGCGACTCCACATCGTTCAGGGTCGACTCGTCGAGCGGACCGGTCAGCGTCATGTGAAACCGGAATGCCTCCATAACGTAAGGGTAGCCCCACCGGACGAGATTTGCGTCCTCCTCCGGAGAGAGGCCGCTCGCGCGCCTGCGGGCCAGCTCCCGCGGGGAGGGCGTCGCCCGGAACCCGTCGAGATCGCGGACCAGCCTCGCCGCGAGATGCGAAAGAGCCGCGCCGTCGTCCGCGGGCACGCACGCGAGAAAACGCTCCAGCCGCGAGAGCGTCAGCGCCTCCACCTGCTCCGTGGCGAGTCGGCCCGTCACCCGCGCGACCTCTTCGTCGAGCGCGGCGAACGTTGCCCCCGGGGCAAGTCTGAACGGCGGCTTCAGCGTGGCGTGAAACCCGTAGCGAACCGGCCGGGCCGTCACGGCGTCGGGCCGGTCGAAGGTCGGCACGTGCGCGCCCCGGGCGATATCCCAACCAAGCCACGCCGCCCCGAAATCGGCGAAGGCGCCCGGCGGCGGAGTGTAGTAGATCGCGTATCGTCGGTAGTCCGTCACGTCGGGCCCTCGCTCATCCGGGCGGCGTCCCACCCGGAGGTAACAGCCTGATGACAGACGAACTTGTCCTTGCCAACGCGACGCTTGTTCTGCCGGACGAGGTGGTCGTCGGCTCGGTCCTCGTGCGGGACGGCCGAATCGCATCGATCGCGACGGGCCCCGGCATCCCTGTCGGGGCGCTCGACCTCGATGGCGATTGCCTTGCCCCCGGCCTTGTCGAACTCCATACCGACAACCTCGAGCGTCATGTATCGCCGCGCCCGCAGGTCGACTGGCCGCATCAAGCCGCGATCAGCGCCCATGACGCGGAACTCGCGAGCACGGGGATCACCACGGTCTTCGACGCGCTCCGCGTGGGCTCGATCACCTCGGGAGGCGCGAAGCACTACAAGCGCTACGCGCGCAGCCTCGCCGACGAGGTCCTCGCGATGCGCGAGGCCGGTACGCTCCGGATCAGTCACCACCTGCATCTCCGCGCCGAGATCTGTTCGGAGACCTTGCTCGACGAACTCGGGGAATTCGGCAGCGACGACCGCGTCGGGATCGTCTCTCTGATGGACCATACCCCGGGCCAGCGCCAGTTCGCGGATGTCGAGAAATTCACGAACTACGTCATCGGCAAGCACGGCATGAGCCGGCAGGGCTTCGACGACTACGTGTCCTATCTGGAGAGCCTGCAATCGAGCCTCGGCGCGCGCCACGAGGCGGGAGCCGTCGAAGCCGCCCGCCGCTACGGCGCCGTCCTCGCGAGCCACGACGACAGCACGGACGGGCAGGTCGCCGTCTCAGCGCGCCACGGCGTCACGCTGGCCGAGTTTCCGACGACGGAGGAAGCGGCGACGGCCTGCGACGCCGCCGGCATCGCGGTCATCATGGGCGCGCCGAACCTCGTGCGCGGCGGCTCCCATTCCGGAAACGTGGCAGCGCGCGCGCTGGCGGAGAAGGACGCGCTCGACATCCTGTCGTCGGATTACGTCCCCTCCTCGCTGCTGCTCGCGGCGCTCCAACTGGGCGATCTCTGGGGCGACCTGCCGCGCGGCATCCGGACGGTCACGAAGACCCCCGCCGAGAGCGTTCACCTGCACGACAGGGGCACCATCGAAACCGGAAAGCGCGCCGATCTGGTCCGGTTCCGCCGGCTGCCGTCGGGCATCCCCATCCCGGTGGCGACCTGGTCCCACGGAAACCGGGTGAGCTGACCGGCGGCAACCCGGCTTGTGCCCCGCGTACGCTCGGCTATGCTCGCGGAATGCGTGCGAAAACAGATTTCCCCGAACGCGTCGTCAGGCAGGAGGACGTGGGCATCGTCCTCTCGGACGGCACCCGCCTTTCGGCGCGGATCTGGATGCCCGAGACGGCCGAGACGAAGCCCGTCCCCGCGATCCTGGAGTTCCTGCCCTACCGCAAGCGCGACGGCACGATCGCCCGCGACTGCATCACCCATCCCTATTTCGCCGGCCACGGCTACGCCTGCCTCCGCGTCGACATGCGCGGCAACGGCGACAGCGACGGGCTGA
>CAZPOK010000038.1:0-18354 GCA_964587905.1 uncultured Rhodobacterales bacterium | reverse complement strand
CGGGCGGCTACAACCCGATCAAGGATCTCTACAAGACCCGCGTGTTCGAGACCTGCCGCTGGCGGAACGACAATCACCGGCCGTGGATGATGGGGCCGCCGGGCGGGGTGATCCCGCCCCGCGTGATCGAGAAGCCCCCTTCGGCCGAGCTTCGCGCGGACCAGGCCGACGCCGACAGCCTGCCGCCCTACGAGGTGCTCGACCCGATTCTCGAAATGCTCGTCGACGGCGACAGGTCGGTCGAGGAGGTGGTCGCCAGGGAATACGGCCGCGCGATGGTCCAGCGGGTCGAGCGCCTCGTCTACCTTTCGGAATACAAGCGCTTTCAGGCCGCCCCCGGTCCGCGCCTGACCGGCCGCGCCTTCTGGCTCGACCGGCGCTATCCGATCGTGAACCGCTGGCGCGACCCCGGCTGATCCGGCGGCCGCGGCGGAGGCCCTGACGGACCCGCGTCCGGCCGTCCGCCGACCGTTCGCCCGGTTCACCCGATCCTCACCTCCCGCCCGCAGTCTGCCCCGCGAAGCTTCCGGGCGGGGAGACCCGCCTGACCGACAGATCACCGGCCCCGAAGACCGCCTCTCACCAAGGCGCAGGGGTTGTCCGCACCGCGCAAGGCCGCGCCGGAAGGCGCCGGTCAGGACATTCGGGATCGCCCTCGTGGCGGCGCCGTCACTCCCTCTCCCCGCGATACGGCCACAGGCAGAGAATGCACCAACAGGCCGCGCCTTCCGCGCCGGTCTGCGATGGCGCACATATGCTCTGTGGGAATTCCCAACAGACAAGGCGCGGGCGCGTACCTACCTCTGAAGCGAAGTTGGAACCCAGAGGAACGCAAAATGTCCACGCCAAAGATTCTCGTCGCCTTCTACTCGACCTACGGCACCAGCCATGCGGTCGCCGAAACCGCCGCCAAGGCCACCCGCGAGGCCGGCGCGGAGGTCCGCCTCGTCCGCTTCGCCGAAACCGCGCCGGAAGAGGTCGTGAACGGCCAGGAGGCGTGGAAGGCGCAACTCGAGAAGATGGCCCACATTCCCGTCATCACGCATGACGACATGGTCTGGGCCGACGGTTACTTCTGGACCGCGCCCACTCGCTACGGATCCGCGCCGAGCCAGGTCCGCGCCTTCATCGACACGCTCGGGCCGCTCTGGATGCAAGGCAAGCTCGCGAACAAGACCTTCAGCGCGACAACCTCGGCCCAGAACGCCCACGGCGGTCAGGAGACGACGCTCGTCGGGCTCTACACGAGCGTCATGCACTGGGGCGCCATCGTCGTCGCACCGGGCTACACCGACGCCTCGATCTCCGCGGCAGGCGGCAATCCCTACGGCTTCTCGACGAATGCCGGAGGCTTCGACGATGCCGGCAAGGCGGCGGTCGCCCACCAGGCCAAGCGTCTCGCCGAAATGACCGCGAAGATCGCGGCGCGCGAATCCGTCGCCGCCTGAGACGCACCGCGCGGTGGGGTCAGACCTCCCGCGCGACGCAGTCCGCCATCAAGGAGTCGGTCACGCCCCGGTCGCAGAGCCGCGTGGCCTCGGTCGTGACCGCGGCGCTTGCCGCCGATACCCCGTAGCGCAGGCAGTCGGGCAGCGCGTCGCCCCGGGCGAGCGCGAAGGCGAAGGCGCCGACGAAGCTGTCGCCCGCCCCGACTTTGCTTACCACGCTCACCGGCCGCTCGGTGACCGCGTGCCACCGACCCTCCCGCGAGGCGAGCACCGATCCGTCCGCGCCGCGCGCGACGATGATGACGCTGGCGACGTTCTTCGCCACGAGGTCCGAGGCGAACTCCGCCGTGTCCTCGGCGCGGGGCAGGGGGCGCCCGGCCAGCTCCTCGGCTTCCTCGCCGTCCATCCTGAGCACGTAGATCGAGGGATGCGAGGTCTCCACGAGGTTGAACAGCGCCGGCCCCGACGTGTCCACGATCAGCCGCGCCGCGCGCTCGGCCACGTGACCGGCGAGAATGGCGGGAAAATTCTTCGCGACGCCCGGCGGCTGGCTGCCCGAAAGCACGACGAGCGTGTCGGTTCCCGTCGCCTGGTCGAGCGTGTCGAGGGCGCGCTCCACGTCCGTCTCCGTCCACTCCGGACCAGGCAGGACGAAGCGATACTGCTCGCCCGTTTCCTGATCGGTGACCGAGACGGACTGGCGCGTTTCGCCCGGACCCTGGAAGCCCACGGTCGCGATGCCTTCCTGCGCGAGCAGTTCGAGACAGCGTGCCCCGGTGCCGCCGCCGATCGCGACGAGCGCGGTCGAGCGGCCGCCGAGAAGGCGAATCGCGCGGCTCACGTTGATGCCGCCGCCGCCCGGGTCGACCTCGGGCGCGGTGCAGCGGAGCTTCAGTTCGGGAACCACGCGCGGCGCGCTCGTCGACAGGTCGACGGTCGGGTTCAGCGTGACGGTGATGATGTTGATCATGTCTGCGCATTCGATGTTAGCGGTATCGAGGCGCAATATGGGACGGCCGGCACCGAAGTGCCAGCCATGAACCTGCGTGAAATCAGCCCAGCATCATCTGGTAGCTGACGGGGACGTAATGGAATCCGTCGCCTCGCGTGTCGATGTAGCCCATGCCCGGGAACGGCATGTGGTAGCCGATCACCGGCATCCGCTCGGCCGCCGCCATGCCGAGCACGCGCCGCCGCGATTGCGCCGCCGCCGCCTTGTCGGCGTCGAATCGCACCTCCCAGTCGGGGTAGGCCACCGACCAGACGTAGTGGTTGGCGAGATCGGCCATCAGGAGCAGCTGGCTGCCGGCCGACTCGAGCCTGTAGACCATGTGCCCCGGCGTGTGCCCGAAGGCCGCCGTGCCGGTGATCCCCGATGCCACCTCGGCGCCGTCGCCGATGAACGTGAAGCGGTCCGCGAGCGGGCGCACCTTCGCCTCGAACCCGTCGTTGCCGGCCGCCGCCCAGTGATCGAACTCGGCCTGGCCGGTGACGTAGCGGGCGTTGGGGAAGGTCGGTGTGCCGTCCTCTCCCGTCAGCCCGCCGATGTGGTCGCCGTGCATGTGGGTGATGACCACCGTGCCGATGTCGCCCGTCGCATAGCCCGTGGCCTCGAGCGCCGAGGCGATGCCGGGGCCGTTGAGCCCGGTGTCGAACAGGACGAGCTCGGACCCGGTGTCGACCACGGTCGGCGTGAAGAAGAACTGCGCCTTGTCGGTCGGAATGAAGTTCGCCGCGCTCACCTCGGCGAACTCCTCGGGCGAGACGCTCATGCCGAAGATCGACTGTGGATCGTCGACGGTGCGCGTCCCGGCGAGCAGCGTCGAGACCTCGAAATCGCCCAGCATGAAGCTGTGCTTCTGCGCGTTGGGCGGCGTCATGCTCATGCCCTGGGCGGTTGCCGGGCCTGCCGTCGCGGCCGCCGCGAACGGCAGCGCCGCACCGCTGAGAAGCGTCTGGCGTCGTGTCAGTCTCATGGGTCTCTCCCTGTCCCTGTCGGTTTCCGTTGCGTCAAGGATAGACCGGGGACCGGAGCGGACCAGTCGGGACGGATGCACAGGGTCTTGGAATTTCCGCACAGCCGGCGGGCAAGGCCCAAGCGAGAGATGGCCGAGGTCGCGAAGAGGCGGCGTACGGCCTGCAAACGCCCGGTTGCGCCGGACAAGGCAAGTGGTATCCTGCGCATCAACTGGCTGAGGCTCTGACTTGCTCTTTGGTTGGGCCGACGACGCGGCCGCCCGAGGACAGTGCAATGAAGAGTTCCTTTCTGAAATGGAGCGTACTGGCGGTCCTCGTCTTGCTGCTGGTGGGAGCGTTCGTCGTAGTCGGTGGAAGCTATTTCGAGCACAGACGGCTGGTGGCGCTGGAGACGGAAGCTCATCCGGCCCCCGGCACGCTCGTGGATGTCGAAGCCGACAGCGCGGTCCGTGACCCGTTCAGCAGCGGCTCCCTGCACGTCTACGCGGAAGGCCAAGGCGACCCCACCCTCGTGTTCCTGTCCGGCTTCGGAACGAGCTCTCCCTACTTCGATTTCAAATCGCTGTTTGAGAGGCTGTCCGACGATTACCGGGTCGCCGTGGTGGAACGCTACGGATACGGGTGGAGCGACATCAGCGATCGTACGCGCGATCTGGAGACCGTCCTCGGCGAATCGCGCACAGCGTTGCGGCGTGCAGGAGAAGGTCCGCCATACGTGCTTTTCCCACATTCCATGGCTGGTTTGGAAGCCGTTTATTGGGCACAAGAACACCCGGAAGAGATAGAGGCGATCATCGGCCTCGACCCTCTCGTCCCGGGCTACTACGAGGCCACCGAAGACGGAGCATCGCTTTCACCCCTGGTCACGTTCCTGGCGCGCACTGGGCTCATGCGATCCGGGCCTGATGTCTTCGCTACGAACTTCCCTGCCATGGTCGAGGGGCGGCTCACGACGGAAGAGGCCGCGATCGCCGAGACCATCTTCATGCGCCGCACCAAGACGCCGGACATGTGGGCCGAGGCCCGCGTGCTTCCGGAGAACGCGGCCACCGTTTCGGCAGGCGAATTGCCGGACGTGCCCTTCCACGCCTTCATCTCCGAGTCCCAGCCCGAGATCTGGAAGGAAACCGTGGCGGGCTATGCACAGGAGACTGGAGGGCAGGCCTTTGTCCTTGACGCCGGACACTACCTTCACGTTGAAAGACCGCGCCTGATTGCCGAGAGGAGCGACGCGCTCATCGAGGAGGCCGTGACAAACTGACATTCGGCGATCCGGAAAGAGTTCGCACCCAATCCGGTTGTCTTGGTCGAGTGTCCGATCCCATGCTCCCTGCCAGGCGCTGCACGGCCGCGGCAGACCATGTTCAAAGTCTGAGACGTGGACGGAGCTGCCGTTTGACCTTCGGCCGATCAGCGATGCCGCCACACCTTGACTGCGGAAAACACGAGGATTACCGCGAGCGCCGGGATCAGGATGCGTCCGGGGACAACGCCCAGCAACATGCCTCCGATGAAGGTCCCGACGATGGATCCTGCCGCCATGATCAGAACGAAGGACCTGTTCCGCCCGAGCACCACGAAACTCTGGTCCTGGCTGTATCTGGCAAATCCCACAAGCATGGTCGGCAAACTCACCGCGAGGGACAGCGATCCGGCCAGCTTGATGTCGGCCCCGAACACGAGGACGAGCGTGGGGATCAGCAATTCGCCACCGGCAACGCCCATGAGCGATGCCACGACGCCGATCCCGAACCCAAGAGTGACACCGGCGGCTAGCTGCGCCGCTCCCGCCACTGCCACCCCCGACGCGGTTACGTCGTGGCCAAACAGCAAGACGGCGGCGATGCCGACCATCAGGACGGCCAGCACCTTGTAGAGCGTTTCGGATTTCAGGCGCGTTGCCCAACCTGCGCCGACCCATGCGCCAAGCAGGCTGCCTGCCAAAAGGTTAAGGATGATCGGCCAGTTGGCCGCGATGTCCTCCAACGGGACGGTTTCCGCCCGGAAAGGCAAGGCAGTCGCGACGACGGCAAGGCTCATGGCCTTGTTCAGGATAACCGCCTCCAGCGCGCCAAAGCGGAACACGCCGATCAGGAGTGGCAACCGGAACTCCGCGCCCCCAAGCCCGATCAAGCCGCCAAGCGTTCCGATGATGGCTCCGCCGCCAAAGGCGGCGGGCAGGTTGCGCTGTGTGGTCGAGGCCCGCTGATCGCTCATGTCCGATATGTACGTTCAAATATTTCCGATTTGCCACCCGTGAAACCTGCCCGTTTCGTCGATCAGGGCCACCCGATCTCTGAGAAGCAGACAAAAAGATCTTCGATCCGGGCCCCGGGGTCGCGACGTCGCCCCGGCTGACCCATTCTGCGGCTGTCTCTTGGCCGGGCTACCAGATCTGTTCCGGAGACCGGGGCCAGCGCGACATGTTCAGTTCGCCCAGCGCGCGCAGCCTGGCATATGCGGCCTCGCAGAGCGCCTGGCAATCGTCCAGCGCCTCGGCAAAGCGGGCCTCGCTGAATTCGCCGAGCAGCCGAGCGGCCAGGTCCCCTTCGCCGGCCTCCAGAAGAACCTCGGCGGTCCTCAGGATATCAGGCAGTCGGGCATTCGTGTCTGCCTCGACCGCGCGCCAATGGGTCCAGATCTCGGTGAGGATCGGGTCGGGCTTCTGAAAAGCCAGATGCATCAGCCGTTTGAAGGCGTGAAAGGCCGACGGACCCGCCTCGATTCCCTGGGGCACCAGAGACACCGTGTCGGGGTCATTCTCTTCCTTGCGGCGATCGAGGAAGCGGTGGCTTTCACCTTTCGTCAGGTAGCGGTGCTGTCGCCATGCGTGCGGCACCGATGGCTGTCCCAGAAAGACCGGCAAGAGCGGCGCCGTGACCGGACCTACCGCCGCGTGCCACATCATGCGCAGCGCGTCGTGGGAGGGATGGCCGAGAGGCACCGCCTGACCGTAACCTGCCGTGTCGCCGGTCAGACGCGACGTGCTGATCGACCAGAAGACATCCTCAAGCCCGATCTTCCCGGGCCGCGCGGCGCGTTTGCGCATCTCCTCCTCGATCCAGATCACGCCGGCCCAGCGATGCTTGCCGTCGCCATAGACGTGGTTGACGTGGAAACGCCCATCGTCGGGCGACCACCAGCCCTGTTCGCGGGCCGTATCGAAGAAATGGGGCGGGAAACGGAAGTCTTCGTTGGGCGCGTCGGGGATTTCGCCGATATAGCCGGGACGCGAGGCGCGGATGCTGTCGGGGCCCAGCCGTTCGGCGCACCAGAGCCCCTTCCCGCCGGCGAATTCGATCACCACCCAGGCCTCGTCGGGATCGGCGATCATGTGGGAATTGCCGCCATAGGTGGAGTAGCCATGCTCGGCGATGAGCCGCCCGATCAGCTCCACGCCTTCGCGTGCGCTGCGCGCACGCTCCACGACGATCCGCGCGAGGTCGGAATAGTTCGGACCGGTCTGGTCCTCGGGCGTCATGGCGATCAGCTCGGCCCGCGAGGTGGACCAGATGTCGCGCACCGCCACTCCGCATTCGTTCAGCCCGCCATTGGTCAGCGGGGCCGGCACGCCGAGGTAGTAGCTGTAGCTCACGCGCATGTTGCGCAGGGTCTCGCGGGCCTGCGGGATTTCGGTGAGGTGGCCGGGCATGTCCGCCTCCGGCGTGACGCCCACCGTTATCCGGCTGCCCTCCGGATGCGTCGCGCGCGGGCATATCTCCAGCCAGTGACTGCTGGGCTCGTCGCCGTAACCGGCGAGATAGGCCAGTCCGTCGGCTGTGTGGTCGCGCCCGATGTAGATCCCGTAGCTCATGTCCTGGTCTCGTCGCCGTCCGTCAGTGCAGTGGGAAGTGACATGCGTGGCGGCGTCCGTCCGCCATCGTCACATGAGCCGGTTTCCCTGTCCGGCAGCGATCCTGCGCCAGAGGACACCGCGCCGCGAAATCGCAGCCCTCGGGCCGGTTGAGCAGGCTTGGCACTTCGCCGGAAATCGACACGTGCTTGCGTCGCCGGTCGGGATCGGGCTGCGGCACGCCGTCGACCAGCGCACGGGTGTAGGGATGGACCGGGCGGTCGAATACCTCCGCGGTGCGGCCCTCCTCCACGATGCGCCCGAGGTACATGATGGCCAGGCGGTCGGCGATATGGCGTACCACCGGCAGGTTGTGGGTGATGATCAGGTAGCCCAGCCCGTGCTCGGCCTGAAGGTCCGCCATCAGGTTGAGGATTTCGCCCTGCACCGATACGTCCAGCCCCGCCGTCGGCTCGTCGGCTATGATCAGCTTGGGGTTCAGGGCCAGCGCGCGCGCCACGCCGACACGCCGGGCCTGCCCGCCGGACAACTCGTGCGGATAGCGTGACAGGAACGGTTTCGGAAGGCGCACCATCTCGGCCAGCCGCTCGGCCTCGGCGTCCAGGTCGACCCCGGTCACGCCGTGGATCTGGAACGGTTCGGTGATCAGGGCGCGCACGGACTTGCGCGGGGAGAGCGAGCCCACGGGGTCCTGGAACATCATGGCCATGTCCCGGCGCAGCGGCTTGAACCGCGATTCGGGCATGTTGTGCGTGTCCTGACCTTCGAAGCGCACGCGCCCGGCTTGCGCCTGGACGAGGTTGAGCACGGTGCGCCCCAGGGTCGTCTTGCCCGACCCACTTTCGCCGACCAGCCCGACGGTCTCGCCGGGGGCCACGCTGAGGCTGACGTCGAGGACCGCGTCGACATGGCGTTGCCTGATCCCCTTGAGGCGCGCGCGCAAGCGGCCCACGGTTTCGAACTGCACGTTGAGATCGGTCACTTCGAGCAGGGGATCGTCGCGCCTGACGCGGGCGGGCTTTCTCGCACTCGCCTCGCCCTGTCCCACGGTCGTCACGTCCAGCGGCGGTGGCCAGGCCGTGTCGTGATGCGGCCCGTCCAGAAGGTGGCACCGCGCGAGGCTCATGCCGCCACGGGCGACATCGGGAGGCGTTTTTTCGCGGCAGATCGGCATGGCGCGCTGGCAGCGCGGCGCGTAGATGCAGCCCGACAGCGACCGGGTCAGGTCCGGAATGTCCCCGGGGATGACCGGGAGCTTGCGCGAGACGTCGTCGATCCGCGCCGGATCGCATTCCAGCAATGCGCGCGTATAGGGGTGCTGCGCGTTGTGGAAGATCTCGCGCACGTCGCCCGCCTCGATCACCTCGCCCGCATACATCACGACCACGTCGTCGCAGAGTTCGGCGATCAGACCCAGGTTGTGCGACACGACGACCACGGTCGCGTCCAGCTCCTTTTGCAGGTCCTGCAACAGGTGGATGATCTGCGCCTCCATCGTCACGTCGAGCGCCGTGGTCGGCTCGTCCGCCAGCAAGAGCTGCGGCCCCGTGAGAAGCGCCATGGCGATGCCCGCGCGCTGGCGCATGCCGCCCGAGAAATGGTGCGGGTACTGGTCGATGCGCTTGTCGGGATCGGGAATCCCGACCTTGCCAAGCATCTCCACCGCCATGCGCCGTTTCTCGGCCGTCGAGGCGTTGCGACGCCGGTAGAGGACGTCCCGCATCTGCGTGCCGTAGGTCAGCACGGGGATCTGGCTGGTCATCGGGTCCTGGAAGACGACCGAGATCTCTTCTCCGCGCGTGGCGCGCAGCTGCGGCTCGCTCGCGTAAAGCAGGTCGCGGTCCCCGAACCGGACCTCGCCAGCCACGACCTCGGCATTCTTGGCCAGAAGCCCGAGCAGCGCCCAGAGAACGGTCGATTTCCCCGATCCGCTTTCGCCGACGATGCCCACGATGCGCTTCTTGCGGATCGGGAAGGAGACGTCGCGCAGCGCCTTGACCCGGCCGCGCGGGGTGCGGAAATCGACCGACAGGTTGCGGATGTCGAGCAGCGCCTCGGACCCCGCGATCGCGTCTTTCGGCATATCAGCGTCCTTTCCCCATGCGCGGATCGAAGATGTCGCGCAGCGCTTCGCCAAGGAAAGTGAAGCCCAGCGTGGTCAGGATCAGCGGTATTCCCCCGGCAATCACCATCCACGGCGCGTCGCGGATCACGAGATAGCCTTCGTTCAGGATCGTGCCCCAGCTTGCCGTTGGCGGCAGCACGCCCAGCCCGAGGAAGCTCAGCCCCGCCTCGACGGTGACCACGACGGGTACGTCCATCGCGGCCAGGATCAGCAGCGGCCCGACCACATTGGGCATCACGTGGTGCAGCAGTGTGCGCGACATGCTGGCGCCCAGAGACCTTTCGGCGAGGATGAAATCGGTGTTGCGCAGGGTCAGCGTGGCCGTGCGCGCGACGCGGGCATATTGCGGGATCGAGGTGATGATGACGATGGCCAGAACCATGCCGAGGCTGGGGCCCGTCAGTGCCACGGTGGCCAGCGCCAGGACGATCGTGGGAAAGGCGCGCACGGTGTCGAAGAGCAGCAACAGAAGGTTGTCGAGCCAGCGCGGCCCGAACCCTGCGATCATGCCGAGGATCAAGCCGACGACAAGGGCCACTGACACACCGATTGCGGCGATCTTCAGGGCGACGCGCCCGCCGTAGAGGATGCGAGAGAACGTATCGCGGCCAAGCTGATCGGTCCCCGCCGGATGCTCCCAGCTCGGACCGGACAGCCGGGACGGCACGTCCAGCGCGTTGGGATCGTAAGGCGCCAGCCAGGGCGCGAAGATGGCGCTGGCGAAGAACAGCGTGACGAGGATGAGCCCGGTCAGACCCTGCCAGTTGGTCAGGAACATGCGCAGCTTTTCGCGGCGCTCGCGGGCGGCGGATTCGCGGAACTCGGCGTCGGACACGTAATCGGGCAGGCCCGATGCATCGACCGCCGGAATCCCGGTCTCGATTTCAGAGCGATTCACGGACACGGGGATCATACCAGGCTATGAGGATGTCGGACATCAGGACGACGAGGATGTAGAGGCCGGTGGCCACCAGCACCGCGCCCTGCACGATCGGGAAGTTGCGCGCCATGACGGCGTCGAAAATCAGTTTGCCGATGCCGGGCCGGGCAAAGATGATCTCGGCGAAGACGGTCGACGAGATCAGGCCGCCGAAGCCCATGCCGATCAGCGTGATCGTGGGCAGGATGGCCACACGCAGCGCATAGCCGAAGATCACCCGCCTTGGACGCAGGCCGAAAGCGCGGGCCGACCGGATGTAGTTCTCGCCCATCACCTCCAGCATCGAGGCCCGCACCATGCGAGCAAGGTAGCCGACCCAGCTCAGCCCGATGGCGAAGGCGGGCAGCACCAGATGGGTCAACTGGTCACCAAGATCGCCGGGATCCCCCGCGCCAATGGCCGGCAGCCAGCGCAGGTGGACGGCGAAGATGAGCAGCGCCCAGATGGACACGAGGAAGGAGGGGACCGCGATCGTGCCCACGGACAGCACGCCGGTCACCCGGTCGAGCCAGCTGTTGGGCTTGACCGCGGCAAGGCAGCCGAGCGGGATGCCCAGCAGCATCGCCCAGCCCATTCCGGCGAAGACCAGGGCCAGCGTGAAGCCGATCCGTTCCATGATGATCGCCGTCACGGGCCTGTCGGAGAAGACGTCCAGCCCCAGATCGCCCGTGATGGCATTGCCGATATAGATCAGGAACTGGCGCCAGACCGGCTCGTCCAGATGCATCTTTTCCGCGTATCGGGCGATCGCCTCGGGCGTGGCGCGCGGCCCCAGCGCGATGGTCGCCGGATCCCCGGGAATGAGATGCAACAACGAGAACAGCACCAGCACGACGAGGCAGATCACCCCCGCCGACAACCCCAGGCGCTTGGTCAGGTAATAGAGCACATGCGCCCTCCTCTCGACCGGGTGCTCGGTGTCCCGGCCCGCGTCGCACAGGGCGCCTCGCGCGGGCCGGGCAGAGTTCGCGCGCGGTCAGGTCCGGCTGAACCTGCGGTAGTTCAGTTCGCCGGACGGAGCGGCGTTCACCGCCACGTCGGTCCTGTGCACGAAGGCTTCCGGTTCATGATTGATCCACACATAGGCGCCGGTGTTCTCCATGATCTCCTGCATGCGCAGATAGATGTCATGGCGCTTCTGCGGGTCGGTCTCGTCGATGCCTTCCTGATACAGACGATCGAATTCGTCGTCCGTCCAGCGCTCCCAGTTCCAGACCCCGACCTGATCCGAGGTGAACCACTGCGTGGCCTCGTAGGGATCGGGCGTGGTGCCGAACCGCATGAGCCAAAGCTCCAGGTCCTGCCAGGTGTCGCCCTTGCTCTCCTGACCCATCTCCCAGAACGGGCCGCCGTCGAGCGGCAGCACGGCGACGGTGATCCCGACCTGCATCAGGTTCGCCTGAACGATCTGCGCCGCCAGCATCCGTTCCTGGTTGTTGAGCGTGCGCAGGGTGAGCTGCAGCCCGGATGCCCCGGCCTCGGCCAGGAGCGCGCGGGCCTTGTCGGGGTCGTAGCTGTAACCGCTGCTCTCGCGCTGGCCGGTCAGGCCCGGGCAGATGATGCCATGGGATTTGGCCGTGGTGCCCGAATAGGCGCCCTGAAGGATCGTGTCCACGTCCACGGCGTGCTGGATCGCCTGGCGTATGCGAATGTCCTGCAATTTCGGATGTTCGGTGTTCATGCCCATCCACATGTATTGCAACTGGCCCGCGACAGCGATCCCGGTGCCCTCGGGCATGTTTTTGGTGTACCGGGCCAGCGTGTCGGCCCCGACTTCGGTGCAGTCCAGTTCCCCGGCTTCGAAAGCCAGTTCCGCCGCCTTCACCTCGGTGATGACATTGCATTCGATCCGGTCGAAAGCGGGTTTCGGGCCGGTCCAGTCGGGGTTGGCGCTGAACACCGCGCGCTGGCCCGGCGTCGCCTCGTAGGTGTAGGGGCCGCACACCGCCGGGAACCGGGTGGTGAAGTTGCCGCCGGCATCCGCCATGGCCTTTTCGCTCAGAACCGCCCCCGGGCCGTGGCACAGTGTGATCATGATGAACGGGGCGAAGGGCTTGTTCAGGACGATGGTGCCGGTGCGGTCGCCGGTGACGTCGACACGGTCGAGCGCGTCGAAATAGCCCGACCAGTCGCTGTCCTTCATCCGCTCGTAGGAAAACTTGACGTCCGAGGCCGTGACCGGGCCGTAGCCGTTCGACCAGACCAACCCTTCGGCCAGTTCGAAATCGATGTTGGTGGCGTCGCGCTGTTCCAGTTTCGTGACGAAGTAGGTCGGCTCCCAGGTGAATGTATCGCCGTCGCGCGCATATTGCGCAAGGAACGGCAGACACTGCTTCTGCGCTTCGATCTCCGTGCCGCCGGTCATGAACCCCGGGTCGAGCACGTCATTGTCGCCGTCGATCCGCAGGCGCAGCGTACCGCCCGCCTGGGCGAATGCCGCCGTCGACCAGCCCGGCACGAGGCCCATCGCCCCGAGCGCCGCCGTGGTGCCGAGAAACCCCCGACGGGTCGTTGTCTGTTTCATTCCCGTATCCTCCCTAGACGATGTCCGGCCAAAGCATGACACACCGCTGCGCGTCGGCCCATTTCGCAGGCCTTCGCAGTGTGACGCGTTATTCACTTCCACAGGCTTACAGGTGGTCGCGCGCGATGCGCTCCTCCCAGTGTTTTTCCGCGACCAGCGCCTCGCCTTCCCAGGCGCGAAGCTCTGCGGTGATGAGGAAATCGGTGGCATCGGCGCGCAGCGTCGTCCGGGTTTCGGAGCGCACGGCCCAGTCGCCACGGCTCAGGCCATAATGCCATTCGGTGCGCCCCCAGGCCGAGGTCACGTCGTCCAGCGCCACGCCGTAGGTCTCGTAGCCCTGCTTGTGCAGCGTGATGTCATTCGTCAGCAGCCGCGTGATCCCTGTGCCATCCGCGATCTGCATCTGCATCTCGCCGCGCGCCGCGTCTTCGACGATGCGAAACCAGGTCTCGGGTTCGGCGATCTGTTCGGTCTGCGGCGGCGGTCCGGCCACCGAGGCATCGAATGCGGCCAGCGTCTCGTCGAGAGGTGCGGGCGGGCGCAGCGGCAGCTCCAGGGCGCTGCCCCCGGTGTGGATGGTCAGCGTGACCGGCTCCGGCGCCGGCCAGATCATCGGGAAATAGCTGCTCGACAGCGCCAGCCGTAGCCGGTGTCCGGCCGGCAGGGCCTGCGCGACGTGTTTCATGGGAATGGTGACGTCATGGATCTGGCCCGGCACCAGTGCTTCGGGCCGGTCGTGGCCATGATGGTGGGTCAGGTTGAACACGCCGAAGGACAGCCGCGTTGCCCGCCCGTCGGGATGCACATCCACCAGCCGCGCGGCGACCTGCGCCACCGGGCGGTCGACGCTGAGACGCAGATGCACATTGGCATCGCCCGCGAACGCCAGCCCTTCGTCCGGAACCGAGATCTCGAAACACAGGCTTCCTGCATCCTCGTGGCGCTGGTCCACCGGCGCGTCGCCCGGCGTGCCATAGCCGCACCACTTGCCCGAGGCCATCCCGACATCCGCCGGGCTATGATGATGCAGCGCCGTGCTTTCCGCGGGGCGCTCGAGGCTCAGCCTGCCTTCGGGCGTGAGGTGAAACAGCGTCCGCGCCACCTGCGGCGAGGGCCAGCCCGGCTCGGCGATCCATCGTCCCGGGCGATCGGTGTAATGCCCCCGCGGCGGCACGCTGTCCTGCATGTAAAGCCGCAGCATCGGCTCGTCCATGATGCCGGTCTCACGGCCCTTGAGCCAATGATCCCACCAGCGCAGCTCCTCTTGCAGAAATCCGATCGCCGGCCCGGGTTCGCCCATGTGCGGATAGCGATGCGCCCATGGCCCGACGAGCCCCTTCCTCGGCCCCGGCAGATGCTCCATCAGACGAAAGACGCTCCGACAATAGCCGTCCGCCCAGCCCGACACCGCATAGACCGGCACCTGCACCTTCGACCAATCCTCGCAAATGGATCCGTGTTTCCAGAAGGCGTCCCGACGTTGGTGTTCCAGCCAGTTCTTCAGCCAGAGCCCGCTGCCCTCCAGCCGCTCCAGCCACATCTCGCGCCACCTGTCGCCGACATTGGCCGGATCCGGGGGCAACGTGTTCCGCCCGAACATGATCGACGCCCAGCTCAGCTGTTCGCCCAGAAGGCAGCCGCCCATGTAGTGAATGTCGTCCGCATAGCGGTCATCGGTCGAACAGAGCGTCACCACCGCCTTGAGAGCGGGCGGTTGCAGCGCGGCGATCTGCAACCCGTTGAACCCGCCCCAGGAAATGCCGATCATCCCGACCCCGCCATCGCACCATGGCTGATCCGCGATCCAGGCGATGGCGTCACAGCCGTCCTGCAATTCCTGCGGCAGGTATTCATCCACCATCAGCCCGTCGGAATCGCCAGCCCCGCGCAGATCCAGCCGGATCACCGCATAGCCATGCCCGGCGAGATAGGGCTGCATCGAGGCGTCGCGTGCCGTGGTGAAGTCATTCTTCCGATAGGGCAGGTATTCCAGGATCGCGGGCACCGGCGCGTTCGCGGCGCCCTCCGGCATCCAGATGCGGGCGGCCAGTCTGCAGCCATCGGGCATCGGGATTTCCGCGTGGAATATCTCCGCCACCGGATGCGGGAACCGATCCACGTGCTTCATTCTCTCCCCCTTATCCGCAGACCTGTGGCGCAGGCCTTCGCTTGCGGTGAGGCTATCCGAAGCGGCCCCGCGTGCAATTTCGCGACCCTTCGCGGATTGACGCGGAAACAGCGTCAAAATACACATGGACCATGTCCGACGATTTCTGCCAGAACCTGTCGCTCCTGTGCAGTTACCACCCCTCCATCGCAGAGGTGTGCCGCAAGCTCGACATCAACCGGCAGCAGTTCAACAAGTACCTCGCGGGCGGCGCGCGCCCCTCGCGCCACAACATGCGGCGCATTTGCGATTTCTTCGGCGTGTCCGAGGCGGAACTCCTGATGGAAGCGGGCCAGTTCGAGGAGATCATCGCGCTCAGGCGCAAGCCCGTGCAGCAGGAGGAACTCAGCAAGCCGCTGCGCCATCTCGACCGGCTCTATCAGCGCAGCCAGAGCCTCGAGAAATATCTCGGCTACTATTTCCGGTATTTCTATTCGTTCGGCAATCCGGGAAAGGTGATCCGCTCTCTGGCGCTCATCCACAAGGAAGATGACAAGTACTACTGGAAGAACATCGAGGTCCTCCGCGACCCCGCCAGCGGCCACACGACGGGAGTGAACAAGTACGAAGGCGTGCTGTTCTACCTCGCCGACCGGATCTACATCATGGAATACGAGTCGATCGAGTTGAACACGATCACCCAGGCCACGCTGTATCCCAGCCACCGCAGCCGGCTGGACGTGCTTCTGGGCATTCAGACCGGAGGGCCGACGCGGCGCGGGCGCAAGCCGGGGGCGTCTAGGGTCGCCCTGGAGTATCTGGGACGCGATATCGACGTTCGCGCAGCGCTGAGACGAACCGGGCTGTTCGATCCGCAGAACGGTCATATCCGGCCCGAGATCCTCAACATGATCAGGAATCGCATCGAGCAATCGACATTCGTTCTCGACGTGGAGGAGCCCTGAGGGAACCGTTCGGGTGTGTCCCGAGATGCCGCGAAGCCGCTTCACCCGACGCGTACGACCATCTCGTTCGATGGATCGTGTCCATGGCGGCGCCTCGCAGCATCTGGCGCTCCGGGCGCGACGCGGTCATCCGGCCCGCCGGCTGACCTCCGTCCCGGCAAGACGGACCGCTTGAGCGCTCATTCCCACCAGCGGTCGATCGCCGCGATATCGTCGTCCGACCAGCCGAAGTGATGGGCAAGCTCGTGGACGTAGACATGCGCCACGAGGTCGGGCAGCGTCACGTCGCCCCTGCTGATCCACTCGTCGAGGATCGGCCGGCGGAACAGCCAGATCGCGTCGGGCTGGCCCGGCTGGTCGAAGGTCGACTTCTCGGTCAGCGGGATGCCGTCGTAGAGACCGGTCAGCTCGAACGGATCCTCGATCCGCATCTCGTCGAGCATCGCGTCGGGGGCGAAGTCCTCCACCCGCAGTGCCACCTCCCGCGCCGCGGCGCGATAGGCCTCCGGCAGCGCGTCGATCGCCGCCCGCGCCATGCCTTCGATCTCGCCCGCGTCGGGCGCCGTGATCTCGCTCCAGTCCATCCCCGCGATATGGACAATTTCGGGCGCCTGTGAAAGAGAGCGCGGCTCAAGGAGAGCCCCATGACCGTCACCCGTTTCGCGCCCTCGCCCACCGGTTACCTGCACGTCGGCAACCTGCGCACCGCGCTCTTCAACTTCCTCATCGCGCGGAAGGCGGGCGGCACGTTCATCCTGCGTCTCGACGACACCGACCCCGAGCGGTCGAAGGAGGAATACGTCGACGCGATCAGGGAGGATCTCGAGTGGCTGGGCCTGACCTGGGACCGCGTCGAGCGGCAGTCGCACAGGCTCGACCGTTACGCCGCGGCGGCCGACCGGCTGCGCGAGGCGGGGCGGTTCTACGAGGCGTTCGAGACGCCGACGGAGCTCGACCTCAAGCGCAAGAAGCAGCTCAACATGGGGCGTCCCCCGGTCTACGACCGCGCGGCGCTGACGCTCTCCGAGGCCGGGCGCGAGAGGCTCCGCGCCGAGCGCGGCAACGGTCACTGGCGTTTCAGGCTCGAGCACGAGCGGATCGAGTGGGACGACGGCATCCTCGGGCCCGTCTCGATCGACGCCGCCAGCGTCTCCGACCCGGTGCTGATCCGGCAGGACGGGCAGGTGCTCTATACGCTGGCCTCCGTGGTGGACGACGTCGAGATGGGCGTGACCCACGTCGTGCGCGGCTCCGACCACGTCACCAACACCGCGACCCAGATCCAGATCATCGAGGCGCTGGGTTCGACCCCGCCCGCCTTCGCGCACCATTCGCTGCTGACCGGTCCGCAGGGCGAGGCGCTGTCGAAACGTCTCGGCACGCTTGCCCTTCGCGACCTGCGCGACCGCGGCGTGCAGCCGATGGCGCTGTTGTCGCTCCTGGCGCGGCTCGGCTCCTCCGACCCGGTCGAGCTGCGGTCTTCCACCGACGAGATCGCGGAGGGCTTCGAGCTGTCGCATTTCGGCGCCGCGCCCACGAAATTCGACGTGGGCGACCTCTGGCCGCTCACCGCTCGCGTCCTGCACGCCATGCCGCTGTCGGCGGTCGAGGCCGAGGTGCGCGCGGCCGGCGTCCCCGACGACCTGGCCGAGCGGTTCTGGGGCGTCGTGCGCCAGAACATCACCTCGCTGGGCGAGCTTCGCGACTGGTGGCGCGTGGTCTCCGAAGGCGCCGCCCCGAAGGTCGCGCCCGAGGACGAGGACTTCGTGGCCGAGGCGCTCGCGCTCCTGCCCGAGCCGCCCTACGGCCCCGAGACCTGGGGCGCGTGGACCAGCGCCGTGAAGGAAAGGACCGGCCGCAAGGGCAAAGCGCTCTTCATGCCGCTCCGCCGGGCCGTCACCGGCCGCGACCGCGGTCCCGAGATGGCCGACCTGATGCCGCTCCTGCGCAAGAAGCCGGGCGGCTGAGTCAGGACTTCGGCGGCTCCGCCGTCACCGTGCTCCGCGCCACCGGCCCCGTCCGTGCGAGGGGAGCCGCCGCGACCCGCGCCTTGAGGTCGCCGGCACCGTGCCGGGCGACGCGCAGGTTGTCGAGCCAGCGGTCCACCAGCTTGCGCTCCCGCGCGGCCAGCGCCTGGTGCCGGCTGTAGATCGGATCGGCCCGGTCGTCCGCCACCGGCGCGTCCCAGCCCGCCGTCGTCTCGAAGAACCGCCGCACACCGTCCTCGCCGAACTCGTCCAGATAGCCCTGCACGACGACGTCGATGTAGGACAGAAGCACCGGATGCGCCCGGTCCGGCGCGCGGTGCTTGTCCGGCGGGATCGTGTAGAGGTTCACGTCCGGCCGCCAGTCGAGCGCGTGGGCCACGTCCGCCGCCGCCACCCGGTCGTAGGCATGCTCGCGGTCGTCGAGCGCCGCCCAGTCCGCCCCCGGCACCCCGGCGATCAGCCCCTC
>CAZPOK010000037.1:0-18553 GCA_964587905.1 uncultured Rhodobacterales bacterium | reverse complement strand
GCGATGTTCTGGCTAATGGCGAGGGGGACTGAACGGTGTCCCGCCGCCCGCACGCCTCCCACTAAACACGGTTGGGCAGGCATGACAAGCGCATTCTGCGAGATATTCCCGCCATTGCCACGATCGGTCCCACTGTGGCCTGCAAGTCACCCCGACGGACGACGGGCGGACACGAGCCGGTCCCTGCCATCAAGATCGGGGCGGACGCGGATCTCTTCAAGCCCCGCGGCCCGGAAAAGGCGGGAGACCGCCGCGCCCTGGGCGGGGCCGATCTCGACGAGCAGCCGCCCTCCCGGCGTCAGGTGATCCATGGAACCGGCGGCTATGGCGCGGTAGGCGGTGAGCCCGTCGGCGCCGTCGGTCAACGCCAGGCGGGGTTCATGATCGCGCACCTCGGGCGCGAGATCCGCCATCTCCGACGCCGCGATATAGGGCGGGTTGGAAACGATCAGGTCGAACCGGCCGCCAATGTCCTCGTACCAATCGGAGAGCGGCAGGACGATCCGGTCCGCTACGCCGTGGGCCACGGCGTTTTCCCCGGCGACCAGCACCGCCGCGGGCGAGATGTCGGTGCCGACGCCCGTCGCGGCGGGCCGTTCGGCGAGAAGCGAGATCAGGATGCACCCCGAGCCGGTCCCGAGGTCGAGAACCCGGTCGAAGGGCGCCGCCAGCGCGGCCTCGACCAGCGTCTCTGTCTCGGGCCGCGGATCGAGCACCTCGGGCGTCACCCGGAAGGTCCGCCCCCAGAACGCGCGCCGCCCGGTCAGGTGGCTCACCGGCACCCGCCGCGCCCGGGCCGCCACGTCGGCGTTTAGGATCGCCAGAACCGGGGCCGGAACCGCGTCGGCAAGCCGCCCGGCCAGCAGATCGGAGGACACGCCCCAGGCATGCGCGAGCAGCCGCCGCGCGTCGCGCTCCGCGCCCGGCACTTTCGCCTCGCGCAGCCGGTCGACGGCCCGCTGCAGCGCCTCCGTCCCGGTCACACGCCCTGCGCGGCGAGCTTCGCCGCCTGGTCCTCGGAAATCAGCGCGTCGATCAGCTCGTCCAGATCGCCGCCCATGATCTCGCCCAGCCGGTAGAGCGTGAGGCCGATCCGGTGATCGGTCATCCTGCCCTGCGGAAAGTTGTAGGTGCGGATCCTCTCGGACCGGTCGCCGGTGCCGATCTGGGCTTTCCGGTCGGCGGCGCGTTCGCTCGCCGCCCGCTCCCGCGCCATGTCGTAGAGCTTGGCGCGCAGGATCTGCATCGCGATCGCCCGGTTCTGGTGCTGCGACTTCTCCGACGACGTCACGACGATCCCGGTCGGAACATGGGTGATCCTGACCGCCGAGTCGGTGGTGTTGACGTGCTGCCCGCCCGCCCCGGACGCTCGCATCGTGTCGACCCGGATATCGGCGGCGGGAATGTCGACGTCGACCTCCTCGGCCTCGGGCAGCACAGCGACCGTCGCGGCCGAGGTATGGATGCGCCCGCCCGATTCGGTCTCGGGCACCCGCTGCACCCGGTGCACGCCCGATTCGTACTTGAGCCGCGCGAAGACGCCGTCGCCTTCGATACGCGCCACGACCTCCCGGATGCCGCCCAGTTCCGATTCGGCCAGTTCCACGATCTCAAAGCGCCAGCCCTTCGCCTCGGCATGGCGCTGGTACATCCGCAGAAGATCGCCCGCAAAGAGCGCCGCCTCCTCCCCGCCCGTCCCGGGCCGGATCTCGAGGATCGCGGGCCGGGCGTCGGCGGCGTCCTTGGGCAGAAGGGCGAGGCGGAGCGATTGTTCCAGTTCGGGCACGCGCTCCCGCAGGTCCGGCAGCTCTTCCTCGGCGAGTTCCCTCATCTCGGGATCGGCGAGCATCGCCTCGGCCGCGTCGATGTCCGAGAGCAGCTGTCGGTAGGCCGCGATCCGGGCCACGACCGGCTTCAGGTCGGCGTATTCGCGCCCCTGTGCCGCAAGGTCGCCCTGCCCGGCCGACAGCCGCGCCTCGAGGTATTCAAAGCGCTCGGTGATCCGCGCGAGTTTGTCCAGAGGCACCATGGCGTTCCCTTGGCGCGGGCGGCGCGGAGGGTCAAGAGCCGAGCTTTCCCAGCCAATCGTCCAGCCGCTTTCCGTTCACGCCCATGTCGTCCCGGCCGAACCGCTGCCGGCTGAAGATCGCCAGGGTCGCCCCGCCACCGTCGGCGGGCAGCGCCCTGACGCTGATGTAGTCGGGAAACCCGAACACCCGGCTGCGGGCGATGTAGGTCGCGAATCCGTCCCCCACGCTCCCCGCGAGGCGGGTGACACGCGGTTCCGCCATCGCCACGCGATCGAAGGCGGCCATCAGTTCCTCAGGCGTCATGTCGAAGACCGGCGCATCCGGCGGGGCGATCCGCGCGTTGCCCTTGCCGGGATCTGGCGCGGTCAGCGGATCGACGTGCCAGCGACCCGGATCGGAGGGCGCGAACCGGAAATAGACCAGCGTGGCTGCGACGACGACGAGCAGGAGTACGAGAAGCCACCTCATGCGCCGGCCTCCGCATCGCCGGCCGAACCCGCGCCCTTTGCGCGCCAAACGTCTTTCATGCCTCGCTCCCCTGTCACTTCGAGATCCACTGTTTTCTGCGCGAAGAGCACCATAGCGACATCAGTTCAACCGCGACATGCGCCCCGGCGATCGCCGTCGCCCCGGTGGTGTCGTACGGTGGCGAGACCTCCACGACGTCGCCGCCGACCATGCCCAGTCCGGCGAGACCGCGCAGGATCGCAGCCGCCTGGTGCGAGGTCAGGCCGCCCCAGACAGGCGTGCCGGTGCCGGGCGCGAAAGCGGGATCGAGCGCGTCGATGTCGAAGCTGACATAGACCCTGTCGCCCAGAACGCTCCTGATCTTCTCGACGACGGCCTTCGGTCCGGCCTCGTGCACCTCCGGCGCATCGATGATGGTGAAGCCCATCGGCTCGGGGTTCACCGTCCGGATGCCGACCTGCACCGAGGTCGCGGGGTCGATGAGCCCGTCCTTCACCGCTTTGTAGAACATCGTCCCGTGGTCGATCCGGTCCATGTCGTCATCCGGCCATGTGTCTCCATGCGCATCAAATTGCAGGAGCGAGAGCGGCCCGAACTTTTCCGCGTAAGACCTGAGAATCGGGAAGGAAATGTAGTGATCCCCGCCAAGCGCGATGGAAGCCGCGCCGGCATCGAGAATGCCCCGGACATGCGCCGTGAGCGCGGCGGGAAACTCCGACACCTTCGCATAGTCGAAGGCCACGTCGCCGCAGTCGACGATGGAGAACTCGCTCATCGGGTCGAAGCCCCAGCCGTAGGGCGGGTCGTAGGGTTGCAGCGCCGACGCCTCGCGGATCGCGCGCGGTCCCAGCCGCGTGCCGGGACGGTTCGTCACCGCCTGATCGAAGGGAACGCCGGTGATCGCCAGATCGACGCCCGTCAGATCCTTCGTATAGCGCCGGCGCAGGAACGACGTCGCGCCGCCGAAGGCGTTCTCGAAGGCCAGCCCCTTCGGATCGGACCGCGTGAACGCCAGATCGACCTGCGACTTTGCATCTTCAAGAGACATAACGACCTCAGAGCCTTGCCGGACCGGCTTCAACCATCGAGCGGTTGCGCCCGCTCGACCAGCCGGGCGAAGAACGACGCGCCGATGGGGGCGATCTCGTCGTTGAAATCATACGCGGGGTGATGGCAGAACGGCCCGTCGCCCTGACCGATGAAGAGATACGACCCGGGCCGCGCCTCGAGCATGTAGGCGAAATCCTCCGCGCCCATCTCGGCCTGACGGTCCTCGGTCACGTTGCCGTCGCCGACGATCTCGCGGGCGACCCCGGCGGCGAAGGCGGTCTCTTCGGGATGATTGATCGTCGGCGGATAATCGCGCCGATAGTCGAGGTGCACCTCCACTCCGAAGGCCGAGGCGATCCCGCCGGCCACGTCGCGCATGCGGGTCTCGCAGAGGTCGCGGAGCGCCTCCGAAAAGGTCCGCACCGTACCGCCCACCATCGCGATGCCGGGGATGACGTTGTGCGCGGTGCCGGCATGAACCTGGGTGACCGACACGACCAGCGGCTCGGTCGGCGGCCGGTTGCGTGAAACGAGTGTGTCCATCGCCTGCGCCAGCGCCAGCGCCGCCGGGATCGGATCGACCGTCTCGTGCGGGAACGCGGCATGGCCGCCTTTTCCCGTGATCTCGAAGCGGAACTCGTCGACGGCCGCCATGATCGGCCCCGGCGTCGTCTCGATGCGGCCCACGTCGAGGTCGGGAGCATTGTGCACCCCGTAGACCTGGGTGATGCCGAAGCGGTCCATGATCCCTTCGCGAACCATGACCTCGCCACCGCCGCCACCCTCCTCGGCCGGCTGGAATATCAGCGCGACGCGGCCGTTGAAATTTCGCGTCTCGGCCAGATACCGCGCCGCGCCCAGCAGCATCGTGGTGTGCCCGTCGTGGCCGCAGGCATGCATCTTGCCGGGCATCTCGCTTGCCCAGTCGAGGCCCGTCTCCTCCGACATCGGCAGCGCGTCCATGTCGGCGCGCAGCCCGATCGTCGGCCCCGCGCCCCGCCCGTCGATCAGCGCGACGAGGCCCGTCGTCGCGATCCCCTGGTGGATCTCGTCCACGCCGAACTCGCGCAGCCGCGCGGCCACGAAGGCCGCCGTCTTGTGGCACTCGAAGCCCAGTTCGGGGTTCCTGTGCATCCATCGCCGCCATTCGAGCATGTCCTCGGCATAGCCGGCGATGCGGTTGATGACGGGCATGTGGACTCCTCGCGTGACCCGTGGGACGACAGGCAGAGTTTCAGAGACCGACCGGAGCCGCAATGCCCAACTCCTCCGACGACCTCGTCCACGATCCCGCCGGCGGAATGCCGCGCCTCGTCGAGATCATGCGCCGACTGCGCGATCCCGAGACCGGCTGCCCCTGGGACATCGAGCAGGAGTTCGCCACCATCGCCCCCTACACGATCGAGGAGGCCTACGAGGTGGCCGATGCCATCGACCGGGAGGCCTGGGGCGAGCTTGAGGGCGAACTGGGCGACCTGCTGCTCCAGACCGTCTACCACGCGGAGATCGGATCCGAGCGCGGGCTCTTCGACATGGAAAGCGTGGTGAAGGCCATTGCCGACAAGATGGTCGCACGCCACCCGCACGTCTTCGGCGACGAGAGCCGCGACAAGTCGGCGGAGCAGCAGACCCGCGACTGGGAGGCGCAGAAGGCGAAGGAGCGCGGCACGGCGGGGGTGCTCGACGGGGTGGCGCTGGGCCTGCCCGCGCTGATGCGGGCGGTCAAGCTCCAGAAGCGCGCGGCGCGGGTGGGGTTCGACTGGCCGCACGCCGGGCACGTCCTGGACAAGATCGTCGAGGAGGCGCGGGAACTCGCCGAGGCGCGGGACACGCTGCCCCGCGAGAAGATCGAGGAAGAGATGGGCGACCTCCTCTTCGTCATGGCGAACCTCGCGCGGCATCTGGGCGTGGACCCCGAAGTCGCCCTGCGCGGCGCCAACGCCAAGTTCACCCGCCGCTTCCACGCGATCGAGGCGGCGCTGGCAGACCGGGGAACGCGCCCCGCGGATGCGACGCTCGAGGAGATGGACGCGCTCTGGGACGCGGCGAAGGCGGCGGAGCGGTAGCGCGGCGAGGGGACTGTCCGCCGCGTCACGCCACAGGCGGGCACGGAAGGAGCGAGGGGGCTGTCTGCCCCGTCACGCCGGAGGCGGGCACGGAAGGAGCGAGGGGGGCTGTCCGCCGCGTCACGCCACAGGCGGGCACGGAAGGAGCGAGGGGGCTGTCTGCCCCGTCACGCCGGAGGCGGGCACGGAAGGAGCGAGGGGGCTGTCTGCCCCCTCGCGCTCCCCCGAGGATATTTGCGGACAGATGGAGGCGCGGGCCGTCTTTACATCATCCCGTGCGGGAGACAGTGTCCGCGCCATGGCGCCCCGCAGGATCATCATCGACACCGACCCGGGCCAGGACGACGCGGTCGCGATCCTTCTCGCGCTGGCGAGCCCCGAGGACCTGGAGGTTCTGGGCATCACCGCGGTCGCGGGCAACGTGCCGCTGGCGCTCACCGAGAGGAACGCCCGGATCGTCTGCGAACTGGCGGGCAGGCCCGGGACGTCCGTCTTCGCGGGCTGCGATGCGCCGATGCGGCGCAAGCTGGTGACGGCGGAGCATGTCCACGGCAAGACCGGGCTGGACGGACCGCAGTTGGCCGACCCGACGATGCCCCTTCGCGAGATGCACGCGGTGGACTTCATCATCGAGACGCTGCGCCGCGAGCCTGCCGGCACCGTCACGCTCTGCCCGCTGGGACCGTTGACTAACATCGGCACGGCCTTCGCCCGCGCACCCGACATCGTCGGCCGCGTGCACGAGATCGTGCTGATGGGCGGAGCCTACTTCGAGGTCGGCAACATCACGCCGGCGGCCGAGTTCAACATCTACGTCGACCCGGATGCCGCGGATATCGTTTTCCGGTCCGGCGCGCCTCTCACCGTGATGCCGCTCGACGTCACCCACAAGGCGCTGACGACAGCGCCGCACATCCGGGGCTTCCGCGACATGGGCACCGAGGTCGGCCGGATGGTCGCCGAGTGGACCGACTTCTTCGAGCGCTTCGACAAGGAGAAATACGGCTCCGCCGGCGCGCCGCTCCACGACCCCTGCGTGATCGCCTGGCTGATCCGGCCGGAGCTGTTCTCGGGCCGCCGGATCAACGTCGAGATCGAGACCGAAGGCCGCTTCACGACCGGCATGACGGTCGCCGACTGGTGGGGGATCACCGACCGTCCCCGCAACGCGCTGTTCATGGGAGACGTCGACGCCGACGCCTTCTTCGGCCTGCTGACGGAACGTCTGGCCCGGTTGTGACGCGGGACACGGCGTGCGACGCTCACGGGAAACAAGAAAGGGATCCATCATGCTTCGCACGACGCGCTTCGCCGCCGCTTTCCTCGTCGCGGCTTCGCCGCTCGCCGCCCAGGAGTTCTCGGACAGGTGGGAGGTTCTCGGTTCCTTCACGGTGACGGCCGGCGGCACGGAGCACATCCTCTATGCGCTCGAGGATCTCGAGACCCCGCAGGACTTGATCGTCGCCACCGAGATCGGCCCGTTGACGAACCTGATGGTCATGGGCGGCACGCACGACGGCAACGACAGCGCGGCACCGCCGTTCATCATCGTCTCGATCGGGCCGTACATGGGGACGCCCGGAGACCGGGCGAACATCGAGTGGCGCGCGAGCGAGACGACGTGGTTCGCAAATGCGGACAGTGGAACCCCGGCAATCCTGAGCGATGCCGCCATCGGCGAGGACGGCAGCCTGTCGTTCGCATTCTCCGCCGAGATGATCCCGATGGAGCTGGACGAAGACTATGCCTATGTCCCGGCCGGGGGCATCGATCCGATCTCGATCGCGGGGCGGTTCGAGGGCCGCCTTCCGGCCGGGGACTGACATGGCCGCGAACCTCACGCTTGCCGGGCCGGACGATCTGGCGAGGATCCTGCCGATGCTCGCCGCCTGCCATGCCGAGCAGGAGATCACCTCGGACGAGACGCACCGCGAGGGCGCGCTCGCTCCGCTTCTCGACGGCAGCCCTCTGGGCGCGGCCTACCTGATCGGGCCGCGCAAGGCGCCGGTGGGATTCATCGTCGTGACCTTCGGCTGGTCGGTCGAGATGGGCGGGATGGTCGCCGTCGTCGACGAATTCTGGATTCGCCCGGGCGTGCGCGGCCGGGGCATGGGGTCGGAGGTGCTCTCGGCGCTGATGCCGACGCTGGAACAGGCGGGGATCCGGGCGGTGCACCGCGAAGCGCACGAGGCGAACCCGCGTGTCCAGGCGCTTTTCGCGCGGCATCGGTTCCGGCTCCGGGAGGGCCTGCAGGTCCTGACGCGGCGCGCGCCGGTGACAGGCCGGGGCACGACACCTAAATAGAGCGGGAAGGAGCGTACCATGACCATCCAGATCCCCTTCGACAACAGCTATGCGAGACTGCCCGAGAGGTTCTACACACGGCTCGCGCCGACCCCGGTGCGGACGCCGGGACTCGTGCGGATCAACGAACCGCTCGCGCGGGATCTCGGGATCGATCCCGGCGCGCTGGCCGCCGACGACGGCCTGAACGTGCTCGCCGGGAACGCGGTGCCCGAAGGCGCCGATCCGCTCGCCCAGGCCTATGCCGGGCACCAGTTCGGAGGCTGGGTGCCGCAGCTCGGCGACGGACGGGCGATCCTGCTCGGAGAAGTGCTCGATTCCAACGGATTGCGCCGCGACATTCAACTAAAGGGATCCGGCCGCACGCCCTATTCCCGGATGGGCGACGGGCGGGCATGGCTCGGCCCGGTGCTTCGGGAATATGTGGTGTCGGAGGCGATGCACGCGCTCGGCATTCCCACGACCCGGGCGCTTGCGGCGGTCACCACCGGCGAGCCGATCGTGCGCGAGACGGTGCTGCCCGGCGCGGTTCTCGCCCGCGTCGCGGCAAGCCACATCCGGGTGGGAACCTTCCAGTTCTTCGCGGCGCGGCAGGACACCGAGGCGCTGCGGCATCTCCTCGACCACGTCATCGAGCGCCACTATCCCCAGGCGGAGGGGCCGCTCGACGTGCTGAACGAGGTGATAGACCGGCAGGCACGTCTCGTGGCGCAATGGATGGGCGTGGGCTTCATCCACGGCGTGATGAACACCGACAATACCCAGATCGCCGGCGAGACGATCGACTACGGCCCCTGCGCCTTCATGGACACCTACCATTCGGAAAAGGTCTACTCCTCGATCGATCAGTTCGGCCGCTACGCCTACAACCGTCAGCCCGACGTGCTGGTCTGGAACCTCGCGCAGTTCGCGACCGCGCTGCTGCCGCTGATGGGCGAGGACCGGAACGCCGCGATCGAGGCGGCAACGGAGGCGGTCCACCGCTTTCCCGAGCGCTTTCAGGCCGAGTGGCTCGCCGTCTTCCGCCGCAAGATCGGGCTCGAAACCGAAGAGGAGGAGGATGCGGCGCTGCTCCACACGCTCTTGTCGCGGATGCAGACGCTGCGGGCGGACTTCACCAACACGTTCCGCGCGCTCGGCACGCCCGCCGCGCGCGACGAGTTTCTCGAGCCCGAAGGCTATGATGCCTGGGACCGGGACTGGCGCGCGCGGCTTTCCCGGGAAGGGGTGGCCCCGGAAGACCGTCGCGAGACCATGAACGTGGCAAACCCGGTCTTCATCCCGCGCAACCATCGCGTCGAGGAGGCGATCAAGGCGGGCGTGGAGGGCGACTACGCGCCGTTCCACCGCCTCGTCGAGGTGCTGGCGCGGCCCTTCGACGACCAGCCGGAGCACGCGGACCTGCGCCGGCCGCCGGCCGAGGAAGAGGTGGTCCGGCAGACGTTCTGCGGCACCTGATCGCTCCGCGGCGCGGGCCTGTTCAGGCGCGTCCCGCCGCCGTGGTCTGCCCGGGACGGTTGATCAGCCAGAGACCGGCCGCGACGAGCGCAAGGGCGCCCACGACCGACGGCCCGATCGCCTCACCGAGGATGAGCCAGCCGAAGAACACGCCGAAGACGGGTCCCAGGAAGCCGAAGGCGGCGACCGACGAGGCGGGATAGATCGACATCAGCCAGAGCCAGAAGATGAAGGCCGCGCAGGCGATCACGACGATCTGAAAGGCCATGCCGGCATAGTGCACCGGCTCGGGGTCGCGCAGGAGCGGGCCGAAGAGCGGCGCGACCGCGATCAGCACCACCGCCGAGAGACAAAGCTGCCAGAGAAGCTGCACTTCCGGGGTCTCCCGCTGGATCGGCGTCGTGCGAAGCGTAAGTCCGATACCGGCCCAGCCGATCGCCGCGCCGAGCGCGCAGAGGTCGCCCGCCAACGAAGCCTCCCCCTGCCCCGCCGGCCGGTCGAGAATCGCCCAGGCCACGCCCGCGAAAGCGAGCGCGAGCCCCATGGCCTTGCGGCGCGACATCCGTTCGGCCGGGATCAGGAAATGGGCCCCGAGCGACAACCAGATCGGCATCGAGTAGAAGATCACGCTCATGCGCGAGACGGTGGTGAGATCGAGCGCGAGAAAGAGGAGCAGAAACTCGAAGGTGAAGCAGGCGGCAAGAAGCAGCCCCGCCGGCACGGTGCCGGGATTGATCCGCAGGCTCCGGCCGCGCCAGAACGCCCAGAGGACGATGAGCGGGACCGCGCCGAGCGACCGGAGACCGGAGGCGAAGACCGGCTGGAAGCCTTCGTTCACGGTCTTGATGACCACTTGGTTGAAGCCGAAAAGTGCCGCGAAGACGACGAGCGAGACCGCCCCGAAGGCGTCCATCTGTTCCTTGCGCGGCATGAGACCTCCCTGATCGCGCGGCCAAACAAGGCCCGCGCGCCCGGAATGTCAACGGCTGGCGGCGCGCGTCCGAGGGTGCTAGTGCCGCCCTGCATAGGAGAGGCCGATGACCGCATATCTCGTCTACGACGTCTTCACCGACACTGTCTTCGGCGGCAATCCGCTCGCCGTGATCCCCGACGCGACCGCTCTCGACGGGTCGCTGCTTCAGAAGATCGCGCGGGAGTTCAACTTCTCCGAGACGACCTTCGTCTATCCGCCGGAGGATCCCGCCCATACCGCGCGGGTGCGGATCTTCACCCCGACGCGCGAGGTGCCCTTCGCGGGGCATCCGACCATCGGCACCGCCATCGCGCTTGCCGACCTCGGCAGGCCGGGCGACATGATCCTCGAACTGGGCGTGGGTCCGGTTCCCTGCCGCGCAGGGGATGGCGCCGCGCAGTTCCGCACGACGCGGCCTCTCGAGCGTCTGCACACGCCGGAGGCGGCGGTCGTCGCGGACTGCCTCGGCCTCTTCACGGACGATGTCCGCACGGACCGGGTTCCGCCGGTCGTCGCCTCGGTCGGGCTTCCGTTCGTGTTCGCCGAACTCACCGGCCTCGAGCCTCTGGCCCGCGCGGTGCCGCGGCGCGAGGCCTTCCTCAGTGCCGCGGCGAGGTACCCCTTGCCGTTCGATTTCGCGGTCGCGGCCTATGTTCGCGACGGCGGCGATATCCGCATGCGCATGTTCGCCCCGCTCGACGACATCCCCGAAGATCCCGCCACCGGCAGCGCCGCCGCCGCTCTGGGCGCCCTGCTGGCCAGCGAGGACGGCACGGCCGTGTCGCTCGACATCGCGCAGGGTCTCGAGATGGGACGACCGAGCCGGATCAGGATCGAGGCCGGCCCCGAGGGCGTCACCGTGGCCGGATCCGCCCGCAGGGTCATGGAGGGCCGCCTGACGCTGTGAGGGCTTCAACGCGACGCGCCAATCGTCTAATCAGATGAACCAACGGCAAAGGATGGCCATGTCGCAACCGATCATCGCCCGCGCCGAGGCCAGAGGCCTCCGCATGACCGGCCAGCGGCGGACCATCGCGGGCGTGCTCGACGAGACCGACGGGCACCCGGATGTCGAGGAACTCTACAACCGGGCCTCGGCGGTCGATCCGAGGATCTCGCTGGCGACGGTCTACCGGACGGTGAAGCTCTTCGAGGAGGCCGGGCTTCTGGAGAAACTCGAATTCGGCGACGGCCGCGCCCGCTACGAGGATGCCGAGCGCGACCATCACGACCACCTCATCGACATCAATTCGGGCGAGGTGATCGAGTTCGTGGACGCCGACATCGAGGCGCTTCAGGAAAGGATCGCCGAAAAGCTGGGATACGAGCTGCGGGGGCACAAGCTCGAACTCTACGGCGTGCCGAAGAAGACGCGCTGACCTAGACGCCGAAGGGAAACAGCTCGGGCTCCTCCGCGCGCGGCATGCCCTCGTCGGCCCTGACGGCATGCGTCTCGCGGAACCAGATCCAGGCGTCGAACTGGTCCGCCAGCCGTGCCTCGAAATAGTGCGAAAGCCGCTCGGTCTCGGGCCGGTAGATCACGCCGATCGCGCGTTCCAGGCGCTCCTGCCGCAAGAGCTCCGGCGCCTCGGCCAGATCCAGCAGAAAGGTGTCGATCCCCGTTCTCCGGGCGCAATCCTCCCAACTGCCGGGAAGCGCCGGCCGGACCGACTTGATCTCCATCGGCGCGCCCCAGTCGCTCGCGGCGGCGACGGTGCCGGTGTCCGTCGAAAACCCGATCAGCGCCGCCTCCTGCCCCCAGCGCTCGCGGACGAGCTGGCCGATGTTGAGTTCGCCCCGTTGGGTGCCCATCTCGGTCGCCCGGGCGTCGCCGAGGTGGCTGTTGTGGGCCCAGACGACGGCCCGCGCGTCGGGCCCGTGATGCGTCATCAACCGCTCGAGCGTCTCGAACATGTGGGTGTCACGCAGATTCCACGACCGTTCCGAGGCGGAATACATGCTCCGGTAGTAGGCTTCGGCATTCGCCACGAGCCGCGCGTTCTGCTCGGCGCCGAACACCGCCTCGCCGTCCTCCAGCCGCTCCCTCAGGAGCTTGCCGAGAACCTCCACGACGGCCTCTTCGCAGGACGCCTTGGCGCCACCCGCGACCTTGCGGATATACTGGCCGGGATCCCCGCAGTAGGGCTTGAGGCAGCCGTAGAGCGCCCGCGCGTCACGCGCCGCCTCCGGCGACGACATTTCGAGATAGTCCAGAACCGCGTCGATCGACGCGCACAGGCTGTACATGTCGAGCCCGTAGAACCCGACCCGGTCATCGCCCGGACGGATGCTGTTGAACGACCGCAGGCGGTCCAGCAGGTCCCTGGCCTCCGCGTTCCGCCACATCCAGCGCGGAAACCGGGAGAACGGCTCCTCCGAGGCCCGCGGCGCCGGATGGCCGCCGATCGTCGCGTTCCACGCCGCCGCGTCCGGCCAGTCGCCCTCGATCGCGACGATGCGGAAGCCGTGATCGCGGACCAGCCGCTCGGTGATCACGGCGCGGGCGCGGTAGAATTCGGACGTGCCATGCGTCGCTTCGCCAAGGCAGATGACCCGACGGTCGGCGAACCGCTCCACCAGATCGGCCAGACCCTCGGCATCGGCGAAGGGCCGGGCGCGCGCGGCCATCTCCTCGCGGACCGCTTCGATATCCTTGGTCATGCCTGCACCTCCTCGCATATACCGGCATTCACGAGTGAGAACCTCGCCCGCGTCCCGCTGTTCCGTCGCGTTTGACGCTTTCGCCGGCCGCGGCGACAGGCTAGGCGGAACCGGTCGGAGGCGGGAACGGAGCGGATGGAGAACCTTCGCGGCATAATCTGGATGATCGCCGCGATGGCGGGCTTCGCCCTCGAGGACACCTTCGTGAAGCTCGCCTCGGACACGCTGCCGCTGGGTCCGATCATCGCGGTCTTCGGGCTCGGCGGGTTCCTGTTCTTCGCCGGACTGGCGCGCGCACGCGGTCAGCCGCTCGTCACGGCCGAGACGGTCTCGCGGCCGATCGTCCTGCGCGCCGTGTTCGAGATCATCGGCCGCACCGGATACTTCCTCGGGATCACGCTCACCCCGCTCTCGAATGCCTCGTCGATCCTGCAGGCCTCGCCGCTCTTCGTCACCCTCGGCGCGGCGCTTGTCTTCGGCGAACATGTCGGCTGGCGCCGCTGGGCGGCGATCTTCGCCGGCTTCCTCGGCGTCCTGATCGTGCTTCGGCCCGGCCTCGAGGGGTTCACGGCCGCGTCTCTCTTCACGCTCGTCGGCACGCTTGGCTTCGCGGCGCGCGACCTCGGCACGCGGGCCGCGCCGAAGAGCCTTTCGAACATCCAGCTCGCCGCCTACGGCTTCGCCGTGCTGATCCCCACGGGCCTCGTGATGAGCGTCTTCACCGGACCCCTCGCCGTGCCCGACGCCAGGAGCGCGGTCTTCGTCGGCGCCGCCATCGTCTGCGGCATCGCCGGCTACTACTCGATCACGGCGGCGATGCGTGTGGGCGAGGTGGGCGTCGTCACGCCCTTTCGCTACACCCGGCTGCTTTTCGCGCTGATCCTGGGCTTCGCCGTCTTCGGCGAGCGCCCCGACGCCTTCACGCTGATCGGTGGCGCGATCGTCGTGGCCTCGGGGCTCTACACCATCCTTCGCGAGGCCCGGGTCAAACGCGGCCTTCCAAAGATGGACCCCCTTAGGTAAACCGCCGCCAAACCCACTTCGCACCGGGAAGGTCCCCCATGAGCACGATCATCGACATCCACGCCCGCGAAATCCTCGACAGCCGGGGCAACCCCACCGTCGAGGTCGACGTGATCCTCGAAGACGGCACGATGGGCCGGGCCGCCGTGCCCTCGGGCGCGTCGACCGGCGCGCACGAGGCGGTCGAACGGCGCGACGGCGACAAGAGCCGCTACATGGGCAAGGGCGTGCTCGAGGCCGTGGCGTCGGTCAACGGCGAGATCGCCGAGGCGCTCGTCGGCGAGGACGCGACCGAGCAGGAAGCCATCGACGCGATGATGATGGAACTCGACGGCACGCCCAACAAGGGACGGCTCGGCGCGAACGCGATCCTCGGCGTGTCGCTCGCCTGCGCGAAGGCGGCGGCCGATGTCTCGATGCAGCCGCTCTTCCGCTACGTCGGCGGCACCTCCGCCCGGGTCCTGCCGGTGCCGATGATGAACATCATCAACGGCGGCGAACACGCCGACAACCCGATCGACATCCAGGAATTCATGATCATGCCGATCTCGGCCGCGAACATCCGCGAGTCCGTCCGGATGGGGTCCGAGATCTTTCATACGCTGAAGAAGGAGCTCTCGGCCGCCGGCATGTCCACGGGCCTCGGCGACGAGGGCGGCTTCGCGCCGAACCTCGGATCGACCCGCGACGCACTCGATTTCATCCTGAAATCCGTCGAGAAGGCGGGCTACACGCCCGGCGAGGACATCTGCCTCGCGCTCGATTGCGCCGCGACAGAATACTACGAGGACGGGCAGTACGTGATGGCGGGCGAAGGCCAGACCATGACCTCCGACGAGAACGTGGCCTACCTGCAGGCGCTCGTCTCGGACTACCCGATCATCTCGATCGAGGACGGCTGCGCGGAAGACGACTGGGACGGCTGGGCCACGCTCACCGAGGTGCTGGGCGAGACGGTGCAACTCGTCGGCGACGATCTTTTCGTCACGAACCCCGAACGGCTGAAGCAGGGGATCGACTGGGGCGCCGGCAACTCGCTTCTGGTCAAGGTGAACCAGATCGGCACGCTGTCGGAAACCCTCAAGGCGGTGGACATGGCGCATCGGGCGCGAATGACCTGCGTGATGTCGCACCGCTCGGGCGAGACCGAGGATGCGACGATCGCCGATCTGGCCGTCGCGACCAATTGCGGACAGATCAAGACCGGCTCGCTGGCACGGTCCGACCGGCTCGCGAAGTACAACCAGCTGATCCGGATCGAGGAGATGCTGGGGGAAACCGCGGTCTACGCCGGGACGTCGATCCTGCGCTCCTGAGACGCCGCGGCCGCGTCGGGAAGAGACCCCGCCGGATCGGATCCGGCGGGGCTGCTGTCGTTCAGGGACAGGCCGCGCGGTAATAGGTGCCGTCGCCGCGCGCATAGGCGCACGTGCCGGTTTCGGTGTTCTGCGCCACGAGCGTGCCCGCCGCCGCGCCACCGAGGGCCGCGATGACGCGCCACTCGTCGCTGGCGTCAAGCACGTCGGCCGCGACCAGTCCCGCCGCAGCGCCACCGGCGACGCCCGCCACCGTCCGGGCCTCGGGCGAGAGATTCACGCCTTCGCAGGCCGGAAGCACAAGCATCGAAGCGCCAGCGAGCCACATTTTCCAAGTCGTCATGTCATCCTCCTAAGTCATTGGACGCCGGCGATGCTACCCGCTCATGGTCTGGGCGCGAGCCGGCGGGATTCGCGGCGTCCTGCATCGGCGAAACACCGCGGGGCGGGACGGGCCGAAGAGGCGGACCGTCGCTCAAACCGTCGTCAGAACCAGGTTTCCTGATCCGCCTCGGGCATCTGCTCTATCTCGTCCTGCGAAAGCCGGGTCACGAAGTTGATCACGCCCATGCCGTCGTCGACCACCCGCACGTCCTGAAGATCGATCACGTATTCATCGTCGCCGATGTCCAGCCAGCCACCGGTCTCGACGACGAGCCCGATCACCTGACCGTCGCGGGACATCAGAAGATCCTCGACCTCCCCGATCTCGGCCCATTCCGCATCGATCGAGTTCCAGTAATTGGTGTCGAGCCAGGTGTTCTCGTCGTAGGTCTGGTTCATCGAATAGACGTCCGCTTCCAGCGCCTCGTCGGCGCTGATCGCCCGGTCGCGCTGCTCGGTGGTGATCACGCCCGATCCGGTGCCGTTCGTCATGTCTTGCGAGTTGGCGGGGAGAGCCGCGGCGAGAGCAGCCGCGGCGATGGTCGAAAGCGTTGCACGGGACATGTCTGCCTCCTTTCAATAGCATGCGTCGCGGCTTCAACGCCCCGACCCGGTCCGGCGTTCCGTCCGACCTGTTGCGGGGGCCGGGCGCGGCGTCTAGGCTGCGCCCATGACCGCCGACGAGATCATCGCGAGGCTGGAGCTTTCGCCGCATCCCGAGGGTGGGCACTACCGGCAGACCTGGGTCGCGGACACCGTCGATGGCCGGCCCGCGGGGACCTGCATCTATTTTCTTCTCAAGGCGGGCGAACGGAGCCACTGGCACCGCGTCGACGCGACCGAGATCTGGCATTTCCATGCCGGTGCCCCGCTGGTCCTTTCGATGGCCGAGACCGAATCCGGGCCGGCGTGGGATCACCGGCTCGGGCCGGATCTCGCCGCGGGAGAGGCGCCGCAGGCGATCGTTCCGACGCACTACTGGCAGGCGGCCAAGACCACGGGCGACTGGACGCTGGCGAGCTGCACGGTCAGTCCGGGGTTCCGGTTCGAGGGATTCGAACTGGCGCCGCCGGGGTTCGACATCCCCCGGGGCTGACCAGTGCGTCCGGGGCCCGACAAGCGAATCAAGCCCTCGACTTCAGCGCTGACAGCGATAGCGGATCGGTCGTGCGCGGACTGCCGCCGGGGCGCGAATGCCGCCCGCCGCCCACCGGCGCGGCGACCCCCGTGGTGCCCGGCGCCGTGGTGGGCTTGCCCCGGAGAACCCGCACCGCGAGATGCGCGAAGGCCTGCGCCTCGAGCATATCGCCGTCGAGACCGTATTCCTCGACCTGCACCACCGCGCAGTCGAGCGTGGCGACGAGCATCTGCATCATCACGGGGTTGCGCCGCCCGCCGCCGCTGACGAGGACATGGGCCGGGGGCGCCGGGCAATGTTCCATCCCCCGCGCGACCGAGGCCGCGACGATGGCGGTCAGCGTGGCAGCGGCCTCGGCGTCGGGCAGCTCCGCGACCGCCCGGGCGAGCCCGGCGAACGCGTTCCGGTCGAGCGACTTGGGCGGCACCTTGAAGAAGTAGGGATGTTCGAGGAACTCCGCGAGCACGTCCTCGACGATCTGGCCCTTCGCTGCGAGCCGCCCGTCGACGTCGCGCACGAGGCCGAGGCGCGCGCGCATGAAGTCGTCGAGCGGCGCATTGCCGGGTCCGGTGTCGAAGGCCACGAGCGCGCCGGGCGTCTCGGGCGACGGCGCCTTCGGATCGGTCCAGGTGAGGTTCGCGACCCCGCCGATGTTGAGGAATGCGATCGGGTGGCGCGCGCCGATCAGCCGGGCCAGCGCCCAGTGATAGAACGGCGCGAGCGGCGCCCCCTGCCCGCCCAGCCGAACGTCGGCGGTGCGGAAGTCCCACACGACCGGCACGCCCAACGCATCGGCCAGCACCTGCCCGTCGCCCACCTGCAGCGTGCGCGCCTGATCGGGGGCATGGGCCAGCGTCTGACCGTGGAAGCCGATCACGTCGATTTCCGAGAATTCGGCCAGAAGCTCGGCATGGGCGGTCTCCACGACGGTCGCGGCGGCCTCCACCGCCTCGCCGTGCCACTGCCCGAGCGCGGCGCGCAGCACCTCGCGCTCCTCCGCCGAATACGGGCGGTAGGACGTTTCCGCGAAGGCGTGGATCTCGTCGCCGTCGGTCACGACGACGGCGGCGTCCACCCCGTCGAGAGAGGTGCCCGACATCGTCCCCAAGGCTCTGACCGGCCCCTTGATTTCCATGCTCTTCCCCTCCGGCCAAGCCGGCGATATAGAAGCCCCCGCCCGGTTCGGGCCGAGAATACGCGAGTTGCCATGACCTACCACCCCAAATCAGACTTTCTCCACGTCATGATCGAGCGGGGCTTCATGGCCGACTGCACCGATCTTCAGGGCCTCGACGAGGCGATGATCGCGGGGGTGGTTCCGGCCTATATCGGCTACGACGCGACGGCGAAATCGCTGCACGTGGGGCACCTTCTGAACATCATGATGCTGCGCTGGCTGCAGAAGACCGGCCACAAGCCGATCACGCTGATGGGCGGCGGCACGACGAAGGTGGGCGATCCTTCGGGGCGCGACACCGAGCGGTCGCTGATCACGCCCACCGAGATCGACGCGAACATCGCCGGGCTCAAGGGCGTCTTCGCGCAGCTTCTCACCTATGGCGAGGGTCCGACCGACGCGCTGATGCTCGACAACGCCGAATGGCTCGACGGGCTGAAGTACCTAGACTTCCTGCGCGACATCGGGCGGCATTTCTCGATCAACCGGATGCTGTCGTTCGAGA
>CAZPOK010000036.1:0-18631 GCA_964587905.1 uncultured Rhodobacterales bacterium | reverse complement strand
TCAAGATGCTGCGCCAGTGGGGCGGGATCGTCGACATGACCGGCGACCGCTCGCCGATCATCTCCAAGACACCGCTCGACGGCTGCTTCATCAACTGCGGCTGGGGCACCGGCGGCTTCAAGGCGATCCCGGGCTCGGGCTGGGCTATGGCCGAACTGATGGCCCGCGGCGAAAGCCCCCTCGCCGCCGCCTTCGGGCTCGAACGCTTCCGCGAGGGCCGCTTCGTGGACGAAAGCGTCGCCGCGGGGGTGGCGCATTGATGGCCGGGATTGGCGGGACACCCTCGAAGGAATTCTGCCAAGAGTTTTCGGAGACTCTCGGCCTCCGGGCCGGGCATGCGCGCCGGAACAACCGCCGCCACGGCCGCGTTGGCTCCCCGACGACGCAACTCGGAGCGACACAATGGCATGGAAGCGCGGCAGCTGGCGCGACGGCATCCTCGGCGGCTTCCTCATCTTCGTCCTGCCCGTTCTCATCGTCATCGTCGCGGCGATTTACTGGTGGGGCTATCTCGGCACCGACGACGCCATCGAGATGGAGCCGGTCCCGCTGGAGCAGGAGCCGCTCTCCGACCCCGCGCTCGTCGAGGAGTGATCCCAAAGCCGTTCTCCCGGCCGCCGCGTCCATCTTGACCTCGCCCGCCGGTCGGATATCTCTGACCGGGCAGGACAGGGGAACGACATCATGCGCGCCATCCTCCAGCGGCTTCCGACCGCGGACGACCTTCACCGACACCGCGCCAAGATCGCGGGTTTCGTGTTCGGGCTGCTGGCGCCGGTCATGCTCGCGGCGCTCTTCGTGGTCACGTACACCGGGCATGGCATCCTCGTCACACCGGCCTCTCCGCCGCCCGTCTATCCGAACTTCTGACGGCGTCGCCCCGGCGGCCACGTCTCCGATCCGCCTCGGGGCGCGGTCCGTACGCTATCCATTCGTTTTCCATGTGAGTCTTCAGGGGGCCGCGCCGTGCTGATCCTGACCTGTCCCTATTGCGGCATCGCCGCCGACGAAACCGAACTCGCCCCGGGTGGCGAAGCGCATGTCAGGCGCCACGGTCCCGGCTCGTCCGACGAGGAGTTCGAGGAGTATCAGTTCGTCAGGGAGAACCCCAAGGGCGTCCATTTCGAGCGCTGGCGCCATTCGCACGGTTGCGGAAAGTGGTTCCACGCCGCGCGCCACACCGTGACGCTGGAAGTCTATGGCACCTATCCGGCGCAGACGATCGAACCGCCTGAAGCCATTCGTAAGGCCATCTCCGACAAGCATCCCGGCTGGTCCTGGAGGGAATTCTCATGAGCACGCGCCTGCCCACCGGCGGCCGCCTGATCGATCGCACGCAGCCGTTGGAATTCTCGTTCAACGGCAAAAGGCTGGAAGGGTTTTCCGGCGACACGCTCGCCTCCGGACTCCTCGGCGCGGGGCAGGTGCTCGTCGGCCGGTCGTTCAAGTACCACCGCCCCCGCGGCGTCGTGGCCAGCGGCGCGGAGGAGCCGAACGCTCTCGTCAATCTAGGCGAGGGGGCGCGGCTCGAACCGAACCAGCGGGCCACGACGACCGAGCTTTTCGAAGGGCTGGGCGCCCGGTCCCAGAACCACTGGCCGAGCCTGGAGTTCGACGTTGGGGCGGTGAACGGCTTCCTCACCCGGTTCCTGCCGGCGGGCTTCTACTACAAGATGTTCATGCATCCGCGCAGCTTCTGGAAGCACGTCTACGAACCCTTCATCCGCCAGTCGGCGGGCCTTGGAAAGGCGCCCAGGGCGCGGGATGCCGACACCTATGAGCACTTTCACGCTCACGTGGATGTGCTTGTCATCGGGGGCGGAATCGCGGGCCTGCAGGCGGCCCGAACGGCGGCCGAAAGCGGCAAGCGGGTTCTGCTGATCGAACAGACCGCGCATTGGGGCGGCCGCGCGCCGGTCGACGCGCCGGTGATCGACGGGCAGGACGCCGAAAGCTGGGTCGAGGATCAGGTCGAGGCGCTGCTCGGCATGGACAACGTCCGTCTCCGCACCCGGACGATGGGCGCGGGCATCTACGACCACGGCTACGTGCTCGCCTACGAACGGCTCCATGACCAGGACCCGGAGGCGCCCGGGCCGCGACACCGTCTGTGGAAGATCCGGGCAGGTCAGGTCATCACCGCGACCGGCTCCATCGAACGTCCGCTTGCCTTCGCCGGGAACGATCTGCCGGGCGTGATGCTTGCCTCAGCGGTGCGCGACTACCTCGTGAACTACGGCGTGAGCCCCGGTGACCGGACTGTCGTCGTCACGAACAACGACGATGCCTACCGCACCGCGATCGCGCTCGTCCAAGCGGGGCTGCGCGTGCCGGCGATCCTCGATGCGAGGATGAGCGGCGGCGGAGAACTCTCTGGAAAGGCAAAAGAACTCGGAATTCGTGTCGAGGTTGGAGCCGGCGTCGCAAAGGTCAAGGGCACCACCCGGGTCGAAGGGGTGACGATCTGCGCGCAACTCGGCGAAGGTGCGGGCCTCGAGGACATCCCGTGTGATGCCGTGGCCATGTCGGGCGGCTGGTCGCCGGTCGTCCACCTCTGGTCGCATTGCGGTGGCAAGCTGATATGGCACGAAGCGCAGGCGCACTTCCGGCCGGATCCCGAGCGCCCGCCGACCGGCGCCGACGGCAGGCCCTTCGTGGCGACGGCCGGAGCCGCGTCGGGCGCGGTGAGCACGGCGGAGGCGCTGGCCGATGCGCTGGAGGTCGGGGCCAAGGTCGCCGGTGCGACGGCGGCGGCTGCCGTTCCGGAGGTGGAGGAGCCTTCGGAGGCGGCCATGGAGCCCGTCTGGGTCATGCCGCGCGGGGCGGGGGACGGACTCAAGATGAAGATGTGGCTCGACTTCCAGAACGACGTGAAGGTGTCGGACGTCGAACTGGCCGCGCGCGAGGGCTTCGAGAGCGTCGAGCACGCCAAGCGCTACACCACCCTCGGCATGGCGACGGATCAGGGGAAGCTGAGCAACATCAATGGACTCGCCGTTCTTTCTCAATCTCTCGGAGCGAACATCCCGCAGGTCGGCACCACCACCTTCCGTCCGCCCTACACGCCGATCTCGATGGGCGCGATCGCGGGAGAGGCGCGGGGCAGGCTGTTCCAGCCGATCCGCCGGACGCCGCTCTACGACTGGCATCTGGAAAACGGCGCGCATTGGGAGCCCGTCGGCCACTGGCGCCGTCCCTACTGCTACATTCGCGCGGGCGAAAGCATCGAGCAGGCGGTCCATCGCGAGGTGAAGAATGCCCGGGAAGACGTTGGACTTCTTGACGCTTCGACGCTGGGCAAGCTTCTCGTCAGGGGGCCGGATGCAGGCCGTTTCCTCGACATGCTCTACACCAACATGATGTCCACGCTGCCGGTTGGAAAATGCCGCTACGGCCTGATGTGCAGCGAGAACGGCTTTCTGATCGACGATGGCGTCGTCGCCCGCATCGACGAGGACACCTGGCTCTGCCACACCACCACCGGCGGGGCCGACCGGATCCACGCCCATATGGAGGAATGGCTCCAGACCGAATGGTGGGACTGGAAGGTCTACGTCGCCAATCTCACCGAGCAATACGTGCAGATCGGAGTCGCCGGGCCTGCGGCGCGGCGGCTGCTCGAGCGACTGGGCGGCATGGACCTCGCGGCGGAGGCATTGCCCTTCATGCAGTGGGCCGACGGGACGCTCGGCGGCTTCAAGGTCCGCGTCTACCGCATCAGTTTCTCGGGGGAATTGTCCTACGAGATCGCCGTCGCGGCCTCCGAGGGACGGGCGCTCTGGGACGCGCTGCTCGACGAGGGCGACGACCTCGGCGTGATGCCCTACGGGACGGAAGCGCTCCACATCATGCGGGCCGAGAAGGGCTTCATCATGATCGGCGACGAAACCGACGGCACGGTGATCCCGCAGGATCTCGGGCTCAACTGGGCGATATCGAAGAAGAAGGACGACTATCTCGGCAAGCGGGCGCAGGCCCGCAGCCACATGACCGACCCCGACCGCTGGAAACTCGTCGGGCTCGAGACGCTGGACGGCTCGGCGATCCCCGACGGCGCCTATGCCGTCGCGCCCGGAAATAACGCCAACGGGCAGCGGAACGTGCAGGGCCGGGTGACCTCGACCTACCATTCGCCGACGCTCGGGCGCGGGATCGCGATGGGACTCGTGCACCACGGCCCGGACCGCATGGGCGAGGTGCTGGAGTTCCCGAGGATCGACGGCGACCCGGTGAAGGCCCGGATCGTCGATCCGGTTTTCTACGACAAGGCGGGGGAGAAGCAGAATGTCTGAGTCGCTGAGCGCTCTGCCGGGTGCATCGTTCAAGGGGCTCGTCGCGGTGGAGGTTGCGGGCTTGCGGGGCATGATCACGCTTCGCGGCGATCTCGGGGCCGCGACGCTCAAGGCGGCGGTGAAGAGCGTCGCCGGGGTCAATGTGCCCGAGGCGCGCCGCACCGCCCTCGCCGGGGAGACAGGCGCGGTCTGGATGTCGCCCGACGAGCTGCTGATCCTCGGTCCCTACGCCGAGGCGGATATCATGACCGCCAAGCTCGCCGAGGCGCTCGACGGCGTGCACCACCTCGCGGTCGACGTCTCGGACGCGCGGGCGCTGTTCCGCATGACCGGTCCCGACTGGCGCGAGGTGCTGTCGAAGCTGACGCCGGCCGACCTTCATCCCGACGCCTTCGGGCCGGAAGAGATCCGTCGTACCCGGCTCGCGCAGGTCGCGGCGGCATTCTGGATGGCGGACGAGGACACCGTGCAGATCGTCTGCTTCCGCTCGGTCGCGAAGTACGTCTTCGACCTGCTGTCGAACGCCGCGGACTCGCCGGCGCCTGTGGGACATTACTGAGGCCTCTCAGGAACCTGTCGCGGCGAAAGGGGGTTGACCCCTGCGGCACCCCGACACAGGTATGCCGGGTATTTCGCCACGCCAACAGAGGGGGCATGAACCAATGGCTTTCGAACTTCCCGATCTTCCCTACGCCCACGACGCGCTCGCCGACAAGGGCATGTCGAAGGAGACGATGGAGTATCACCATGACATCCACCACAAGGCCTATGTCGACAACGGCAACAAGCTGATCTCGGGAACCGAGTGGGAGGGCAAGTCGGTCGAGGAGATCGTCAAGGGCACCTACGAGTCCGGCGCCGTCGCCCAGTCGGGCATCTTCAACAACGCCTCGCAGCATTGGAATCATGCCCAGTTCTGGGAGATGATGGGCCCCGGCGCAGCGTCCATGCCGGGCGAACTCGAGACAGCGCTCAACGAGGCTTTCGGGTCGGTCGACAAGTTCAAGGAAGAATTCGCCGCCGCCGGCGCCGGCCAGTTCGGCTCGGGCTGGGCGTGGCTGGTCAAGGATAGCGACGGGTCGCTCAAGGTCACCAAGACCGAGAACGGCGTGAACCCGCTGTGTTTCGGCCAGACCGCGCTTCTGGGCTGCGACGTGTGGGAGCATTCCTACTACATCGACTTCCGCAACAAGCGCCCGGCCTACCTGAAGAATTTCCTCGACAACCTGGTCAACTGGGAGAACGTGGCGAGCCGCATGTAAGGATTGCGCTCCCCGAACGCCGCGGGCCCGCCCGCGGCGTTCGTCGTCTCGCCCATGCCCGCCGCGTCGCGGAATGGGCGGAACCGGCGACCGGTCCCGCGCATTTCTCCTTCAGCGAGAACCAGCGGAGAAGAAGAATGGCCGAGCGCAAGAAATCCCATGACCACGAGCGAGAGACGGACCGGTTCACGGAGGGTTCCGAAACGCCGGGACAGCAAGGCCGATCCCAGGGCAACCTCGAACGCGACGTCGGTACGCAGGACGAAGAGAAGCGTGCAAGAAAAGGCGATGCCGGGATCACCCGCGTCACCAAGGAAGACGAGAAAGGCGAAGGCCGGCTCGGCGGCTATCACGGCACGGGGAAGCAGAAATGACCGCACTCACACAGGGCACTTGGGTGCTCATCGCTGACGGTGAGAAGGCGCTGTTTCTCGAGAACGTCACCGACGACGAGGATCCCAATCTCCGCGTCTGGCGGGAGCAGGATCACCCGAATCCGCCGGATCGACAGCAATCCGCGGGTCGCCCGGGTCGTCACAAGGATTCAGGGATCGACAGTCGCGGCGCGCCCGGCGGGCGGGACAATTCGCCCGGGCAGCGCTCCGCGTTCCAGGAAACCGACTGGCATGTTCTTGAAAAGCACCGCTTCGCGGAGGAGCTGGCCGAGACGCTCTACAAGTACGCGCACAGAAACGCCTTCGACCGGATCGTTCTGGTGGCCGCGCCGCGTGTTCTCGGCGATCTGCGGGCCAAGCTTCACCCCGAGGTCGCCGACAGGGTGGTGGCGGAGGTGCCGAAGACCCTCACGAACCATCCCGTTGACGAGATCGAGCGGCTGATCCTCTCCGAGCTTCACGCCTAGAGTATGTCGCGCAGGAGCGGAGCGTTCCCGTGGGTCACGTGAACGCGACCGAACGCGACGCGTTCTAGCCCGCGGGCGCGAGGGCGGTGTCGATGATGGTCATCGCGTCCTCCGCCGTCCCGGCCACCTCGAACAGCGCCCGGAGGCTCGCGTCGGCGAAGCCTTCTGCAATGACGTGGTCGATCAGGGCTAGGAGCGGTCCCCAGTAGCCCTCGGTATCGAGCAACACGATCCTCTTCGCGTGAAGACCCAGTTGCGCCCAGGTCAGGACTTCGAAGAATTCGTCGAGCGAGCCGGCCCCTCCGGGCAGGACCACCGTCGCGTGCGAGTTCATGAACATAACCTTCTTCCGCTCGTGCATGTTCTCGGTCACGACGAACCGGGTGAGGTCGCGCTTGCCGACCTCGCGGTCGAGGAGATGCTGCGGGATCACGCCGAGCGTGTTGCCGCCCCGGGCCTGCGCCGCACCGGCGACGATCCCCATCAAGCCGACGTCTCCGGCACCGTAGACGAGCTGCCATCCCCGTTCGGCGATCAGCGAACCGAGCCGCTCCGCCGCCGCGCGATAGGCGGGGCGTGCCCCGAAGCGCGAGCCGCAGTATACGCATATTGCAGGAGTGGTCGGTGTCATGGGGACAAGCGCCTCGACGAAAAGCCGTTTTGACCGGTGATATCCCTGTTGCTATTGTCCCTCAAGCGCCGCAGGGGAACAAAGCGGCTACCTGGGGAGCTGGAATCATGACGGGCATGCGGGGATGAACCTGAACGCTAGAGCGCTGAGCGTGCTTCTGGTCGTGCTCGCGCTGTTGTTCGGCGGCCTCTATCTCCTGCGCGGGACAAACCCGACCGAGCCCGACGTCGCCGGGGGCGACATCTCAAGTCCGTCCGCCGTGCCGGAGGAGGGCGGAGGCGAGGCCGCTGCCGTCGACACGGCCGAAACCGTCGCCGAAGCGATGCCGGATGCCGATCCGGTGCCGGCCGCCGTTCCCGACACGCCGGCACCTCCCTCCTTTGATGTGGTGCGCGTGGAACCGGACGGAACCGCCGTGATCGCCGGGCGCGCGGCGCCGGGCTCGCGCGTGCGCGTCGAGATCGACGGCGAGACCGTGGGCGAGGCCGACGCCGACGCGCGGGGCAATTTCGTCGCGCTGCTCGGGCTCGGAACCTCCCAGGCGCCCCGCGCGGTCGGATTGTCCTCGCAGGCGGAAGACGGAGGCGAGGTCGCATCGGACGAAACCGTGGTGCTTGGTCCGAGCCCCGACGCCGGGCCCCCGGAGGAGGACGCGTCCGCAGGCGGTCCGCAAGAGACCGCCGCAGTTCCCGCTCCGGCCGCGACCGGTGCCGAGGACCCGCTCGCAGGGCCCGCCGCGCCGGGGCCGGTCGTGGAAACGCCGTCCGAGGTGGCCGACGCGACCGCAGATGCCGTGGCTGTTCCCGGAGAGTCGCCGCAGCCACAGCCGGACCCGGACGTTCCGGCCGAAAGTGCGGGCGAGCGTCCCGAGGCCGCCCCGCCGGAACCGCCTGAGGCCCCGGCGGTCGTTCTCTCCGACGCCGATGGTGTCCGCGTGCTGCAATCGGGCGCCACGGAGGCCCCGGACAATGTGTCGGTCGACGCGATCTCCTATGACGAGACCGGGAACGTGATCCTGTCGGGGCGCGGGACCGGCGCGGGGTCGGTCCGGGTCTACCTCGACAACACTCCGATCCTCTCGACCGGGATCGGCACCGACGGCCAATGGCGCACACCGCTCCCAGACGTCGATACAGGGGTCTACACCCTGCGCGTCGACGAGATTGCCGAGGACGGGACCGTCGCCTCCCGGCTCGAGACGCCGTTCAAGCGCGAGCCTGTCCAGACGATCCTCGCGCTTGCCGAAGAGCAAGGGGAGACCTCGCTGCCGGTGCGGCTGGTGACGGTGCAGACCGGAAACACGCTCTGGGGCATCTCGCGGCGGGCCTATGGCGAGGGAACGCTCTACGTTCGCGTCTTCGAGGCGAACCGGACGCGGATCCGCGACCCCGATCTGATCTACCCGGGACAGGTCTTCACCGTTCCGAACTGACCGGCACTGGCCATCCCCCCGCAGCAGGATTACCTTGTCTGCCCCGGACCTCTTACGGGGATGGCAGGAGCCACTCTTTGACCGATCAGGATTTCGCGAAAGAAGCGCGGGCCTCGGGCTGGCGCACGATCAGGAAGGTCGTTCCCTATCTCTGGCCCGAGGGGCAGGGCTGGGTGAAGCGGCGCGTCGTTTTCGCGATGATCTCGCTCGTTCTGGCCAAGCTCGTCTCCGTCGCGACGCCGTTCTTCTACAAGGCCGCCGTCGACGCCCTGAGCGAGGGCACGGTGACGCCCGCCTGGGCGCTGGGGGCCGGGGCCGTGGGGCTAACGGTCGCCTATGGCGTCGCACGGCTCATGAACGTGGGGTTCCAGCAGCTGCGCGACGCGATCTTCGCCCCGGTCGGGCAGCGGGCGCTGCGGCAACTCGCGCTCGAGACCTTCACGCATATCCACCGCCTGTCGCTGCGCTACCACATCACGCGGAAGACGGGCGGATTGTCCCGGATCATCGAGCGGGGCGTGAAGGGGGTCGAGTTCCTCCTGCGCTTCATGCTGTTCTCGATCGGTCCGCTGGTTCTCGAACTCGCGCTGACAGGCATCGTGCTCGCGCTTGTCTTCGACGTCTGGTACCTCGCGGTCCTCGTCGTCACCATCGCGGTCTACATCCAGTTCACCTTCAAGGTCACCGAATGGCGGGTGAAGATCCGCAAGGAGATGAACGACCAGGACACCGACGCGAACCAGAAGGCGATCGACAGCCTGCTGAATTTCGAGACGGTAAAGTATTTCGGCGCAGAGCAGCGCGAGGCCGACCGATACGACCGGGCGATGGCGCTCTACGAGAAGGCCGCGGTCAAGACGAACTATTCGCTCGCCTTCCTGAACTTCGGCCAGTCTCTGTTGATCACCGCGGGCCTCGTGATCGTCATGGTCATGGCGGCCGTGGGGGTTGCGAACGGCTCGCTCACCGTGGGCGACTTCGTGATGGTCAACGCCTACATGATACAGATCACCATGCCGCTGAACTTCCTGGGCACGGTCTACCGGGAAATCCGGCAGGCCTTGATCGACATGGGCGAAATGTTCGATTTGCTGGAGCAACCGCAGGAAGTTGCCGACAAACCGGGGGCGAAAGATCTCAGGATCGAAGGCGGCCGGGTCGAGTTCGACGACATCGTCTTCGGCTACGAACCATCGCGGCCGATCCTGAAGGGAGTGTCGCTGACGATCGAGCCGGGCCAGACGGTCGCCATCGTCGGGCCGTCGGGATCCGGAAAATCTACCATCGGGCGGCTTCTCTTCCGGTTCTACGACGTCTCGGGAGGGGCGCTCAGGATCGACGGGCAGGACGTGCGCGACATCCGGCAGGAAAGCCTGCACGCCGCGATCGGGGTCGTGCCGCAGGACACGGTGCTGTTCAACGACACGATCCGCTACAACATCGCCTATGGCCGGGCTGCGGCGTCGTTCGAGGAGATCCAGGCGGCGGCGAAGGCCGCGAAGATCCACGAGTTCATCACGAACCTGCCCGAGGGCTACGAGACGACGGTGGGCGAGAGGGGGTTGAAGCTTTCGGGTGGCGAGAAGCAGCGGGTGGGGATCGCGCGGACGCTTCTCAAGAACCCGCCGATCCTGCTGCTCGACGAGGCGACCTCGGCTCTCGACACCGAGACCGAGCGGGAGATCCAGAGCGAGCTTCGGGCGATGGGAAAAGGACGGACCGTGCTGACGATCGCGCACCGGCTGTCGACGATCGCGGATGCCGACCGGATCGTGGTGCTCGAGGCGGGCGAGATCGTGGAGGAGGGAACGCACGAGAGCCTGCTGGCCCGGCAGGGCCGGTACTACTCGCTCTGGCAGCGGCAGGCGGCGGAGACCGACGCGGCGGCCTGAGCCGGTGTCCGAGGTCGGGGGCAAGCCCCTGACGCCGCCCGCTCTGGAACATGGATCATCCCCCCGGCGTTCCAAGCGCAAAGGAAGGGGGGAAGTCATGTCCTACTGGCGTTTCGGCGCGATGATCCTGACCTCGACGGTGGTGATGTTCGGGCTGATGTATCTCAACACCTACGTCTTGTCGCATGTCTTCTGGAGCGAGACGCGCGTCTACATGGCGATCCTGATGGGCGCCACGATGGCGATCATCATGCTGAGCTTCATGCTGCCGATGTATTCGAGCCGGGTCGCCAACATCGCGATCTACGCGGGCAGCGTCGTGGTCTTCGCCGCCGCGCTCTGGCTCGTGCGGAGCCAGGCGACGGTCGACGGCGTGAGCTACATGCGGGCGATGATCCCGCACCACTCGATCGCGATCCTGACCTCGAACCGGGCAGACATCGACGATCCGCGGGTGCGCAAGCTCGCCGACGAGATCATCGCGGCGCAGCAGAAGGAGATCTCGGAAATGCGCTACCTCATCGCGGTGCTCGAAGGCGATGTCGATGCCGAGGTGCCGCCGTCGTTGCGCGAGGAGGAGCCCCCTGCCGAGACGGGCACGGTCGAGGAGGCGCTCGCGGCGCCGGTGCTGGCGAGCCTCGATGCCGAGGATCTGACGCCCGACGAGATCGCGCGCGTGGCGGGCGAGGGCGGGACCGCATGCCGCTTCGTACGCACGACGCGCAGCGAGCCGATCCTCGTCACATGGGGCGGAGGCGAGACCGCGCAGGCCGCGATGAAGCTCAGCGGAACGCTCGTCACGCTGTCGGAGGCGCCCGAGGGCGCGGAGGGCACGCTCGCGCCGGATGGACGGGTTTTCTCGTCGGAGGGGCTGACCCTCGAACTCGTCCCGCGTCCCGACGAGGAGTCCGGGGCGGGCGTTCTCGCCGATCTGCGCTTCGCGCTCGACGCCGGTCTGACGGTCGGCTACCGCGGGACGTGGACCTGCGCCGACTGACCCGTCACCGGCGGAGCGGTCGACGCCTGTCCTCCGCGCGTCACTCCGCCGCGCGCAGCCGGCCGTCGCCCGGGGGCGTCTCGGGCAGATCCACAGGGCGGTCCTCCGTCTCCCACAGGATCTCGGGTGTCTTAATCTTCGCGGCCGCGCGCCGCAGGGCGTTGTCCCGGGCTGTCGCGCTGTCGCGCCCGAGCGAGAGGGCGCGGAGCGCGTTCGCGGACCGGTACGCCCCGATGCCGACCCAGACGCGGAGCGCCAGAAGCGACGGCGTGAGCACCAGCGTCAGGATCGTCGCGATGCCGAGTCCGAAGACCACCGCGGTGGCAAGCTGCTTCCACCAGAGCGCGGTCGGGCTGTCGATCGCGTAGCCGCCGTTGATGAAGTCCAGGCTGATGCCGAGCATCATCGGCGCCAGACCGGCCATCGTGGTGATCGTGGTCAGGAGTACCGGACGGACGCGAACCTCGGCGGTCCGGATGATCGCCTCGATCTTCGACATGTAGCGGGAGTATTCCTGATAGGTGTCGATCAGCACGATGTTGTTGTTCACGACGATTCCCGCCAGCGCCACGATCCCCGTTCCGGTCATGATGATCGAAAAGGGCTGCTGCATGACCAGCATCCCGATCAGCACGCCCGTGGTCGACAGGATCACGGCCAGAAGGACGAGCACGGCGTTGTAGAACGAGTTGAACTGCGCCAGCAGGATGATGAACATCAGGCCGAGCGCGGCGGCGAAGGCCGAGGAGAGGAACGCCTGGCTTTCGGCCTGATCCTCCTGATCGCCGGTCCATTCCCAAGTGACACTCGCGGGAAACGGGGTCTCTGTCTCGAGCCATTCGGTCAGCGCCGCGATGCGCTCGTTCGCGTTGACCGGCTGATAGGTCACCTCTCCGTCTGCCACGCGCCCGGCGAGATCGGCGTCGGTCTCGAGCGCGGAGGCGGGCGCGAACGAGATGTCCCCGGCCTCCGTCGACGTGATCTTGACGAGGTCTTCGGCCACGCCGGCCTTGATGTCGAAGAAGCGCTTCTGCTCGGCGCGGTCGATCTGGGCGAGTTTCTCGACCGGCTCGCGGGTGATGAAGTTCGACAGCGGCACCAGCCCGCCTTCCGTGCGGACCTTGAGCGTGTCGAGGGTCGAGAGCACGCGGTCGTCCTGGGGCAGGCGCACGCGGATCTCGATCTCCTCGTCGGAGCTGCTCACGCGCATCGTGTCGAGCAGGACGCCGCGCGTGACGAGTTGCACCATCGCGCCCACGGTCGCGACGTCGGCGCCGAACCGACCCGCCTTCTCGACGTCGACGTTGATCTGCCAGTCGATGCCGGGGAGGGGCCGGCTGTCCTCGACGGCGGTGAGGCCCGGGGTCGCGTCGTATTTCCGGCGCGCGATCTCGGCGGCGGCGAGGAGATCCTCCCAGCTTTCCGACTTGAGCCGCAGGTGAACGGGTTTGGCCGAGGCCGGACCCTGTGCGAGATTGAGAATCTCGGTGCGGATGCCGGGGATCCTGTCGAGGTCCGCCTGCAAGCGTTCGATGATGAGATCGCCGTCGAGATCCTCCGCCGTAACCCCGTCGAGCGAGCGGGCGTAGGCGGTGCGGTCCTCCCACGGGACGAGTTCGATCTGGACCTGGCCCACGGCATCGCGCGGGCCGCCCACGCCCGCCGTGTTCGAGTTGAGACCGCCCTCGCCGGCGAAGGCGAACGCGCTCTGCACGCCGGTCGTGCTGAGGATCACCTCCTCGACCTGTTGCACCACCGCGTCCTTCTCGGCGAGCGACAGGTTGCCGCGCGCCTGCACGTAGACGATGGCCTGCTCGGGCTCGTTCTCGACGAAGAACTCGACACCGCGGTTGTTGGCGCCGTAGGTCGAGAAAGTTGCCACCACGAAGCCGCCGACAAGCGCGATCGTCACCAGCGGCATGACCGGGTTGCCCGCGATCAGCCGAATGAAGCGGCCGAAGGGGGTTCTGCGGTCGCCCGACGCCACACGGCGCGCCGGCCGGTCGATCCTCGCCGCGCCGAGCGCGATCGACGTGATGACGGCGGAGCCGAGGAACAGGATCGCCCCGGGCACCCAGCGGATCGCGTCCGGCAGGGGCGAGGCGCCGCCGAACAGGTAGCCGGGATTGAGGATCTGCATCGCGCCGAGAAAGACGCCGTAGAAGGCCACGGGCACGATGAGCGCGCGTCCCCACCAGGGCAGCGCATGGCGCAGCGCATTAGAGCTCTGCTCGAAGACCCGGGTAAGCCGGCCGGCCACCCCGCCCATGACCGGCAGGTAGATCAGGGCCACGACGAAGGAGGCGGTCAGCACGAAGATCAGCGTGACCGGCAGCATGCCCATGAATTCGCCAGCGACGCCGGGCCAGAACAGCATCGGCAGGAAGGCGCAGAGGGTGGTCGCGGTCGAGGCGGCGATGGGCCAGAACATGCGCTTGGCGGCTTCGGTATAGGCCGTCATCGGGCCCGCGCCCTCCGAGATCCGCCGGTCGGCGTATTCGACGACCACGACCGCCCCGTCGACCAGCATGCCGACGGCGAGAATCAGGCCGAACATGACGATGTTCGACACCGTCACGTCCATCACCGCGAAAAGCGCGAAGGTCATCAGGAACGAGGCTGGGATCGCGAAGCCCACGAGCAGGGCGGAGCGTGGCCCGAGGGCTGCGAGCACCACGATCATCACGAGCGCGATGGCGGTCAGGACCGAGCCTTCGAGCTGGCTCACCATCGAGGCCACGACGCGGGACTGGTCGTTCGAGGTGCCGATGTTCATCGCCTGCTGCAGTTCCGGCGGGAGCGACGCGCGGAAGGCGTCGACCTCGTCGCGGACGAGCGCCGCGGTGTCGATCAGGTTGAAGCCCTTCCGCTTGACGACCTGAAGCGCGACCGTGGTCTCGCCGTTGAACCGGGCGGTGCCGGCGCGGTCCTCGAAGGTGAGGCGGATCTCGGCCAGGTCGCCCAGCGTGACGACGCGGTCGCCGTCGACCTTAACTGGCAGGCCGTAGATGTCGCCCTGGTCGCTGAAGGAGGACGGGATCTTGACCGAGAACGCGCCGCTTTCGGTCTCGACCTCGCCCGCGGCGATGAGCTGGTTGTTGCGGGTGACGACGTTGATCAACTCGCCGGCGGTGACGTTGTAGGATTCGAGCCGCAGCGGGTCGATCACGACTTCGAGCATCTCGTCGCGGTGGCCGGTCAGCGAGGCCTCAAGAACCGGCTCCAGCCCTTCGAGCCGGTCCTGCAGATCCTTGGCGACGCGGATCAGCGTGCGTTCGGGCACGGCGCCCGTGAGATTGACGATGATGATCGGGAATTCGGAGAAGTTGATCTCGTTGATCGAGTAGTTGTCCGCGCCGTCGGGGAAGGCGGCCTCGACGCTGTTCATGCGGTCGCGCACGTCGGCGATCGTCTTGGTCTTGTCCCAGCCGAACTCGAATTCCATCACGAGGCCGGCGTAGCCTTCGGCCGCGGTGCCGGTCATCTCCTTCAGGCCGTCGATGTCCGAAAGCTCGGTCTCCATCGGCTTGACGAGCAGCTTCTCGCTGTCCTCCGCCGAGATACCGGGGAACGGCACCGACACGAAGAGCGCCGGAATCTCGATGTCGGGTTCGCCCTCCTTCGGGAGGTTGACGTAGGCCGCGCCGCCCAGGATCAGCGACAGCGCGATGAAGGCGAGGATCATCCGCGCGCGCGAGGCGGCCCAGTCGACGATGCGGGTCATCTGCTCGCCTCCCTGTAGGTCGGCCGCACGGCGACCCCTTCGGTGACGTACTCCTGACCGACGACGATCACCGAGACGTCCTCGGCCAGGCCGTCCACCCAGACGCCGTCGGTCGTGTCGCGAAGCAGCGTGACAGGCGCGAAGGCAACGGTGCGGTCCCCGCCGACGAGACGGACGCCGAGCCGGCCCGCGTTGTCGAGCGTCAACGCGGACTGCGGCAGAAGATGCGCCGCCGTGCCGTCGGAGGCGATCGCGATTTCGACGGTCTGGCCGTCGCGGATCGAAGCGTCGCCGTTGTCCACCTCCACCTCGACGCGGAACGTCCGGGTCGTGGGATCGGCGGAGCGGCTGACGAAGGTGACCTCGCCGATGACCTCCCGGCCGGAGGCGAGACGCGCGCCGGCCATCGCGCCCGTCGCGACGGCGTCGATCTGGGTCTCCGGCACGAAGCCCACAAGCTTGATCGGATCGAGTTGGATGATCGTCGCGCAAAGCGCGCCCGGTTGCAGAAGCGAACCGGTCTCGGCCGTATCGGATTCCAGAAGGCCCTCGAAGGGCGCCGTGATCTTCAGTCGCTCGATTTCCCTCTGGGCCGCGGCGACGGCGGCCTCGGCCGACGAGATCCCCGCCTTGGCGGCCTCGAGCCCGGATTCGGCGGTGGTGACCCCTGCGCGGGCGCTTTCGGCGGCGGCCCTGACGGATGCGACGCGGCTCTGCGAGGCGAAGCCGTCCTCGACCAGACGCGCCGCCGCGCGGTCGTTGATTTCGGCCTCCTCGAGCCGGGCGCGGGCTTCGGCCACGCGAGCTTCGGCCTCGGGAATTCCGGTGCGCGCCTGCGCGAGACGCGCCTCGGCCTCGCGAAGCGCGACGCCGCGCGTCCCCGGATCTATCTCGCAGAGCAATTGTCCGGCGTCGACCGAAGATCCCTTCCGCAGAGGCTCGGAAATCACCTGTCCCGAGGTTTCGGCACGCACCTCGACCTGACGGGCGGCTTGCGTCTGACCCCGCACGAGAACGGCGCGGTCGATGACCGAGGCCGACGAGCGCATCGCCACCACCTCGATCGCGGCGGCGACGTCGAGCGTCGCGGCTTCGGGTACCGGCGCGGCATCGCTCGCGGCCTGGGCCCGGTCGTCCCCCGCAGCCAGAGCGAGGACCGCCTCGCGCTCGAAGACGAGCATGTAGAGGGTCACGACGACGATGGCCGCCAACAGGATCGAAAACACACGTTTCATGTCTTGTCGGTTCTCCCCCGCGAGGCGGGTCTGCATTTCGGCCATGCGCCACGCACGGCTGCGCGCCGGGTTGGCTTTTCTGCCTCCCATTACGCTAAACTGATCAGTTCAGATTAGTCTTTTCTCGCTGCACCTGCAAGATGTCGCCCGCAGATCTGTCGTGCGTGGTCTTTGCAACGCTTGTCCACAGGATGTATAGGGCCGGAAACGACGGAGGCGCGGCGTGGCCAACCAAGACAGTTTCATCAACGAAGTGACCGAGGAAGTCCGGCGCGACCGCCTCTTCACCCTGTTCCGGCGCTATGCCTGGATCGGCATAACGATTGTGGTTCTGACCGTCGCGGGCGCGGCCTGGAACGAGTGGCGCAAGGCCGACGCGCGGGCGGAGGCGCAGGCGCGGGGCGACGCGATCCTCGCAGCCGTCGAGGCAGAGGATCCAAGGGCACGCCTCGCGGCCCTGGAAAGCCTCCGAACCGATGCGCCGGCCGATGCCGTTATCTCGCTTCTGACGGCGACGCAGGCCATCGAAGCGGACGGCGAGCCGGCGGCCTACGAGGATCTGGTGGCGCTCACCACCGATGCGACGGTGCCGCAGATCTACCGCGATCTCGCGGCGCTGAAGGCTGCGATGATCGGCGCCGGCGAGGTTCCGCCGGCCGAGCGGATCGCCATGCTTGAACCTCTCACTTCGCCGGGGCACACCTTCCGTCCGCTCGCGCTCGAACAGACGGCGCTCGCGCATGTCGAGGCGGGCGACCGGGATGCGGCGCTCGAGATACTCACCGGGCTCGCCGGAGACGCGGATGCAAGCGAAGGCTTGCTTCGGCGAACCCTGCAGTTGATTGTGGCACTGGGCGGGTCGGTCGACGCGTCCTGAGGCGAAGAACGGGCGAAAACGCCTTGCGGGCAGAAGGGGGACGAGGGGACGTGTCACGGCTGCGACGATCCTTGGCGGGGGCGTGTGCATGCGCCCTCTTTCTGGTTGCCTGCGGCGAGCGGGAGCTGATCCTGACGGGCGAACGGCTCGATCTGCGCCCCCCGGCCGAAACCGCTGACCGCGACCTGCCGTTCAGCCCGCCGCCGCAAGTGTCGAACGCGGCCTGGACGCACAAGGCGGGTGCGCCGGATCACGACATCCAGAACCCCGCGCTCGGGCGCGCCACGACGCCGGTCTGGTCGGTCGACATCGGCGCCGGCAACAGCCGCGGCCACCGGATCACCGCGTCTCCCGTCGTCGCCGAGGGCCGGGTCTTCACGCTCGACAGCCGGTCGCGGGTGTCGGCGGTATCGACCGGCGGGCAGCTTCTGTGGACGGCCAGCCTGACGCCGGCCGAGGACCGGGCGGACGACGCATCGGGTGGCGGGCTCGCCGTCTCGGGCGGGAGGCTTTACGTCACGACGGGCTTCGGGCGGCTTTCGGCGCTCGACGCGGCGTCCGGCGGCGTCATCTGGTCGCAGGATCTCTCCGCCGCGGCCACCGGGGCGCCGACGGTGCTTGGCGGCGAAGTCTACGTATCGGGCCGCGACGGCCGCGGATGGGCCATCGACACCGCGACGGGCGAAGTCGCCTGGAGCGTGGAGGCGACGCCGGGCGGCACGGCCGTGATCGGCGGGGCGGCGCCGGCGGCGACGGGCGAGGCGGTGGTGTTTCCGTTCGCGTCGGGCGAACTCGTCGCGGCGGCGCCAGGGACGGGGGCCGTGCTCTGGACGGCCTACGTCCTGGGCGAGCGGCTTGGCACGGTGATCGCGCGGGTCTCCGATATCACCGGCGACCCGGTAATCGCCGGCGGCCAGGTCTACGCGGGAAATCATTCGGGCCGGACGGCGGCGATCGCCTTCGGGACGGGTCAGACGGTCTGGACGGCGGATCACGGCGCGATGAGCCCCGTGGAGGTTTCCGCCGGGTCGGTGTTCCTCGTGTCCGATCGGAACCAGCTCGTGCGGCTCGACGCGTCGGACGGATCGGTCGTCTGGACCGAGGACCTGCCGCTCTTCGCCAACGAACGGGCCCGCCGCCGGAAGGACGTCTTCGCGCACTACGGGCCGCTGCTCGCGGGCGACCGGCTGATCGTGGCGTCGGACGACCGGTTGATCCGGTCCTTCGATCCGCAGTCGGGGCAGCTTCTGTCCACCGTCGAATTGCCGCGCGGGGCCAGTGCCGAGCCGGTCGTGGCGGGCGGCGTTCTCTACATCGTCACCGACGACGGCGTGCTTCGCGCTTTCCGGTGAGGGTTTTGCGGTGTAGACCGACGCCCTGATCCGGACAGGAGGGGCCATGCCGTTCACACTCGCCATCGTCGGGCG
>CAZPOK010000035.1:0-18737 GCA_964587905.1 uncultured Rhodobacterales bacterium | reverse complement strand
GCTACGGCATCGACTACGCCCAGCGGAACCGCAACCTGCCGTTCATCGGCAAGGTCCGCTTCACCTGAGATCCGGGGAAAGCCTGCCAGCCTCGGCGGCAAGTCCGTCGACAATGGCCGCGCGCACCGATCGCAGCCGCGGCGAGGCCGCGAGGTCGACATGGCTCGCCACCCAGATCGCGACACCGAGGTCCCGCGGCCCGTCGCCCGACCGCTCGAGGATCTCGGACGCGTCGCCCAGGACGCACGGCAGGATCACCCGGCCGAGACCCGCCTCCGCGAACGCGGTCAGGGTCGGGAAGCTGTCGGAACTCGCGACGATGTCGGCGGGATCGACGGTCTCGGTCATCCACGTCCCCGCAACCGATCCCGCGAGGCGGCCCTTGAGGCCCAGCCACCGCGTCACGCCCCGACGCCCGTAGACCGCGAAGCCCAGGGTGCCGCCGCGTTCGCCCGCAAGATCGTCGGGCAGATGCGCCGTCGGACGGACGGTGATGTCGGCGTGCATCCGCGCGAAGTCGAGATGGCCGTTCGAGGTCAAAAGCTCGACGCCCGGCCCGCGGTCGCAGAGCCGCGCGAGGATGCCGGGCAGCACCGTGGAACAAAACGTGTCGGTCGAGGTCACGCGGACCCGGCCCGAGACCGGCGCCGCGCCACCGCGCATCAGCCGGTCGACCGCGGCCACCGCCGTCTCCACCTCGCGCGCCGCCTCGATCACCTTGATCCGGTCGGGCGGGATGGCGTAGCCGCGCGCGCCCTTCTCGAACAGGCTCACGCCGTGCCGCTCCTCGAAGGCGCCCACGCGCCGCAGGACGGTGGCGTGGTTCACACCGAGCGACCGCGCCGCCGCCGAGACGGACCCGCCCTCGGCCACGGCCAAGACGTATCGCAGATCGTCCCAGTTCTCGCTGTGCATGAATCGTCAAGTGTCCTGCGGATTTCGGCACTTTTCTTACGGCCGTGGCCCGGTACACTGTTCAATATCCAGCGGAAACACAACATTGGAGTTATTGATGCGATTCACCCGCCCGATCCTTTCCGGACTTGCCGGCGCCGCCATTCTCGCCACCGCCGCGACGGCGCAGGACGTCAACCCGGCCGTGGCGGCCCGCAAGGCCCACATGACGCTCTACGCGCACAATCTCGGCCTTCTGGGCGGCATGGCGCGCGGCAACATCGAGTACGATGCCGAGACGGCCACCGCGGCCGCCGCCAGTCTCGCGGCGCTCAGCAAGCTCGACCAGTCGCGCTACTGGCCCGAAGGGACCGACAGCGACACGCTGATGGAGACCCGTGCCCTGCCCGACATCTGGGAAGACCTCCCGAAGGTGGTAGAGATCTCCGGCACCCTCGTCTCCGCCTCCGACGTGCTTGCGGCGGAGGCCGGCAACGGGCTCGAGGCGCTCCGGGCCTCGCTCGGCCCGGTCGGCCAGGCCTGCGGCGCCTGCCACGAGGACTTCCGGGTCTCGGACGACTGATCCGGCCGCGCCGCGATGCGCCGGATCATCCTCGTCGCCGCCGCGCTGATTCTCATCGGCACGGCGGCGTTCTGGGGCGCGACGCGCCCAGAGGTCGTGATCGCGGCCGAGCTTGCCGGGATCGAGCCCGACCTCGCCCGGGGCGAAGAGGTCTTCTGGGCCACGGGGTGCGCCTCCTGTCACGCGGGCGAGGAGGCCGAGGGCGACGACAAGCTCGTCCTCTCGGGAGGTCACCGCCTCGAGACGCCCTTCGGCGCCTTCGTCGCCCCGAACATCTCCCAGGATCCGGTGCACGGGATCGGCGACTGGACGACCGCCGAGATCGTGACCGCCGTCATGAAGGGCACCTCTCCGGATGGCGGGCACTACTATCCGGCCTTCCCCTATGCGGCCTACGGGAAAGCCGAGGTCTCCGACATCGTCTCGCTCGCGGCGTTTCTCCAGACGCTGCCCGCCGATGCCACGCCGAGCGCGCCGCACGAACTGGCGCTGCCCTACTCGATCCGGACCGGGCTCGGCGCCTGGAAACGGGCCTTCGTCACCGACGACTGGGCGATGCCGGCGGACACCGCCGAAATCGAGCGCGGACGCTATCTCTCCGAGGCGCTGGCGCATTGCGGCGAATGCCATACGCCCCGAAACGCGGCGGGCGGGCTCGACACCACGCGATGGTTCGCGGGTGCGCCGAACCCTTCGGGCCGGGGGAACATCCCCAACATCACGCCCGCGGAGCTCGACTGGACCGAGGCCGATATCGCGGCCTATCTCGAGAGCGGCTTCACCCCGGAGTTCGACACCGCAGGCGGAAGCATGCGGGCCGTGATCGAAGGCACCTCCAAGCTGTCGGACGCGGATCGCTCGGCGATCGCGGCCTACGTGAAGTCCGTCCCGCCCGCAGAGTGACCGCGCACGGGCATCCCGCCTCCATCTGTCCGCAAATATCCCGGGGGTGAATTGGCCGCAGGCCAAGAGGGGGCAGCGCCCCCTACCCCTGCCCGAGCTTCCGCAGCCGCGCCGCGCGGAGCCGCGCGAAGTCGTCGCCGGCGTGATAGCTCGACCGGGTGAGCGGCGTCGCCGACACCATCAGGAAGCCCTTGCCGTAGGCCGCCTTCTCGTAGCTCGCGAACTCCTCCGGCGTCACGAACCGCGCGACCTCGTGATGCTTGGGCGTCGGCTGGAGATACTGGCCGACGGTCAGGAAATCGACGTCGGCCGAGCGCATGTCGTCCATCACCTGAAGGACCGCCGGGCGGTCCTCGCCGAGACCCACCATGATCCCCGACTTCGTGAACATCGCCGGGTCCAGCTCCTTCACCTTCTGCAGGAGCCTCAGCGAATGGAAATACCGCGCGCCCGGACGGACCCCGGGATAGAGCCCCGGCACCGTCTCGAGGTTGTGGTTGAAGACGTCCGGCCGCGCCTCGACCACCGCCTCCAGCGCCGAGGGCGGGCACCTCAGGAAGTCCGGCGTCAGGATCTCGATCGTCGTGGCGGGCGCCCGATGCCGCACCGCGCGGATCGTCTGGGCGAAATGCTCCGCCCCGCCGTCTTCGAGGTCGTCGCGGTCCACCGAGGTGATGACGACGTGCTTGAGACCGAGCTTCTCCACCGCGTGCGCGACCCGTCCGGGCTCGAAGGCGTCGAGCGTGTCCGGGCGGCCGGTGGCCACGTTGCAGAACGTGCAGCCGCGGGTGCAGATCTCGCCCATGATCATCATCGTGGCGTGGCCCTGCGACCAGCACTCTCCCACGTTCGGGCACCCGGCTTCCTCGCAGACCGTCACGAGCTTGTTCTCGCGCATGATGTCGCGGGTCTTCCTGTAGCCCTCCGAAGTCGGCGCCTTGACGCGGATCCAGTCGGGCTTCTTCGGCTGGGCGGAGTCGGGGCGATGCGCCTTCTCGGGATGGCGGCTTGCGGGGATCGTCAGGTCGCGGGGGCTCATGAGGTGCTCCGTCTGTTCGGTCCAGACCTAATCCCGCGGGACGGTCTTGTCCAATGCGCGGAGCGTCGCGGATGGCGGATCTGCGGGAAACGCATGGGCGCCTGCCCGGCGCGACGGGCGGATCATCCGATCAGCGGCGACCAGCCCGCTTCCCTCGCGTCGTAGTGGCGGCAGAGGCGCTGCAGCGCGATGCGTAGGACGATCTTCCCCGACCGTGCCGACCATCCCATACGCCGCTCGGTCGCCTCGAGGCCTTCCAGAAAGCAGCAGCAGCGCAGGACGATGTCACCGAGGCCGGGCCCGAGATCGCCGAGTGCGGCGAGAACACGCTCCCGCGCCGCCTTCGGACCCCGGGCGAGGCCGCCGTCGCCCGCGACGGCGGCCCGGTCGCCGACGGTCAGGAACCGGTCCCAGTTCTGCGCGACGCGCGGCCCCATCTGCGCCAGCTCGAAATCCTCGCGCAGCCGCTCTCCGGCGGCCACCATCCTGTGGGACAGGAACGGCTGACCGTCCTTGTCGCGGCGCCGCGCCAGCGCCGTCAGCGGGCTTTCGGCCGCGTTGTAGCGCACGCGTCCGCCGCCCCGTCCGTCATGGTCCTCCTCGTCGCGCGCGACGAGATCGCGGTGCTGCGCGCCGAAGGCGTCGTCGCGGGCGCCGTCGGAGACGAGCCGTTTCAGCGCCGCCCGACCGGCCGAGGTGATCCTGTAGCGCGAGATCCGGCCCGGCGCGGCGCAGGAGATCCAGTCCTTGAGCGCCATCGCCTCGGCCACGTGCCGGTCGAGCGCGGCCGTCCGCACGCTCTCCCCCTCGGCCTGCTCGCGCACCACCACCGCCTTCTCCATCTCCTTCGCCACGGCGAGGCAGGCGCCGGGCTCGGAGAGGCGGCGGAGGATCCGTTTCGCCTCGCGATCGATCTCGTCGTCGGAAGGGGTCGGGGGGGTGTCGCGGAGTATAGCGTTCATCTGTGTCCTGGTCCCGTCATGTCGGGCGCCAGCCCGAGAGAAGTGATGTGCGCCGAGTCGATCCAGTGCGAGGTCGACGAGCAGGTCGTCGCGGCGCGCTTCGAGCTTCCGGACCTGCCTGAGAACCGTCGAGGCGTGCAGCCCCGTCATGCGCGAGAGGCGGCGAAGGGAGGCGCCACCCTCGGTGTGCCGCAGGTAGTTGAGAACCGCGACCGGGATCCAGACCGGAACCAAACAGCGCTGATGATGATCGGCGATCGCGGCCATGCTCCCGACCTCCCGAGGTTTGCAGGGACGAAGCAGACAGTTCTACCTAGAGTTGTGTTCGTTACCAGAATCTTAACCATCTCCCGGCTCGGTGAATATCCTTACGAAAAGCTAAACAAACGTCAGCGCACCGTTCGCCGGTACCGGCTCGGAGCAACACCTTCCGGCGTCGGCGCAAGGTGTCCCGATCAATTGAATCGGAGGCACACATGACATGCATGGCAGAAAACCCGCGGCATATCCGGCGTCCCCGGCTCCTCGTCCGGGCTGCCCGGTTCGGCCTTGCCGGATACGTCCGGGACCGCGACCTGCGACGCCTCTTCGGCTCGGCGCCGCCGCCGAGCCCCGGACAGGCGCTGCAACCCCTGATAGAGCGCGAAGCGATCATGGAAAGCGAACGGCGGACCGGCGTGGCGCGCTACAGCATCGCGCTCCATGTCCAGATCCTCACCGCCCTCATGGCCGAGAGCCGTCTCGGCGCGGACCCGTTCAGCTGAAGGCGTCCGGCTCCTCGGCCTTGCGCCGGGCGACGAAGTCGTCGAGCGCCTCGGCCACGCCGGGGTCGATCGCCGGCGCGGTGTAGTCGGAAAGGAGCTTCTGGACACGGTCGCCGGCACGGGCCACGGTGTCGCGCTCGCCTTCCTCGTACCAGGTCTCGAACGGCTTGTAGTCGAAGACCTGCGTCCGCCAGAAGGCCGCCTTGAAATTCGCCTGGGTGTGCGCGCATCCAAGATAGTGCCCGCCCGGGCCAACCTCGCGGATCGCGTCCATCGCCTGGCCGTTCTCGCTCACGTCGATGCCCTGCGCGAGGTGGTGCAGCACGCCAAGCTGATCGGCATCCATGACGAACTTCTCGGGGCTCGCCACGAGCCCGCCCTCCAGCCAGCCGCAGGCGTGCAGCATGAAGTTCACTCCCGACAGAAGCGCGGTGTTGAGCGAGTTCGCGGTCTCGTAGGCCGCCTGGGCGTCCGCCAGCTTCGACCCGCAGAACGACCCGCCAGAGCGGTACGGCAGCCCGAGCCTGCGGGCGAGCTGCCCCGCGCCGTAGGTGATGAGCGCGGCCTCGGGCGTTCCGAAGGTCGGCGCGCCCGAGTTCATGTCGATCGAGGTCACGAAGGCGCCGAAGATCACCGGCGCGCCGGGGCGGATGAGCTGGCTGTAGGCCACGCCGGCCATCACCTCGGCCAGCACCTGCGTCAGCGTCCCGGCGACCGTCACCGGCGCCATCGCGCCGCCAACGATGAAGGGCGAGATGATCGCGGCCTGGCCCGCGCGAGCATAGACCTCGAGCGCGCCCATCATCACGGAATCGAACGTCAGCGGCGAGTTGATGTTGATGAGCGAGGTCATCACGGTGTTCTGGTCGACGAAGTCGCGCCCGAACAGGATCTCGCTCATCGCAATGCTGTCGGCGGCCCGCGAGGGTTCCGTCACCGACCCCATGTAGGGCTTGTCGCTGAGCGTCATATGGGCGAGCAGCATGTCGAGGTGGCGCTTGTTGACCGCCACGTCGGTCGGCTCGCAGACCGTGCCGCCCGAATGGTGCACCCATTTCGACATGTAGCCGAGCTTCACGAACTGCTTGAAGTCCTCCATCGTCGCGTAGCGGCGTCCTTCGGACGCGGTACGCACGAACGGCGGGCCGTAGACCGGGGCGAAAACGAGGTTCCGGCCGCCGATATCGACGTTGCGATCCGGGTTGCGGGCGTGCTGGGTGAACATGGAAGGCGCCGTCGCGCAGAGCTTGCGGGCAAGACCCCTGGGCAGCCGCACCCGTTCGCCCTGAACGTCCGCCCCGGCCTCCTTCCAGCGCTTCAGCGCCTCGGGATTGTCGACGAAGCTGACGCCGATCTCCTCCAGCACGGTCTCGGCGTTCGCCTCGATCACCTCGAGCGCCTCGGCGTTCAGGATCTCGAAATCCGGGATGTTGCGTTCGATGAACCGCGCGGCCTCGATCCGGACCGCCGTCCGCTCGGCCCGGCGCGCCGCGCCGCCTCCGCCCCGTGTGCGCCTGCGTGCCTCGGCCTCAGCCATGCGTCGTCCTCCGAAGAAGGGCTCCTCGCCCGTTTGCCACCTGATAGCGGCTCGACCGGCGCCCCCGTATCGGATTTCCGCCCTTTCCCGCAGAAAAGCGACATCCGCCACACCGAAGCGCGGCGGAGACCGCCTGTCGCCCGGTCCCGCCGCAGCCGGCGTCGCGTGCGGAGCACGGCGCGCGGTGCGCTGTTCCCGGACGCGGGGGCGCTTGCGCGGGGCCGGGCGAGCGTCTAATCCCCGTCCATGACCAGCGCCGCGCACGACCGCCTTCTCATCATCGACTTCGGCTCCCAGGTGACGCAGCTCATCGCGCGCCGCCTGCGCGAATTGCACGTCTATTGCGAAATCCACCCCTATCAGAACGTCACCGAGGGCTTCCTGACGGACTTCGCGCCGAAAGCCGTGATCCTGTCGGGCGGCCCGGCGAGCGTGATCGACGAGGGCTCGCCGCGCCCGCCCGCATCGGTGTTCGACCTGGGCGTTCCGATCCTCGGCATCTGCTACGGCCAGCAGGTGATGATGCAGGAACTCGGCGGCCGGGTCGAACGCGGCCACGGCACCGCGGAGTTCGGCCGCGCCTACGTCACGCCCACCCCGCGAAAGCTCGACCTGCTCGACGGCTGGTTCCTGACCGACCGCGAACAGGTCTGGATGAGCCACGGCGACCACGTCGCTGAACTCGCGCCCGGATTTCAGGTCTACGCCACCTCGCCCGGCGCCCCCTTCGCGGTCACCGGCGACCCGAACCGGCACTTCTACGCCGTCCAGTTCCACCCCGAGGTCCACCACACGCCGAACGGCGCGCGACTTTACGAGAACTTCGTCCACACCGCGGGCTTCACCGGAGACTGGACGATGGGCGCCTACAAGGACGAGGCGATCCGCCAGATCCGCGAACAGGTGGGTGACGGCAAGGTGATATGCGGCCTCTCCGGCGGCGTCGATTCCTCGGTGGCCGCCGTCCTGATCCACGAGGCGATCGGCGACCAGCTCACCTGCGTCTTCGTCGATCACGGGCTTCTGCGTCTGAACGAGGCCGAGGAAGTGGTCACGATGTTCCGCGACCACTACAACATCCCGCTGGTCCATGCCGACGAAAGCGAGCTGTTTCTCAATGCCCTCGACGGCGTCTCCGACCCCGAGATCAAGCGCAAGACCATCGGCGGGCTTTTCATCGACGTGTTCCAGAAGCACGCCTCGGACGTGGGCGGGGCGAAATTCCTGGCGCAAGGCACGCTCTACCCCGACGTGATCGAAAGCGTGTCGTTCTCGGGCGGTCCCTCGGTCACGATCAAGTCGCACCACAACGTCGGCGGCCTGCCCGAGAAGATGGGGCTGAAGCTCGTCGAACCGCTGCGCGAGCTGTTCAAGGACGAGGTCCGCGCATTGGGCCGCGAACTGGGCCTGCCCGACCGGTTCATCGGCCGCCATCCCTTCCCCGGCCCCGGCCTCGCGATCCGCTGCCCCGGCGAGATCACGCGCGAGAAGCTCGAGATCCTGCGCAAGGCCGACGCGGTCTACATCGACCAGATCCGCAAGCACGGCCTCTACGACGAGATCTGGCAGGCCTTCGTCGCGATCCTGCCGGTCCGCACCGTGGGCGTCATGGGCGACAGCCGGACCTACGACTTCGCCTGCGCGCTGCGCGCCGTGACTGCGGTCGACGGGATGACGGCGGACTATTATCCCTTCTCCCACGACTTCCTCGGCGAGACCGCCACGCGGATCATCAACGAGGTTAAGGGGATCAACCGGGTGACCTACGACATCACGTCGAAGCCGCCGGGGACGATCGAGTGGGAGTGAGACGGCGATGCCTCCGCGCGTGAGCCGTCACCTCACCTGCGCGCCCGACGAGATCGACACCGTGCGCGCCCCGGGACATCAGATCTCTGAATGACCGCCCCGATCGTCACCGTTCCCGCCGTGCCGGTCCTCAAGGCGGGCCTCTGGATGACGGGGGCGATCGTGTCGTTCTCCTCGATGGCGGTGGCGGGCCGCGCCGTCAGCTTCGAGCTCGATACGTTCGAGTTGATGATGTATCGCTCGCTGATCGGCGTCGCGCTGGTCCTCGTGATCGGTGGGGCGCTCGGCCGGCTTCGGGACGTGACGACGCGCAGCCTCCACATCCACGCGGTCCGCAACGTGGCGCATTTCACCGGTCAGAACCTGTGGTTCTTCGCGATCACCGTGATCCCGCTCGCGCAGGTCTTCGCGCTCGAGTTCACCTCGCCGCTCTGGGTGACGCTGCTGGCGCCCCTCGTGCTCGGGGAGCGGCTCACCCGGACCCGCGCCATCGCGGCCGCGCTCGGTTTCGCGGGCATCCTCATCGTCGCACGGCCGGGCTTCGGTGACGTCGACGCAGGCGTTCTTGCCGCCGCGGCCTCGGCCATCGGCTTCGCGGGCTCGATCCTCTTCACCAAGTTCCTGACCCGGACCGAGACGATCACCTGCATCCTGTTCTGGCTCACCGTCATGCAGGCCGCCTTCGGCATCGTCTGCGCCGGTTTCGACGGCGATATCGCCTGGCCCTCCGCGGCCGCATGGCCCTGGCTCGCGATGATAGGCTGCGCCGGTCTGCTGGCGCATCTCTGCCTGACGAACGCGCTGGCCGTGGCGCCCGCGACCGTCGTCGTTCCGTTCGACTTCATCCGTCTGCCCGTCATCGCGATCGTGGGCGTGGTCCTCTACAGCGAAGGGCTAGACGTCTTCATCTTCCTCGGCGCGGCGGTGATCTTCGGCGCGAACTATCTCAACATCTGGACCGAGAGCCGCAGGGTCACGCATCCGTGACGCAACGTCCCGCGGGCCGCTGACGTCGCGTCAGTCTTTGTCCGGCACCCGCCTTACGCGTACGTCATCGAGGTGTTACATATTCCGAGGGAGGGGACAGGAATGGTTCGGGCATCTTCACTGGCCATTGTCGCGGGACTTTGGGCCTCCACGGCCGCCGCGGGCGGAATCGAGCGCTCGGCGCAGTCCGTAGCGCTCCTTTTCGAGGAGGGCCGCGCGGTGCAGCTCTCCTTCACCTACGTATCGCCAACGCTCGAGGGCACGTTCTCGCCCGCGCCCGGCGTGACGCTCGACAGCGGCGACATGGCGCCCGGCTACTCGTCGCTCAGCTTCGGCTACAAGATGCCGATCGGGCAGGCGATGGATCTCGCCGTGATCTTCGACGAGTCGGTCGGCGCGGACGTCGACTACACCGGCGCGGCCATGGGCTATCCGTTCCGGGGCACGACGGCCGAGCTTGACGGCGCCGATCTCACCGCGCTCATGCGCTACAGATTCGACGGCGGGATGAGCCTCTACGGCGGCGTCAGGGTGCAGTCGATCACCGCGGAGCTCGACGGTCTCTTCGTGCGGGGGGCTCCGGGATCCTACGCGCTCGACGTCGACCGGACCTTCGAGTTCGGCTACGTGGCCGGCGTCGCCTACGAACGGCCCGACATCGCGCTGCGCGTCGCGCTGACCTACCATTCCGCGATCGACCACGACTTCGACTCGACCGAATCCTTCGGCACCTTCCCGGGCCCCGGCGGCACCTTCGTCACGACGATCCCGCAGGCGCTCAATCTCGAGTTCCAGACCGGGATCGCCGAGGGCACGCTGCTCTTCGGCAACGTGCGCTGGCAGGACTGGTCGGAATTCGACATCACGCCTCCGGGCCTCGGCGGCGCATCGCTGATCGACTACGACAGCGACTACACGACCTACAACCTCGGCATCGGCCGGCGCTTCACCGACAACTGGTCCGGCGCGATCACGGTGGGCTACGAAGGCCAGACCGGCGACGTGCAGGGCAATCTCGCGCCCCGCGACGGCTTCGCCTCGATAGGCCTCGCCGCCACCTACACGCAGGGCGCGACCCAGATCACCGGCGGCGTGCGCTACATCGCGCTCGGCGACGCGACGACCCAGACGATCGGCGCGGAATTCTCCGACAACAGCGCCATCGCCGCGGGCGTGCAGATCAAGTACACGTTCTGAGGCGACGTCCCTCCGCCAAGGAAAGGCGGAATCCGAACCATTCGCGCGGCCAACGCGTCATATGGTTGTGGCGCGGCGAAATGACGTCGATAATGGCTGCCTGTTTGGCGGACGCGGGATCCCGGAACGATGAGCGATGAAAATGACAGCGAACTCGATCGCCTGCTCGAACAGAGACGGGCCGTCATCGCGTTCGGGCACACCGCCCTGAAGGCGGAGAAGCAGGACGACATCCTGACCGAGGCCTGCGAGCACTGCCGCCGCGCGCTCGGGACGCACCTCTCGAAGGTCATGCGGCTCGAGGACGACGGCAGGAACCTGCGAGTCATCGCGGGCGTCGGGTGGGACGACGGCGTGGTGGGCGAGGAGGTCGTGCCCGCCCTCGAGACGTCCTCGGAAGGTTTCGCGCTCATCCACGGCGAGCCCGCCGTCGCTCACGATGTCAGCGACGACAGGTTCGATTACCCGGAGTTTCTCCAGCGCCACGGGGTCGAGGCGATGGTGAACGTCGTCATTCCCGGAACCGACGGTACTGCGCCCTTCGGCCTCCTGCAGGTCGACAGCACGACGCCCCGCGAATTCCGTCAGGCCGACATCGAGTTTCTGCAAGGCTACGCGCTCATCCTCGGCGCGGCGATCGAGCGGTTCCAGAAATCCGAAGCTCTGCGGCTGGCGCTCAACGACCGGGAACGGGCGCTCGAGGAACTCCAGCACCGCGTGAAGAACAATCTCGCGATCCTCAAGGGCCTCTTCCGGAGCAAGCACCGCCGCAGCACCCATCCGGGGGTGCAGCAGGAGATCGCCATGATGATCGGGCAGATCGAAACGCTGTCACGGCTGCACGACCTCCTCTCGACGTCGAGCGATATCGACCGGATCGAGATCGGCGGCTTCCTCTCCAACCTCGCGTCGCAGATCGGGTCGTTCGGCTCCGAAGGCGAGGTCGAGTGCGAGATCAACTCGCAGATCGAGCCCGTCACCGTCGACAGCAGCATCGCCATCCCCCTCGGGATCGTCGCCAACGAGTTCATCACGAACTCCATCAAGTACGCCTCCCGCGACGGGGTGTGCCGCATCCATCTCACCGTCGCGAAGACCTCCGGCGCAGTCGAGATCGTGCTGCGCGACGAAGGCCAGGGCCTCGGCGACGCGCTGGAGAAGCGGAGCGGGGCCGATACCGGCTCGGGCCTCAACCATATCGAGGCGCTTCTCGATCAGATCGGCGCCGCGCGCGAGTGGGGTTCCGAGGAGGGAACCCGGTTGCTGATCCGGCTTCCGGCATCGTCGCCAATGCCCGCCGCGACGATCTGAGCCGTCGCACGGGCGTCTCACCCGCCGAAGGCGGCGCCATCGCCGATCGAGTTTTCTCTGGATAGGCCCCGCCGCCTCCGCTATCCCCACGCCGAGCCGCAACGAGACCCGCCATGCTCTACCCGACCGCCGACGCCTGGCTCAGCGCCCGTTCGAGACGCCTCATGCTGTTCGGCATGTCGGGGCTGGGCAAGACCCATGTCTCGAACCTGCTGCGCGCGAGCGGGGACTGGTTCCACTACTCGGTCGATTACCGGATCGGCACGCGGTACATGGGCGAACACATCGCCGACAACTTCAAGCGGGAGGCGATGAAGGTCCCGCTCCTGCGCGAGCTGCTGCTGTCGGATTCGGTCTACATCCAGTCGAACATCACCTTCGACAACCTCGCGCCGCTCTCCACCTACCTCGGCAAGCCCGGCGATCCGGCAAAGGGCGGGTTGCCGTTCGAAGAATACATGCGCCGGCAGGAGCAGCACCGGCAGGCCGAGATCTCCGCCATGCTCGACACCGTGCCCTTCATCGAGCGGGCCAAGCAGCTTTACGGCTACGACCATTTCATCTGCGACACGAGCGGGTCGATCTGCGAGATCGTCGATCCGGAGGATCCCGCCGACCCGGTGCTCTCGGCGCTTTCGGACAAGCTTCTCATGGTCTGGATCGAGGGCACCGATGCCCATACCGAGGAGCTGATCCGCCGCTTCGACCGCGCGCCCAAGCCGATGTGCTACCAGATCGAATTCCTCGAGGAGGCCTGGGCCGAATACCTCGCCGAGACCGGCCTCGCGCCCGACGAGGTGGATCCCGACGCCTTCGTCCGGTGGGCCTACGCCCGCGCCCTCGCCCACAGGCAGCCCCGCTACCGCGCCATGGCCGGGAACTGGGGCCTGACGCTGCAGGCCGAGGACATCGCGCGGGTGAAGACCGACGACGACATGATCGCCCTCGTCGCCCATGCCCTTGAGGCCCGGTCGCAATCCGCCTAAGTCAGCGGGTCTGACACGAGGACCACCCGCGATGCCCATCACGCTGCCGGAAAACCTGCCCGCCTTCGACGTGCTTTCGCGCGAAGGGGTCATGGTGATGTCCGAGAGCCGGGCCGCACGGCAGGACATCCGACCCCTCAGGATCGGACTCCTCAACCTGATGCCGAAGAAGATCCAGACCGAGAACCAGTTCGCCCGGCTGATCGGCGCGACGCCGCTCCAGATCGATCTCCAGCTGATCCGGATGACCGAGCATCAGACCAAGACCACAGCCGCCGAGCACATGGAGACCTTCTACCGCCCCTTCCAGGAGGTCAGGGGCGAGAAGTTCGACGGCCTCGTCATCACCGGCGCGCCGATCGAGCACCTGCCGTTCGAGGAGGTCACCTACTGGGACGAGCTGTGCGAGGTGATGGACTGGACCCGGACCAACGTGCAGTCGACCTTCGGCGTCTGCTGGGGCGGCATGGCGATGATCCACCATTTCCACGGGGTCGAGAAACACATGCTCGACGCGAAGGCCTTCGGCTGCTTCCGCCACCGGAACCTCGCCCCCGCCTCGCCCTATCTGCGCGGCTTTTCGGACGATTGCGTGATCCCCGTCTCGCGCTGGACCGAGATGAAGCAGGACGAGATCGACGCGGCCCCCGCGCTCAGGACGCTTCTGGGATCGGACGAGGTCGGCCCCTGCCTCGTGGAGGACCCCTCCCACCGCGCGCTCTACATCTTCAACCACTTCGAATACGACAGCGCGACACTGAAGGAAGAGTACGACCGCGACGCCGCGCACGGCGCGGCGATCACCGTGCCCCGCAACTACTATCCCGATGACGATCCGGCGAGAACGCCGCTCAACCGGTGGCGAAGCCACGCGCATCTTCTATATGGCAACTGGATCAACGAGATTTACCAGTCCACGCCATATGACCTCACTCAGATCGGCACCGAGACGCCTTAGCCTCGCGGCCGCTGCGGCGATGCTGCTCGGCTGCGCGGGCACGGACGGACTAGGAGAGCCCGCGACCATGGCAGAGCGTCGATATCCGCCGACCGGGCAGCTTCTCGATGTCGGCGGCACCACCGTTCACGCGCATGTCGAGGGGTCCGGGCCAACGGTCATCCTGATTCACGGCGCCTCGGGCAACATCCGCGACTTCACCTTCGACCTGACCGGCCGCCTCTCCGACCGCTATCGCGTCATCGCCTTCGACCGCCCCGGTCTCGGCCACAGCGAGTTGCTCCGGCCGGGCGGGGAAAGCCCGCAGGGGCAGGCGCGCCTCCTAGACGAGGCCGCCGCGCAACTCGGCGTCGACCGCGCCGTGATCGTCGGGCACTCCTATGGCGCGGCCGTGGCGCTCGCCTGGGCGCTCGAGCGGCCCGATCGCGTCGCCGCCCTCGTCTCGCTCGCGGGCGCGGCGAACGAATGGGAGGGCGGCCTCGGCCCCTGGTACGCCATCGCGTCGTCCCGGATCGGCGGCGCGACCATCGTGCCGCTCGTCTCCGCCCTCGCCCCGCGCGGCCAGGCGGAACGCGCCATGACTTCGATCTTCGCGCCGCAGCCCGTCCCCGAGGGCTATGCCGACTACATCGGCGTCGACCTCACCCTGCGGCCCGCCACGCTGCGCGCGAACGCCCGTCAGGTGAACGGGCTGAAGCCCTACGTCGTGGAGATGTCCCGCCGGTACGGCGAGATCGACGTGCCGGTCGAGATCGTGCACGGCGACGCCGACACCATCGTGCCGCTCGACATCCACTCCCGCCCCCTCGCCCGCCAGATCGACGGCGCCAACCTGAGCGTGCTCGAGGGCGTCGGCCACATGCCCCACCATTCGGACCCCGAGGCGGTCGTCGCAGCCATCGACCGGGCCGCGGCCCGCGCCGGATTGCGCTGACGACCCTCTCCCCTTAATGTTCAAGGGCTTAACACCGGAGGCCCCATGTCCCTGCCTTTCGACGGCGCGATCAGCGCGTTCTACGAGAACGAAGCTCCCGAGGAGATCCGCGAGGCGGTGCGCGACGGACGCAAGAAGGACATCCTCAATCCGTCCTATCCCTACGACCACGTCATGAAGAAATCGCAATACTCCGAGGAAATGGACAGGCTCCAGCTGGAACTCGCGAAGTTCCAGCGCGACGTGAGGGACACCGGCAAGCGCGTCGTCGTCGTCTTCGAAGGCCGCGACGCATCCGGAAAAGGCGGCACGATCAAAAGGTTCCGCGAGAATCTCAATCCTCGCGGCGCGCGTCAGGTGGCTCTGTCGAAGCCGTCGGACCGCGAGCAGGGCCAGTGGTATTTCCAGCGCTACGTCGACCATCTGCCGACGCACGGAGAAATCATCTTCTTCGACCGCAGCTGGTACAACCGTGCTGTCGTGGAGCATGTCTTCGACTTCTGCAGTTCGGCCGAACGCGCCGTCTTCTTCCGCCAGCTGCCGCGCTTCGAGACGCTGGTCATCGACGAGGGCATCTATTTCGTGAAGCTCTGGCTGAACGTCGGGCGCGCCGAACAGCTCCGCCGCTTCCTCGCGCGCGAGAGCGATCCGCTCAAGCAGTGGAAGCTGTCGTGGATCGACGTCGAAGGTCTGAGGCGCTGGGATGCCTATTCCGATGCGATCCGCGAGACCTTCGAGCATTCGCACAGTCCCAGCGCTCCCTGGACGGTGATCCGGACCGACGACAAGCGCCGGGCGCGGATCGCCGCGATCCGGGCGGTGCTGCACGGAATCGAGTACGCCGGCAAGAACGAGCAGGTCGTGCGGGCCCCCGATTCCGCGGTCTGCGGCGGCCCCGACATCTGGCATGCCTAAACGCGGTTATCACCATGGCAACCTCAAACAGGCGCTCGTCGACGCCGCGCTCGAGCTCATCGAGGCGAAGGGGCCGACCGGTTTCACGCTGTCGGAAGCGGCGAAGCAGGCCGGCGTCACCCCCGCCGCCGTCTACCGCCACTTCGAAGGCCGCGAGGACCTGATCGCCGAGGCCGCGCGGCAGGGCTACGAGATCTTCGCCGACCTCATGGACTACGCCTACGAGTCCGGGCAGCCCTCGGCGCTGGCCTCGTTCGAGGCGACGGGCCGTGCCTACCTCGCCTTCGCCCGGCGCTATCCCGGGCACTACGTGGCGATGTTCGAAAGCGGCATCTCGGTCAACCGCACCCCGGACCTCGCCGCGGCCGCCCGCCGGGCGTCCGGCGTTCTGGAACGCGCGGCGGCCAGCCTCTCCGAGCACATCCCGCCCGACAAGCGCCCGCCGCCACAGATGTTCTCCGCCCATATCTGGGCGATGAGCCATGGCGTCGTGGAACTCTTCGCGCGCGGCTCGCCCGGCACGAAATCGCCGTTTCCACCGGAGGATCTTCTGGAAACCGGGATCGGAATCTACCTGCGCGGCCTCGGGCTCGTCCCGCCCGACACCTGATCAGCCCATCGCGCCGATCAGCCGGCCGAGCGCCGCGGCGGCGTCGGACTCGCGCCAGATCTCGTCTCCGATACCGAAGAAATCCGTGACAGGAGAAAGAGTTCGGACGAGATCTTCACTCAAGGCGCCTTCCGCGACGACCGGCACCTCGATCATCTCCGACCACCATTCGAAAAGCTCACCCGGCACCACCTCGCCGCTCCCCAGCGCGGTCGCGCCGACGGGACCGAAACTCACGTAATCGGCCCCGATCTCCGCCGCCGTCATCGCGTCATGCCGGGACGTGCCGCAGAAGGCGCCCACGATCGCGTCGCCGCCGAGATCCGTCCGCACCGTCCTGACCGACCGCGCGCCGTCGGTGAGATGCACCCCGTCGAGCCCGTGCTGGCGGGCAAGCCGGACATGCGCCTCGATCACAACGGCGACGTCGCGGGCGTGGCATACCTCCCGCACGGCGTCCGCCGCCCGGCCGAGCCGGTCCGCATCCCGCGTTGCGAGCGCCAGCCGCACGCAGGCGACCTCATGGGCGTCGAGCACCGCGCCGAGCCGGTCGGGAAAGCCCGACAGGTCGATCTCCGGCGGCGTGATGAGGTAGATCTGGGGGCGCTCGTCTGCGGCCATCGTCGGCTCCTCGAGGTCGTCCGCGCCCCTATAGCGGCCCGGCCCGGCGAATGCCATATCCGCTTCATCTCGGGAGAAATACTCCGGGGGAGCCGCGCAAGCGGCGGGGGCGGAGCCCCCTCTCGCTTCGCCGGCAACCGCAATCCCCTCGTCGCAAGGCATCCACCTGCCTCCCTTGCCACACCGCCGCCGGCCCCGTATCACGCCCGCCAGTCCGCGATGAGGAACCCATGTCCCAGCCCGCCTTCGTCCTCGTGCGCCCGCAGATGGGCGAGAACATCGGCGCCGCGGCGCGAGGGATGTGGAACTTCGGCCTCGACCGGATGCGCGTCGTGGCCCCGCGGGACGGCTGGCCGAACCCGAAGGCGGTCGCGATGGCCTCCGGAGCGGGCCGTCTCCTCGACGACGCCCGCCCTTTTCCCACCACCGCCGAGGCCGTGGCCGACGCCACCTACGTCTACGCCACGACGGCCCGCGACCGCGACCTGACGAAACCCGTCGTCACGCCCGAGGAGGCCATGCGCGAGGCGAAGGCGATGATCGCGCGGGGCGGCCGCGTCGCCGTCCTTTTCGGGCCAGAACGCGCGGGGCTCGAGAACGACGACATCGCGCGCGCCAACGCCATCGTCTCGGTCCCGGTGAACCCGGACTTCCCGTCGCTCAATCTCGCGCAATGCGTGCTGCTCACCGCCTACGAATGGCGCCGCGCCACGGCCCCCGCCGAGCCCCGGCAGATGGAATGGGCCGGCAGCGAGCCCGCCACGGCGGTCGAGGTCGACCACCTCGCCCGGCATTACGAGGACCGCCTGGGCGAGGCGGGCTTCTTCTTTCCCGAAACCAAGGCACAGGCCATGAAGCTGACCCTGCGCAACCTCTGGAGCCGGATGCCGCTCACCCGCGCCGACGTGCAGGTGCTGCACGGGATCATGCGGCAGATGGTCCGCTGGAAGGAGCGCGGGCATCTGGACGACCCCGGCTCCGGGGCATAGGTTCCCGGCGAACGGAAGGACGAGCCATGGCCAAGCAACGCTCCATCTTCGAGGACGTGGGCACCACGAAAACCGAGGCGCCGAAGCCGCGTGGCGGCCTGATCGACCGGGGCACCGGTGGCGCGCGGCGGGCTATCCGCGTCTGGCTGATGGTGCTTTTCGCCCTCGTCACGGTGATGATCGCCGTGGGCGGCATGACGCGGCTCACCGACTCGGGGCTCTCGATCACCGAGTGGCGGCCGATCACCGGGGCGATCCCGCCTTTCTCGGCCGAGGACTGGCAGCGCGAATTCGATCTCTACCGCCAGATTCCGGAATACCAGCTCCAGAACCGCGGGATGAGCCTTGCCGAGTTCAAGGTGATCTACTGGTGGGAATGGGGTCACCGGCAGCTTGGCCGCGTCATCGGCCTCGTCTGGGCGGCGGGCTTCCTGTGGTTCCTCTTCCGCCGGCAGATCCCGGCGGGCTGGACGCCGCGCCTTCTGGGCCTCGGCGCGCTCGGCGGCCTTCAGGGCGCGATCGGCTGGTGGATGGTGTCGTCGGGGCTGACGGGCACGATGCTCGACGTGGCCTCCTATCGCCTGGCGATCCACCTCGGCCTCGCCTTCGTGATCCTGGGCCTCATCGCCTGGTACGTCTTCCGGCTCGGCCGCACCGAGGCCGCGCTCCTGCAGGCCCGCCGGAGCCGGGAGCCGAAGCTCTTCTCGATGTCCACCGGGCTGATGCATTTCGCGATGC
>CAZPOK010000034.1:0-19409 GCA_964587905.1 uncultured Rhodobacterales bacterium | reverse complement strand
TCCCTCGGACAGTTGGCAGTCATGCCCTCACCCCATGGCGCCATCGCCCACGGCGACCTCCGGCGGGACAGACAAGCCGGGGGCAGCGATGATCGCCGGCTGTTTGCCCGCCGCCGCCCAAGATCAATGACTATTTGTCTCGAGTTGCGCGCATAAATCTTCCTGGCTTTACCCACAGTGAGCAATCCTCACGTAAGCCCACCCGACAGTCGCCACGAAGCCGATCTCGCCGGGAGAATCAGATGTGCCCAAAACCGATGACCAACGACACCAGGGAAAGGGTCGCGGACACGCCGGATCCGATGATCGTCTCGCTTGACGGGGATCTGGATCTGCGCCGGGCGGACCGGGTGCGCGCCGATCTTCTTCAGGCGATCGACAGCGGCGATCCGGTGCGGATCGAGCTTCGCGACGCAACCGGGGCCGATGTCGCCTTCGTGCAGGTGCTTCTCGCCGCCGTCCGCGCCGCGGCGCGGCGTGGGCGTCCGCTGGACATCGCCGGACTCGATGGCGGCCCCTTCCCGACGCTGTTCGCCGCGCTCGGCCTGATCCGATCCGGAGAGGACATCGAGCGATTCCTGATCGACTACACCAGAGACGAGGCTTCTGCATGACCAAGACAATCCTGTCGATCGACGACTCGCCTTCGGTCCGCCAGATGATTGCCATGACGCTGTCCGGCGCAGGCTACGCGGTGGAAACCGCCTGCGACGGGGCGGAAGGGTATTCGAAGGCAGTCGCCAAATCTTACGGCGCGATCATCACCGACCAGAACATGCCCAACATGACCGGGATCGAATTCATCCGGAAGTTCCGAACGCATCCCTCCAGCCGGGGGGTCCCGATCATCTTCCTGTCGACCGAGTCCGATGCCGACTCGAAACAGGCGGCGAAGGAGGCCGGTGCCATCGGCTGGATCGTGAAACCCTTCGATCAGGGCCAGCTGATCGCCGCAGTGAAGAAGGTGGCAGGCGCATGACTCAGAACGATCCCGCAGACATCTTTCGACAGGAAGCCGCCGAGGTTCTGGAAAGCCTCGAGGCGGCGCTGCTCGATCTCGGCGACAGGCTCGAGGACAGGGCGCTGGTGGACACCGTATTCCGTGCGCTGCACACGCTGAAGGGATCGGGCGCGATGTTCGGTTTCACCGAAGTCGCGGATTTCGTCCATGATTTCGAGACCGCCTTCGACCGGGTGCGCAGGGGCCTGGTGACGCCGACCGACGAACTGGTGCGCGTCGCCCTGGCCGCTAAGGACCATATCGACAAGCTGATCGCCGAGCCCGGCGTCCATGGCGGCACCGGCGCGGCGCTGCTCGAACGCCTCAGGCGGGCGGTCGGCGGATCCGGGACCGCTGCAGTCGAGGCGGCGCGCGCGGCGGAGCCGGCGGCGGAACCAGCAAGCCCCGGCCCTGCCGCGGGCGGCTGGCGGGTGAGGTTCCGGCTGGCCGAGGACGCGCTCGTTCTCGGCGCCAATCCGGCCTTGATTCTCGACGAGCTGCGCGCGCTCGGCCCCTGCGCGGTGCGGATCGAGACCGCGGGACTTCCCGACCTCGAGGTGCTCGACCCCGCCGTCTGTCACCTGTCCTGGGATGTCAGCATCGAGACGGACTGCGATCGCGGCGCCGTCGAGGACGTGTTCCTGTTCGTTCGCGACGGCATGCAACTGGATATCGCCCCGCTGACGGCGAGCGACGGCACGTCCGGTCACGCGACCGGCGACGCGGTCGAAGATGCAGCCGGCGGCGGCGCGCCGGCCGCCGCGGCGGCGGCCGGGAAGGACCGGCCCGGGTCTTCCGCCGCTTCCGCGCGCGACGGCGGCTCGCTGCGCGTCGCGGCAGAGCGGCTGGACGAGTTACTCGACCGGGTCGGCGAACTGGTGATCGCGCAGGCCCGTCTGTCGCAGATCGCCGGAGCAAGCGACGACGCCGGCCTGAAGACCGTGACCGAAGAGATCGAGCGCCTGGCCACGGGCCTGCGCGACACCACGATGGGTATCCGCATGGTGCCGATCGGCTCGCTCTTCGGCCGATTTCGACGTCTGGTTCACGACCTCAAGGCCGAACTCGGCAAGGAGATGGAATTCCTCACCGCCGGTGAGGAAACCGAACTCGACAAGACCGTCGTCGAAAAGCTGGCCGACCCGCTGGTGCATGTGATCCGCAACGCCGTCGACCACGGTATCGAGGATCCGGACCGCCGCGAGGCCGCCGGCAAGCCGAGCAGTGGTACGATCCGCCTTTCGGCGGTGCACGAGGGCGCCGAGGTCGCCATCAGCATCTCCGATGACGGCGCCGGTCTCGATACCGCGCGGATCCGCCAGAAGGCCGAGGAGGCCGGGCTGATCGCACCGGGCGCGGCGCTGCCGGACAGCGAGGTGCACCGGTTCATCTTCCATCCTGGCTTCTCGACCGCGCGCGAGGTCAGCGCGATCTCGGGCCGCGGCGTGGGCATGGACGTGGTCAGCCGCACCATGGACACGCTGCGCGGCCGCATCGACGTGGCCTCGACCCCGGGCCAGGGCAACCGGGTCACGCTGCGCCTGCCGTTGACGCTTGCCATCGTCGACGGCATGCTGGTTCGGGTTGGGCGCAACCGCTACTCAATTCCGCTGGCCGCGGTCGAGGAATGCGTCGAGCTGCCCGCCGAGGCGGCTGCCGGCGGCAAGGGGCGCAGCTTTCTCAACGTACGCGACGTGCTGGTGCCGTTCCTGCGCCTGCGCGATCTATTCGGCGCCGAGGCGCCGCCCGACCTGCACCAGAAGGTGGTGATCGTCTCGACCGGCGAGCAGCGCGTCGGGCTCGTCGTCGACCAGATCCTCGGCAACACCCAGACCGTGATCAAGTCGCTCTCGCAGCTGCATGCGAGCGTCGAAGAGTTCTCCGGCGCCACGATCATGGCCGACGGGTCGGTCGCGCTGATCTTGGACGTACCGCACCTGGTGCGCAGCGGCCAGCGGCTGGAAAGCCGCCTGCGCGAACAGCAGAACGGGAGAGCGGCATGACCGGTAACGCCGAAACCGGCGCCATCGCCAGGCCGGGCGCGGCGCGGACGATGAGCGCACTGACGCTGGAACTGGGCGGCGAGCTCTTCGCCATCGAGGCCGGACGCGTGCGCGAGGTACTCGACCGGGTGACGATTACCGAGGTGCCGAATGCGCCCGACTTCGTCGGCGGGCTGATCAACGTGCGCGGCAGGGTGGTCCCGCTGGCCGACATGCGGGTGAAATTCGCCATGGAGCGGCTCGCGCCTGACGAGAACACGCGCATCGTCGTTCTCGAACTCGATCTCGATGGCGTGCCGACCGTAGTCGGTGTGCTGGCCGACCGGGTGCACAAGGTCGCCGACATCGATCTGAGCGCGATGGAAGAGCCGCCCAAGGTCGGCATGCGCTGGCGCCCCGAATTCCTGCGCGGTGTCGCAAGACATGACGGACAATTCATCATCATTCCGGACCTGGAACGAATATTTGACACCGGCGGCGAAAGCGCGGTCCGGACCACCGAAACAAGGAGTTGACAATGAGGCTGACACTGAAATTCAAGCTGGCCGCGGCCTTTGCCACGCTCGTCGTGCTGGCGGTCGGCGGGATGGGGGCTGGATACCTTAATCTGCGCACGCTCGATGGCGAGGTCAAAGAGCTTGTCGAGCAACACTGGAAAAAGGAAAAGCTGATTGTCGCGACGTTGATGGCGGAAAGCGACAATGGCGTCGCCAACCTCGAGATGGTGCTTGCAGACACGCAGCAGCAGCGAAATGAGCTCTCCGAGCGTATCGCCGCGAATGTCGTGGAAATCGACGCGCGGCTGGCCGAATTGTCGCCGATGATCGTAAGCGCGGAAGGCCAGGCGCGCCTCGCCGAGTTGAACGAGACGCGGAAAATTTATGTTGAAACCGCTACAGAGGTCAAAAGGCTCGTCGAAGCCGACCAGCCCGAGGCCGCAGAACGTATGGTGAACTCAAGATTTCTGCCGGCGCTCCAGAATTTCTTTGATGCCGTCATTGAAGTGGAAAACTATGTCGTGGACCGGGTGGACGAAAGCGCGGCTCGGGCCGCGGCTGCCTACGAGACAGGCAAGACGATGATCATCGCGGCCGGCACCGTCATTCTTCTTGTCTCGTCCGCCATGGCGATCTGGATCACGATCAGCATCACGCGCGGCATCTCCAGCGCCCTCGGTGTGGCACGCGCCGTGGAGGACGGCGATCTGACCGCGACGGCACAGGTGAAATCGAATGACGAGGTCAAGGATCTCGTCGACACGCTCATGCGGATGACACGGCGTCTCAAGCAGGCGGTGGGCGACGTCAACACCGCGGCGCGCAACGTCGCCAGCGGCAGCAGCCAGATGTCGGCCTCGTCCGAGCAGCTGAGCCAGGGTGCGGTAGAACAGGCCTCCTCGACCGAGGAGACTTCGGCCTCCGTCGAAGAAATTGCAGCCAACATCAAGCAGAATGCCGACAACACCAACCAGGCCGAGACCATCGCGCGCAAGGTGGCCACCGACGCCGACGAGAGCGGCAAGGCGGTCGGCGAGGCGGTGACGGCAATGGAGACGATCGCCGAAAAGATCATGATCGTGCAGGAGATCGCGCGGCAGACCGACCTTCTGGCGCTCAATGCCGCGGTCGAAGCGGCGCGGGCCGGCGAGCATGGGCGCGGTTTCGCTGTCGTGGCCTCGGAGGTGCGCAAGCTGGCCGAACGCTCGCAGGGCGCGGCGTCGGAGATTTCCGGCCTGTCGTCGAACACCGTCAAGTCGGCGCGCTCGGCCGGCGAGCGGCTGCAGGCGCTGGTGCCGGAAATCCGGCGGACGGCGGATCTGGTCGGCGAGATTTCGGCGGCCAACAACGAGCTCAACGCCGGCGCCAGCCAGATCAGCGACGCCATCCAGCAGCTCGACACGGTGACGCAGCAGAACACCTCGGCCTCGGAAGAAATGTCCTCGGCCGCGGTGGAGCTTTCGGCGCAGGCCGACCGGCTGCAACAGAGCATGAGCTTCTTCAAGCTCGACGACGATGCCCCTCAGGGCGGCGCCACGGCGCAGGTCCGCAGGTCGGCAGGCCCGGCGGCGTCGGCGAAGCCGGCGAAGCGGACCTCCGGCTTCGACGCGAAGGCGTCAAAACCCGCGGCGACGGCTTCGGGCGGATCGAAGGGCGGGTTTGCGTTCGACATGGATGCCCGCGAGGACGATCTGGACGAAGAGTTCCGCCGGGTAGCGAACGGGTAAGGAGACCAGCCGATGGCGCAGAGCCCTCAATACGTCACTTTGGGCATCGCGGGTGACCTGCTCGCGCTGCCAGTGGACCGGGTGCGGGAAATCCTTTCGCCCCAGCCGATGGCGCGGCTGCCCGGCGCCCCGTCGCGCTTCCTCGGCATGATCGACGTGCGCGACCAGGGCGTTCCGGTGCTCGATCTTCGCCTCACGCTCGGTCTGGCCCCGGCGGAGGACGACGAGAATACCCGGATCGTTGTGGTCAACGCCGCCATTGCCGACGAGGACGTGGCGGTCGGTCTGAAAGTCGACCGCGTGTTCGAGGTGACGGCGCTGGACGCCGACACGCTGGATCCGCCGCCGGAAGCGGCGGTCGGCTGGCGCGCTGAGCTGATCACGGGGATCGGCCGTCGCAACGGCCGCTTCGTTACCGTGCTCGATTTCGGACGGCTGTTCGGCGCCGAGGATCTCCGCCTTTTCGCGGCCTGAGGCCGTCGACGGATTGAGTCCCGCCCCCCGGGCGACCGGAACCCGCGATCCGGCGGTGCGACCGCCGGATCGCCCGGACCCGCCACCGCAACAGAACAGGAGAGCGCCTTGACGGCAGCCGAAAAACTCCCGCCGCCGGTCCATCCCGGCCTTGCGGTCCGTGCCGCGAACACCCTGAACGATGCGGATTTCGGCCTGCTCGGCGCCTTCATTCTGGAGCGGACCGGAATACGGCTGACCGCCTCGAAGCGGCTGAGCATGGAGACCGGCCTTCGCCGACGTGCACGGGCGCTGGGCCTCGGCGGCGTCGAGGATTATTGCCGCATGATCTTCGACCAGCGCGGGCTGGAGGCGGAGGCCGAGCAGCTGATCCATCTGGCGACCACCAACAAGACCGACTTCTTCCGCGAACGTGCGCATTTCGACTTCCTGGGGACGCGCATCCTGCCGGAAATCCTCGCGTCGCGGCCGGCGGGCAGGAGGCATCGGCTGAAACTGTGGAGTGCCGCCGCCTCGAACGGCGCCGAGGCCTACACCGCGGCGATGGTGCTGGCCGAGGCGGCGGTCCGCGGGCCGCGCTTCGAGTTCGCGGTTCTGGGCACCGACATCTCGGCCGAGATGGTCGCCGCGGCGGTGCGCGCGGTCTATCCCGAGGCCTGGACCGAGCCGGTTCCGCCGGCGCTGCGCGATCGATATCTCATGCGGTCCCGGGACGCCGCGTCCGATCCTCTGGTCCGCATCGTGCCCGAACTGCGCCGCCACGTCCGCTTCGCGAAGCTGAACATGATCGATGCGAGCTATCCGATCGATCGCGATGTCGATGTGATCCTGCTGCGCAACGTGCTGATCTATTTCGACCCGCCGACCCAGAAGGCGGTGGTGCAGAGGCTGGCCGCGCACCTGCGGCCCGGCGGCCACCTCATACTGGGTCATACCGAAGCCGCGATCGGCAGCGCGCTCGGGCTGAAACAAAGCGCGACAGGCGTCTTTCGTATCACTGGGCACGACGATCCGATGAACACCGAGACCTTCAACCGGGAAAGGAGCTTTCGATGAGCGGCAGGATCAAGGTGATGATCGTGGACGATTCCGCCTCAGTGCGGCGCGCCATGTCCGACATCATCGGCAGCGCTCCCGATCTGGAGGTGATGGCGCTGGCCGGCGATCCCTACAAGGCGGCGGAACAGATGCGCCGAGGATTGCCCGATGTCGTCTTTCTGGACATCGAGATGCCGGGCATGGACGGGCTGACCTTCCTGCGCAAGATCATGGCGCAGCGGCCGATCCCGGTGGTGATCTGCTCGACGCTGACCGAGGAGGGATCGGCCGCCTTCATGCAGGCTCTCGAGGCCGGCGCGGTGGAGGTCATCGCCAAACCCAAGGTGGCTACGGCCGAAGCGCTGGCCGAGGCGCGGATGCGGATCTGCGACATCGCGCGCGCGGCGGCCCATGCCCGTATCGGCCACCGCCAGCCGCCGCCACCGCCGGTCAGGGTCGAGGACAAGCTCACCGCCGATGCCATCCTGCCGCTCGCGCCGCATGCGCGACGGGTTCCTGCCACCGAGCCGGTCGTGGCGATCGGCGCCTCGACCGGCGGCACCGAGGCGCTTGCCGGGTTGCTGTCGGCACTGCCGCGGCACTGCCCCGGCCTCGCCATCGTGCAGCACATGCCCGAAGGCTTCACCGCCGCCTTCGCCCGTCGTCTGGACGGCGCCTGCGCCATCGCGGTGCGCGAGGCAGCACATGGTGATCCGATACGTCCGGGGCAGGCGCTGATCGCCCCGGGCAACCGCCACATGCTGATCGAGCGGGCCGGCGGCAAGTACCGCGTGATGATCCGCGACGGGCCGCCCGTCTCCCGGCACCGGCCCTCGGTCGACGTCCTGTTCCGCTCTGCCGCGCAGGCCGCCGGCGCCAATGCGCTGGGTGCCATACTGACCGGCATGGGCGACGACGGCGCGCAGGGCTTGCTGGAGATGCGGCGGGCGGGCGCGCGCACCATCGCTCAGGACGAGGCGAGCTGCGTCGTCTTCGGCATGGCCAAGGCGGCGATCGCACTGGGGGCGGCGGAGCGGGTCATGGACCTGACAGTGATCGCGCGCGAAGTCGCATCCTGGCATGGATCGCTTGGGAGGGTGACGGCATGAAGACGATGGGGCAGATCCTCGACGGCCAGGACCCCGCACGCGGGCTGACCGATCTCGCCACCGGGCTGGCGGTACCGCGCGCGAGCATTGAGCGCGATTTCCTGGAGATGGGAGATCGTCTCGTCGCTTGCGCGCAGCTTTTCGGCGAAATGTCCTCGGCCTATGAAGACATGCCGAAGGCCCTCGATGGTGACGACTACCATGCGGCAGTAGAACTGTTGCAGGAGGTCTCGGCGCTGGCCGCGCGCATCGTCGTCGACAATCGCGACACGTCCGTTTTCCTTGAAGAAATGAGCGTGATCGTGCGCGGTGCCGAGCGGGCGGCCGAGGCAATGCCCGATTTCGTGCGAACGATCCGATCGGTGGCCTCGGTCGCCAGGATCACCGCCGCCGGGCTGCGAACCGGCGAACGCGATCTCACGGACTTCACCCTGAACATGAAATCCTCGGCCGAGACGATCGCAGGGGCAGTTCACGGGTTCTCGGCGGTGCTGGCGCGGATGCGCGACAGCGTTCAGGAAGCCGCGGTGCTGAATGCGCCGCTCGCCGAACGCAATGCGGCTCTGCTGGAACGCATCGAGACGGAGCTGGCTTCGGCGTTCGAGGCGATGGATAAGCAGAGGTCATGGGCGGCGGAGCAGGCTGCGGACCACACGGCACGCTCGGCACGAATAGGCGCCGGCCTCAGCAATGCCGTCGGTGCGCTGCAGGTCGGCGACAGCACGCGGCAACGCGTCGAACATGTCGAGCAGGCTCTGACCCTGGTCGCTTCGGCCGACGAACACATCACCGTGCAGGCGGGGGCCGTGCTGCTTTCGGAGCAACTCGTCGATGCGATCGGCGCCTTCGAAGGCGAAGTAGATATCCTTGCGACATCCCTTTCGGAGCTCCTGAAAGAAGCTGTCGACATGCTCGAATCCATCGCCCGCGATACCGAGACGATCCTCTCCGCCGGAGGAAGCGCATTCGGGACGCTGAGACGCAGCATCGACCGGATCCGCCGGATGTTCGAGGATTACCGGCGCGACAGTGCGGTCTTGGCCCTGACGATCGGCAACCTCGTCGAACGCGTGGAGGAGATGCTGGCATATCTCGACACATTCGATGCCATCGGCAAGGACATCGAACTCGTCAGCCTCAATGCCGCAATCAAGAGCCGCACCTTGGGCGATGAGGGGCGCGCATTCCGGAAGGTGGCCGAGGAACTGCGCGCTCTGGCCCGCGACATGGCACCGGCGGTGGAGCGGGTAAATGGCCATCTGTCGAAGTCGGGCGACTCCCTGCGCCGGTATCTTGACACGGGGGCGAGCAACGGCGCGGGCGCGGACGCGGCGCGCCGCGAGGCCGTCGCTGCCGCAGAACGCAGGATCGACGGCGTCGCCGCCCGTCTGCAAGACCGCGCGTCCTTCATCTCCGAAACCGGGCCGCAGGCCGTCACCCTCCTGCAGAAAGCGTCGGCGCTGGTCACCGACAGGCGCGATCGATGTGCCGCCTGGCGCAAGGGCGCCGCCGAACTGGCCGGCATCGGAGCCGGCCATTCGCATGACGCCTGCATCGAAGGCAACGCCGAGGACCTTCTGGCCAGCATCTTCGGTCTCTATACCATGCAAGCGGAACGCGACGTGCACTTCCGTCTGTTCTCGGCCCCGCACGGCTGGACCGCCCCCGCAGAGCCGAACGCAGGCGAAGCCGCGCTCGGCGATATCTTCTTTTGAACTGCGAGTTGCCGTTCTCGCTCTGCAATGCAGGATCGTCGATCCATCAAAGGCTGAGTGTCACATCGAGACGCTCGGCCGCTCGGCAGCAATGATCTACGTCCGTTTCCCGCTCTCGCCCGCCGATCCCCTATTCCGGGCCCCCGACGAGATCACGAGCGCCGCGCCTGCCTTCTCCGGAAGAGGTACGAAAGCGCGATCGGCGCGACGAGGCAAGTGATGGCGGAGACGAGCACGAACGCCGCGTAGAGGTCGGCCGGCACCGCCCAGTCGCCAAGCTGCTGCCCGCGCTCCATGATGACCATCGTGATCTCGGCGCGCGGAACCATGCTGACGCCGATGATGACCGCGCCTGTCGTGCCCGTCGCGACTAAGGCCGGAAGCCCCGCGCCTATGAGCTTTCCCAACACGGCCACGACCGTGAGCGCCGCGCCCGCGGCGAGGGCCGAGGTCAGCGCCGAGGGCTGAAGCGACAGACCGATGCCGACGAAGAAGAACGGCGCGAAGAGATGATAGAGGCCCTTGAAGCCTGCGTCGATGTTGATCGCCTCCGGGTCGCGACTGAACGCCAGCCCGGCCAGGAGGGCCCCGACGGCGGCGGAAAAGCCGAGCAGGGCGGCGGCTCCGGCGATGAGCACGCCTGTCCCCGCGACGAGGACGGTAAGCTCCTCGCGCGATCCGAAGCGGAGAAAGAACCCGGTCATGCGCCGCTCCACGTAGAGGGAGAAGACAACGCAGAACGCGACGAATCCGGCGAGCTTGAGCGCGAACACCCCGCCCGCACTCATCAGTTCCTGCACGAGTCCCTCACCCTGACCGCCCTGCCCGCCCTCGCGCAGGATCGGCAGGATCGCGAAGAGAAGCGCCATCATCGCCACGCCCGACAGGTCGTCCATTTCCGCCACGTCCGTCAGAAGCCGGCCGTTGGGGGTGTCGAGCTTGCCGTGCTGCTGCCAGGTGGCGACGGAGACGCCGATGCTGGTCGCGGTCAGCGCCACGGCCGTCACGAGGCTCGGGATCTGCCCGTAGCCAAGCAGGTAGTGGGCGACGAAATACCCGGGCACGGCGCTCAGCGCGATGTTCCCCAGCCAGACGACGCTCGCATGCCCGAGCTCCCGGCGGAGACCCGAGAGGTCGCTCTCGAGTCCGATCCTGAACAGGAGGACGATGACGCCCAGCTCTGCCAGGACCTCGAAGGCGAACTCTCCGCGGTCTCCGAGGATTCCCCAGCGATCGCTGGCGATCCGCAGCAGAAAACCAAGTCCTATGAAGGCGACGAGCGACGGGACCATGGTGCGGTCGAGAAACGCCCGCATGAAGATCGAGACGGCGACCAGCGCGCCGATCAGGAGAACGAGAACCGCCGTGGAGTCGAGTCCTTCAGCCAAGACGCCGCCTCGGCTGACCGGTGCTTCGGCTCGCTCGGCCCCGCGACACCAAGACAGGTTCCCGCAAAAAGCGTCCGCCCGTCCGGGCCAGATCGTCGGAGGCCGCGTCGAGATGCTCCACGATTGCGCGCATACCGCACCCTCCTTGCTCTGATTGATCCCTCGGCATCGACGCGAGCGGCCGACCGGCAAGCCGTCGGGCCGGTAAGAACAACAAAACGGCATCTGGAACCCTCGGTTCCGCCAGGGCGGCCGTGCGGAGGGAAGAGCGGGCTCGGCAGGGGGAATGCCGCCCTGAACGGAACAACCCTCCGGCGTGTCGTGTTGGAGCGACAGCGTCGGCCGTTGCGTCCGGTACCGGTCGGCGCTTCGGCAGGTCGACTGAACGGGTGCGTCGCGTGGCGGCGCCACCCGAAAACGGCCAAAGGAGCGGGAATGCTCTCGACAACACAAAGACCCCGTGGAGGTGACCCATGAACGTCAGCAACCTTAAAGACATGTACGTGGCCGAACTGCAGGAAGCCCGGTCGCTGGAGGAGCAGTTGGTCGACGCCCTGCCGAAGATGGCGGACAAGGCCACCGATCCGGGACTGAAGGAGGGCATGACCGAGCACCTCGGCGAGACCCGCTCGCATCTGCAACGCGTCGAGGACATTCTCGAACGCCACGGGGCGAACCCGCGCGAGCACACCGATCAGTCCATGCAGAGGCTGATCGGCGAGTCCGAGAAATGGGCCGGCATGGTGGACGACACCAACCTGCGCGACGCCGGGCTTATCGCCTCGGCGCAGCGGATAGAACACTACGAGATCGCTGCCTACGGCACGCTCGCCTGCTGGGCCAAGCAACTCGGCCTCAAGGACGACCTCGAAACCCTGCTTTCGATCCTCGAGGAAGAAAAGGCAGCGGACGGCAAGCTCTCCGAACTGGCCAAGCGCGAGGTCAATCCGGAGGCGGCGCACTGACATGAGCCGCTGGCCGCCGCCCGGACCGACGCGGTTCTTGGACCGAGGGGCGACGGGATGGACACTGACCGGAGGTGGTGGCCAGACGATCGGGGATCACGACGCCGGCGGCGATGGTGGCGCCGCCGGCGATGACACCGAAGGACGGGGCCCGGAACATGGACCGGCTCGACGCCGGGGTCCTGCCGGCGGGCGGGACCGTTGATCGACCGACGCCGCCGGACACCGGAGCCGATCGGCCAGCGACGCCGTTTCCTCTCGACCAGGCACCATTCCGTCGCGAATCTCGCGGCAACATGGCCGCTTCACGATCTTCCATCCTGCGGGCGCGCTCACCGTCTGGAGCCCGGGGCCGCTCCCGCTTCGGCGGAAAGGTATATGATGCGACGATGATGGAGCCGTCCGATTCGAGAGCGCTTCGCACTGCGCCCGATGGGCAGCGGGCGCCGGTCCTTCTACCGGGCCGCAACTGTTGCGCCGTGGCCGAGGCGCGCAGGGCAGCCGTGCTGATCGATGCGGAGACCTACTACGCCGTGCTCGACGACACGCTCAGGCGGGCGGAGCGCTCCATCATGATCCTCGGTTGGGATTTCGACGCCCGCATCCGTCTCAGGCCTCAGGATGGTCCGGACGCCCCGACGCTCGGAGACCTGCTGCGGAGCCTTGTCGAGAGCCGCCCGCACCTGCACGTGCGGGTGCTCGTTTGGAGCCTCGCGATCGTCCACGCGCCCGGCGCGGCGCTGCCGCTGGTCCACGGCGCGGACTGGCAACGACACGAGCGCATCCACATCCACCTCGACAGGCACCATCCCGCATACGCGGCGCATCATCAGAAGATCGTCATCGTTGACGACTCCGTCGCCTTCGTGGGCGGCATGGATCTTACCGTCGAACGCTGGGACACATCGGACCACGCGCCGGACAATGGCCTGCGGCGAAGCCCCGACGGCAAGTGCTACGATCCGGTTCACGACGTTCAGACTGTTCTGGAGGGGCCCGTCGTCGGACACCTGTGCGACATTGCCCGGAGCCGATGGCGCGACGCGACGGGGCAGGCATTGGCGACCTGCTCCGTGGTCGACCGGTGGCCGGACCCGTTGCAGCCCGACTTCGCGACCGCGACGGTCGCGGTGTCCCGCACGAAACCGGGCTACCACGGGCAGCCGGCCATCGAGGAAACCGCACGTCTCTACGAAGACCTTCTGCGCGCCGCACGGACAACGGTCTACATCGAGGCGCAATACTTCACCGGTCGGCGGCTGCGGGGGCTGCTCAAGGAGATCCTCGGGCAGCCCGACGGGCCGCAGATCGTGGTCGTCTGCACGCGCGTGGCCAATGGAATCGTGGAACGCTTCATCATGGGCGCGAACCGGGAACGGCTGCTCCGCAGCCTGAAGGCCGTCGACAGACACAACCGGCTTCACGTCTATTACCCGGTCACGGCCGGCGCGGAAGAGCGCCGCCTGTTGATCCACGCCAAGGTGATGATCATCGACGACCTGTTCCTCCGCATCGGATCGTCGAACCTCAACAATCGCTCCGTCGCCCTCGACACCGAATGCGACGTCACCTTCGATGCCCAGGGCGCCGAGCAGCGCGAGGCCGTCCTGCGTATCCGTGACACGCTGCTGGCGGAGCATCTCGGCGTCGGCTTGCCTGTCCTGCGTGCCGCGATCGCGCGCGCCGACAGTCTTGCCCAAGCCATCGATCGGGTGGCCCACGAAGGGCGCACGCTGCGACCGATGGCGGTGACCCGAGGCCCGAAAGGATCTTTCCCCGGCACGATCCTGCTCGATCCGGAACGGCCGTTTTCCGTCGCCGCATCGCTGAAGGGCCTTTGCTTGCGCAGGGCCGTTCACGACCCGCCGGGTCTGCGCCAGAGCACCAGTTCGGAAAATCCCAGGGCGGCGAGACCGAGCACCAGGGGAACGAGGAAATAGACGAAGCGGAAGACGAGGATCGCCCCGATCAGGCCTTCGCCCGGAAGCAGGTAGACCAGGACGGCCTCGATGACCCCGAGCCCGCCCGGCACGTGCGTGATGAGGGTCGCGACGTTGGCGCTCACGTAGGCGGAGGCAACGGAGAGATAGCCGATGTCCGCCAGGGAGAGCACGGCCTGATGGAGCGCGGCCGCGACGAAGACGAAATTCAGCGGGCCGATCACGATCTGGGCCAGCGCCAGCTTGACGGTCGGCATCCGTATCTCGCGGCCGCGGATGCGTATGCTGTGCCTCACCGCCGCGGCCAGGATCACGTAGACGACGGGAAATGCGAGCGCGCCCGCCGCCACGGCGTGGACGAGCCCGCGGCTCAGACCCAGAACCTCGATGGCGAGGCCGGGCTCAAGAAGCAGAGCGCCCCCGCCAAGGATCGCCAGCCCCAGTCCGACCGTCATGCCGCAGAAGAAGATCAGCTGCGCGACCTCGCCGCCGCGCAGGCCCCAGCGGGAGTAGAAGCGATAGCGGATGGTGCCGCTCGAAAGCGCTGCGAGCCCCACGGTATGCCCGATCGACAGGCTCGTGAAGGACGCGATCGCGGCGCGCCGGTAGGGCAGCGGATGTCCCACGTAGCGCAGCGCCAACCAGTCGAAACAGGTCAGGGTGAGGTAGCTGAGCGCGGTGAATCCCAAGGCCGCGCCCAGACGCGGCAGGGAGACAGCCGTGACGGCGCTCACCAGTTCGTCCCAGTCATAGCGGGACAGCGTCCGGTAAAGGAGATACGCCGCAAGAGCCGTCACGGCCACGGCAAGCAGGTAGCGCGGCCACCTGCGGCGCGGCGATGCGGATGCTTGCGGGAGATTTCGAGGCCGACTATCGGTTGCCAAGACCGCCGTTCCTTTCGGGGATGACGACCATCAACGCGCGACGACCGGTTTGCGATCCGGACGGAAAACGGCCTGGCGGCATGGCCTGCGCGGCAGAGACGACGACGAGGCCCGAGACAGTGCAGGACCCCTGTCCCAAGACCATCCGCGTCATGACTTGGAACATTCACGGCGGCGTCGGACCCGATCGCCGTCGTGACCTGACGCGCATCGTCGATCTCGTCCGGCGCCATGAGCCGCAGGTGGTCGCCCTTCAGGAGATCGACTCGCGGCTGGGGAAGTCATCGCGCTCAGACGCCTTCGAGTATCTCGGCGAGGAGCTGGGTGGCAACGCGCACGCCACCCGTCTGATCACCGCGCCGGACGGCGACTACGGCCATGCCGTCATCAGCCGATGGCCGATGACGGAGGCGCACCATCACGACATCTCCTACAGACGGCGGGAGCGGCGTGCCGCGATCGAAACAGTCGTTCACACGCCGCACGGGCCCCTCCACCTCGTCGCCGCACATCTCGGCCTGAGTTTCAGGGAGCGTCATCACCAGGCCATTCAACTCGCGGACATCACCCGGCGCGGCACGCACCGCACCGTGCTTCTGGGGGACCTCAACGACTGGATCGGACGCGGCTCGGTGCAACGGGTGCTGGACGAGCTGTTTCCAGGGCATAGCCACATCAAGACCTTTCCGTCCTTGTACCCGCTGTTTCCGCTCGATCGCATCTATTGCCGTCCCACCTCGATGCTCCTTCGCTGCTGGACCGACCCCGCGGCGCGGATCGCCTCGGATCACCTTCCGGTCATCGCCGATCTGGTGATGGAGGATCGGGACGCCGGCCCGGTACCCAAGGATGATCTGTGCTCGGCGCCGGGAGCCCGCGGCGTCGCGAAATAGACCGGCGGGCGGCACGGGGGCCTCTTACTCTCGCCACATGTCCGTGGTGCGCTCCGGACCGGCGAGAGGCGCCTCGGGACATCCCGCGGACGTCGTCCCGCTCCCGAGGAAGGAGAAGAGCGATGACCGCAGACAGGCCGACGGAGCCCCGCCCGGCACAGGACGAGACCCGACCCTCCGGGCGCATGACCGAAGACGACCCGCCGGATCAGTACGACGACTGCACCGAAAAGACGGACGGCCACCGGCATCGCTTCCGCGACTGGGCGCTGATCTGAGACAGCTTCGCGGAGGGAACGTGATGGAGCGACACGCCACGCTCGTCTGATCCCGGCCGCGACGAAAAACGCCGTCCCGAAGGACGGCGCATCGGGATCCGGAGACTGTCGTCTCAGCCGACGACTTCGATCCCGGCGAAGAAGTACGAGATCTCTTCGGCCGCCGTCTCGGGCGCATCGGACCCGTGAACGGAGTTCTCGCCCACCGATTCCGCGAACTCCGCGCGGATCGTGCCGGGCTCGGCGTCGGCGGGGTTGGTGGCGCCCATGACTTCGCGGTTCTTCGCGATCGCCTGCTCCCCCTCGAGCACCTGCACGACGACCGGCGCAGACGCCATGAACTCGCACAGCTCGTCGTAGAACGGGCGCTCGGCATGGACCTTATAGAACTCGCCCGCCTGCGCCTTGGTCAGATGAATGCGCTTCTGCGCGACGATGCGCAGCCCGGCCTCCTCGAACTTGGCGTTGATCTTGCCGGTCAGGTTGCGCTTGGTCGCGTCCGGCTTGATGATGGAAAGCGTGCGTTCGGTGGCCATGTCTCTTGCCTCATGTCTCGCGCCCGAGGCCCCGTGCCCCGGCGATGTCGGCGCTCCCGTAGCATGAGGGGAAAACCTTGGAAACCCGCGATTGACGGCGCCCCCGTCCCGGCCATAGACCGCGCTCCATGCTCGTGATCGATGACATCCGCTTCGCCATGGCCGGACTCCCGCTTTTCGAGGGCGCATCGGCCGCGATCCCCGACGGACACAAGGTGGGCCTCGTCGGTCGGAACGGCACCGGCAAGACCACCCTCTTCCGGCTGATCCGCGGTGAGTTGCCGCTCGAGGGCGGCGAGATCCGGGTGCCAAGGGGGGCGCGGATCGGCGGCGTGGCGCAGGAGGTGCCCGCCTCGGAGACCTCGCTTCTCGACACCGTCCTCGCGGCCGACACCGAGCGCGAGGCGCTTCTTGCCGAGGCCGAGACGGCAGGTGACGGCCACCGCATCGCAGATATCCAGACCCGCCTCGCCGATATCGACGCCTGGTCGGCCGAGGCGCGGGCCGCTTCGATCCTGAAGGGCCTCGGCTTCTCCGACGAGGAGCAGCGCCAGCCCTGCTCGGCCTTCTCCGGCGGCTGGCGCATGCGGGTTGCGCTTGCGGGCGTGCTGTTCGCCCAGCCCGATCTCCTCCTGCTCGACGAACCCACGAATTACCTCGATCTCGAGGGCGCGCTCTGGCTCGAAAGCTACCTTTCGCGCTACCCGCACACGGTGCTGATCATTTCCCACGACCGCGGGCTGCTGAACCGTGCCGTGGGCGCGATCCTCCATCTCGAGGACCGCAAGCTGACCCTTTACCAAGGCAATTACGACACTTTCGCGCGGACCCGCGCCGCGCGCCTCGCCGTGCAGGCGGGAGAGGCCAAGAAGCAGGAGAGCCGCAGGGCGCACCTGCAAAGCTTCGTCGACCGCTTTCGCTACAAGGCATCCAAGGCCAAGCAGGCGCAGGCCCGCCTCAAGATGATCGAGAAGATGCAACCGATCACCGCGCCGCAGGAAGCCGCGCTGCGGGCCTTCTCGTTTCCCGAGCCTGAAGAACTGTCTCCGCCCATCGTCAACCTCGACTCCGCCTCGGTCGGCTACGACGGCACGCCGGTCCTGTCGAAACTGACCCTGCGCATCGACCAGGACGACCGGATCGCGCTCCTCGGCAGGAATGGCGAGGGGAAATCCACACTTTCCAAGCTCTTGGCGGACCGGCTTCATCCTCTGGGCGGCCGCATCACCCGTGCCGCGAAGCTCCGCATCGGCTATTTCGCCCAGCACCAGCTCGACGATCTGCACGCCGACGAGACGCCCATCGCCCACGTCCGCCGCCTCCGCCCCATGGAGCCGCCGGGCAAGCTTCGCGCGCGACTCGCGGGCTTCGGCATCGGCGCCCAGCAGGCCGAGACCGTCGCCGGCCGGCTCTCGGGCGGCCAGCGCGCGCGCCTGACCCTGCTCCTCGCCACGATCGAGGCGCCGCACCTGCTGATCCTTGACGAACCGACGAACCACCTCGACATGGAAAGCCGCGAGGCCCTGGTCGAAGCGCTCACCGCCTATTCCGGGGCGGTGATCCTCGTCTCCCACGACTTTCACCTGCTGTCCCTCGTCGCCGACCGGCTCTGGCTGGTGAAGGGAGGTCGGGTCACGCCCTACGACGGCGATCTCGAGAGCTACCGCCGCGAGCTTCTCGCCGAGCCGGCGCCGAAACCTTCCGCGCCGGAGAAGCCGAAACGGCGGTCGAAGGAGACGCTGGCGCAACTCCGTTCCGACCTCCGGGCCTGCGAGGCACGGGTCGCGAAGCTTGAAGAGATGCGTGAAAAGCTTTCCGCGAAACTGGCCGACCGCGCCCTCTACGAGACCGAAAAAGCCGGGGAACTGTCCGTCTGGCAGAAGAAGTTCGCCGAGGTCGAGGATGCGATGGCGCGCGCCGAGGCGCTCTGGCTGGAGGCGGCCGAGCGGATCGAGGCCGCGGAACCGTGACCGGCCGCGACGCTTGCACCTGCGGCCCTCCGACATCACATAGCGAACTAAGCATGTTCTGGAGGCCGGCGTGACGAAACAGACAACGGAGCACTGGAACACGGTCTACCGCACGCGTGACGACGCCGAGGTGTCATGGTTCGACCCCGGTGCCTCGGAAAGCTTCGAGACCGTCGCCTCGCTGATCGCGCCCGGAGATCCGGTCCTCGACGTGGGCGCGGGGGCGTCCCGCCTCGTGGACCGCCTGCTGGCCGAGGGCTACGGCCCGGTCGACGTGCTCGACCTCTCCGAAGCGGCGCTCGAGATCTCGCGCAAGCGCCTCGGGGCGCTCGGCGATGGTGTGGGCTGGATCGCCGCCGACATCACCGCATGGACGCCCGACCGGACATGGGCGCTCTGGCACGATCGGGCTGTCTTCCACTTCCTGACCGGGTCCGCCGACCGGGCGGCGTACATCCGGGCGCTGGCCCGCGCCCTTCGTCATGGAGGTCACGCCGTGATCTCAACCTTCGCCGACGACGGCCCCGAGATCTGCTCGGGTCTGCCCGTCGTCCGCTACGCGCCCGACGAGCTTGCCGCGGAGTTCGACAACCTTGCCTCCGGCGCGTTCATGCCGCTGGCGTCATCCCGCCATGTCCACCGCACGCCGGGCGGTGGCGAGCAGCGGTTCCAGACAAGCCTGTTCCGGCGCCGCTGATCCGGGCCGGGCGCCGCCCGGCGGCGCTTGATTCCGATCCGTCTCCATGGTCAGAGCGGGGGCATGGATCTCGCGCCCTATGTCACCGCCTTCGTCACGCTATTCGTGATCGTCGATCCAGTGGGCCTCGCACCGCTGTTCGTGGCGCTCACGCAGGGCGCCGACGCGCGCCACCGGCGCGGCATCGCGATCCGCTCCATCCTGATCGGCGCCGCGCTCCTGACGCTCTTCGGCCTCCTTGGCGAGGCGGTGCTGGGCTTCGTCGGCATCTCGATGCCCGCCTTCCGCATCGCCG
>CAZPOK010000033.1:0-19905 GCA_964587905.1 uncultured Rhodobacterales bacterium | reverse complement strand
TGCCCGCCCAGCCGATCGACCCGCCGACGATCAGCGTGACCTTCGGGATCAACGATTCGCCGCTGGCGGGCCGCGACGGGTCCAAGGTGCAGAGCCGGGTGATCCGGGAGCGGCTGATGAAGGAGGCCGAACTCAACGTCGCGATCAAGGTGAGCGACACCCCCGGCGGCGAGGCCTTCGAGGTGGCCGGGCGCGGCGAGTTGCAGATGGGCGTGCTCATCGAGAACATGCGGCGCGAGGGGTTCGAGCTGTCGATCTCGCGCCCGCAGGTGCTTTTCCGCGAGATCGACGGGGTCCGGCACGAACCGATCGAGGAGGTCACCGTCGACGTCGACGACGAGTATTCCGGCGCGGTGATCGAAAAGCTGACCGGCGCGCGCAAGGGCGATCTCGTCGAGATGAAGCCCTCCGGCGCGGGCAAGACGCGGATCGTCGCGCATGTCCCCTCGCGCGGGCTGATCGGCTATCACGGCGAGTTCCTGACCGACACCCGAGGCACCGGCGTTCTGAACCGCGTGTTCCACGGCTGGGCGCCGCACAAGGGCCCGATCCCGGGCCGGCGCGCGGGCGTGCTGATCTCGATGGAAAACGGCGTCTCGGTGGCCTACGCGCTCTGGAACCTCGAAGAGCGGGGGCGCATGTTCATCGGCGCGCAGGAGCAGATCTACACCGGCATGATCATCGGCGAGCATTCGCGCGAGAACGATCTCGAGGTGAACCCGCTCAAGGGCAAGAAGCTCACCAATGTCCGCGCGAGCGGCACCGACGACGCGGTGCGGCTCACCACGCCCATAACGCTGACGCTCGAACAGGCGATCGCCTACATCAACGACGACGAACTGGTCGAGGTCACGCCGAAGTCGATCCGGCTGCGCAAGCGGTTCCTCGATCCGCACGAGCGCAAGCGGCAGGCGCGGGCGGCGGCGGAGTGACCTCTTCCTCTCCGGCGCCGTCAACGGTATCACGGGGCGCACGCGCACGGAGGAGGCGATGACACCGACCGAGGCCAGCGAAAGAGCCCGCGACATCTGTCTCATGGCACCGGTGATCCCGGTGCTCGTCGTGGAGGACGCAGCCCATGCCGCGCCGCTCGCCCGGGCGCTGGTGGCCGGCGGCCTTCCAGCGCTCGAAGTGACGCTGCGCACGCCCGCCGCGCTGGAGGCCATCCGCGAGATGGCCGCCGTCGAGGGCGGCGTCGTGGGTGCGGGCACGCTGCTCACACCCGAGGATGTCGCGAAAGCCGTGGACGCGGGCGCCGGGTTCGGCGTCTCGCCCGGGGCGACCGACCGGCTGCTCGACGCCTGCGAGGAGGCGGGGCTGCCGCTCCTGCCGGGCGCCGCGACCTCGACGGAGATCATGGCGCTTCTGGAGCGCGGCTACACCGTGCAGAAGTTCTTCCCCGCCGAGGCCGCCGGTGGCGCGCCGTCGCTCAAGGCGCAGTCGGGCCCCCTGCCCCAGGTGTCGTTCTGTCCCACGGGCGGCGTTTCCGCGTCGAACGCACAGGACTACCTCGCGCTGCCCAACGTGCTCTGCGTGGGCGGAAGCTGGGTCGCGCCGAAGGACAGGGTCGCGGCGGGTGACTGGGACGCGATCGAGGCGCTCGCGCGTGAGGCGGCGGGGCTGGCGCGCTAAGCCGTGTCGCGCAAGGCTGGTCCCGGTCCCGCGCGCCCCGAACAAACGCAATGACAGGCCGTGAGAACGTCGCGCGAATCCGACCGACCGCGAGAGGCCCTAGCCGCCCGTGCGGCTCCTGCGGCCGCCGCGCCGCCCGGTCCGCGCCGCCTCGGCCAGCCCGTCGGTCAGCACCTTGGTCATCGGATGGTCGGGCGCCTCCGCGCCGTGCAGCGCGAGAAGCTCCGGGATCAGCGCCCGCGCGTCGGTTCCGATCGGCACCGAGACCGCCCAGTCCAGAAAGATCGACCGGCACTCGGGCTCCGAGATGCCCTCGATCCGGTAGCTTTCGCGGATCAGCCCCTTTGGGTCGAGCGTCGTGGCCTCGCGCGCCGACCGTGCCATTCAGTCCTCCCCTGCGAGCGCCCGTGTGACGATTGAGTCGGACGCCGCGGCCGCCTCCGCGATCCGCCTCTCGAGCGAGCCGGTATCCTCTGCGCCCGCTTCGCGCAACAGAAAGTCGCGGCCGCCGGCGCCGATGGCCTGGGCATCGATCTCGCCGGCGGTCATGAGACGCGTCGCCGATTGTACGCACCACATCAGCCGGTCGGCTTCGATGAGCGTGGCGAGATCGGCGTCGCCGAGCCGCAGGGCCGCTTGCCCCGCCCGGAGTTGCGCCGCGACCTGTCTCTCCGGGGATCCGGCGAGACGCGCCCCGGCCTGCGCCAGAAGCGCGATGTCCTGCAGCCTGCCGGGGCCGAGCTTGGCCTCGAGCGCGCCCTTGCCCGGCTTCGCCTCCGCCAGTCGCGCGCGCATGTCGGCGGTGTCGGCGAGCACCTTCGCACGCTCCGCGGGCCCTGCCAGCAGCGTGCGGCGGAACGCCTCAACCCGCTCCCCGAGCGCCGCCGATCCCGTCACCGGCCGGGCCCGGGTGAGCGCGAGGTGCTCCCAGGTCCAGGCCTGCTCGCGCTGGTAGGTCTCGAAGGAGGTGATCGAGGTCGCGACGGGCCCCTGCTTGCCCGAGGGGCGGAGGCGCATGTCGGCCTCGTAGAGCCTGCCCTCGGCCATCGGCGCGGTCAGCGCGGTGACGAGCGCCTGGGTGAGCCGCGCGTAATAGGCGCGCGGCGCGAGCGGGCGGCGGCCGTCGGACGTCTCGGCGTCCGCCGGGTCGTAGATCACGATGAGGTCGAGATCGGAGGTCGCCGTCAGCCGTTCCGCCCCGAGCGATCCCATCCCGACCACGACCGCCCCGTTGCCGGGCGGCTCGCCGTGCTTGTCGGCGAAATGGGCGATGACGACCTCCCAGATCACGTTCAGAACCGCCCCGGCGAGGTCGGCGTATTCCTGCGCCGCCTCCGCCCCGTCGATGATCCCGCGCAGGTGATGCACGCCGATCCGGAAATGCCACTCTTTCTGCCAGCGCCGCGCCGCGTCGAGCTGGCGTTCGTAGTCGTCGATATCCGCCAGGCGCGTCTCGAGATCCGCCACGAGCGCCGTGCGTCCCGGCCAGGCGCTGAAGAAGTCCCCGCCGATCACCGCGTCGAAGACCTGCGAATTGCGCGCGAGAAAGCTCGCGAGTCCCGGCGCCGTCGAGGCGATGTCGAGGATGAGGTCGATGAGATGCGGATTCGCCTCGAAGAGCGCGAAGAGCTGCACGCCCGCCGGCAATCCGGCGAGGAACCCGTCGAGGTGGACCAGCGCCTCCTCCGGCCGGTCGAGCCTCGCGAGGCGGCGCAGGAGTTCCGGGCGCAGGCGGGTGAAGATCCGCATCGCGCGGTCGGACCGGAGCGCGGGATAAGACGGCCAGCGCCCGACGATCTCGGCCGATGTCTCGCTCAATTCGGGGGCGTCCTTTTTCGACTTTCCCGGAGCGAAGAAACCCTCCGCGATGCCCGCGACCCGCCGGATCCGGTCGTCGAGGTCGGCGCGGAGCGAGGCCACGTCGGTGTCCATGAAGGCCGCGAGCCGCTCGAACCCGGTCTCGGTCGACGGCAGCGCGTGGGTCTGCTGGTCCGCGATCATCTGGAGCCGGTGCTCGACTTCGCGGTGCGCCCGGTAGTCGGCGGCCAGCGTCCGGGCGTCGGCCTCGGGGACCCAGCCCTTCTCCGCCAGCAGCGCCAGCCCTTCGACGGTGCCCCGCGCGCGCAGGTCGGGATCGCGGCCACCGGCGATGATCTGCCGGGTCTGGGTGAAGAATTCGATCTCCCGGATGCCGCCCGGCGCGAGCTTGAGATCGCGCCCCTCGAGCGCCTTGCCGTGGAGCCCTTTGTGCTCGCGGATGCGGAGCCGCATGTCGTGCGCCTCCTCGATGGCGGCGTAGTCGAGATGCTTGCGCCAGACGAAGGGCGTGAGGTGGTCGAGAAACCGGTCCCCCGCCTCTATGTCCCCCGCGCAGGCGCGCGCCTTGATGTAGGCCGCCCGCTCCCAGGTCCGGCCGAGGCTTTCGTAGTAGCGTTCGGCCGCCTCCATCGACAGGCAGACGGGCGTCACCGACGGGTCGGGGCGCAGCCGCAGATCGGTTCGGAAGACGAAGCCGTCCGCGGTGATGTCGGACAGTGTCGCGGCCATCCGGCGGGTCGCCTTGATGAAGGCGGCGCGGGCCTCGAGGTAATCGTCGTCGGAGAAGCGCGCGTCGTCGAACAGGCAGATGAGGTCGATGTCGGAGGAATAGTTGAGTTCGAAGGCGCCCATCTTGCCCATCGCGATGGCGACCATGCCGCAGCCGGTGGCGAGGTCGTCCTCGGTCATGCCGGGCAGTCTGTCCCGCGCGACGAGCGGCTCGAGTTCGGCCCGGATCGCCCGCTCCACGGCGGCGTCGGCAAACCGGGTCAGCGCGTCCGTGACCTGGTCGAGGCGCCAGATCCCGCCCAGATCGGCGAGCCCGGCGAGAAGCGCGGCGCGGCGCTTGGCCGCGCGGAGCCCCGGCGCGACGTCGCCCTGCGCAAGCGCGCGGACGTCGGCCAGAATTGCGTCGCGCGCCGCCTCCGGCTCGCCGGAAAGCGCGTCCTCGCACCACGCCGCCTCCCGCTCCATCAGGCCGCGCAGGTGCGGGCTGCATCCAGCCGTTCCCCGGATCAGCTCGGCCAGCTCTCCCGGCAGGCCGGGCAGCGCCGCGCACGCCTCGTCTCCCCGGTCTGGCTCGTAGGGGCGCGGTGCGCGGGTGATGCGGGACGCGAAACTCATGCGCCGACAGAAGCCCGGGGCGCGGGCGCGGTCAACCGGCTTGCATCGGATTCGCCGCCGTCTCAGGATATGCGCCATGAGCAGGAGTGTGACCCGGGTGAAGTCGGCGCTGGAGGCTGCGGGGATCGGCGTGGAGATCCGCGAGATGCCGTCGGAGACGCGGACCGCGCAGATGGCGGCGGACGCGGTGGGCTGTACGCTCGACCAGATCGCGAAGTCGATCATCTTCCGGGGCGAGAGACGCGGCGAGGCGGTCCTGTTCCTGACGGCCGGCGGGAACCGGGTGGACGCGGCGCGCGCCTCTGCCGTGGCCGGAGGGCCGCTCGGGAAGGCGGATGCGGATCTCATCCGGGCGCAGACCGGCTTCGCCATCGGCGGGGTGGCGCCTGTCGGGCACCTCGCGCCGATCCGCGCGTGGTTCGACCCGCGGCTCCTCGACTTCGACGTGATCTGGGCCGCGGCCGGCACGCCGCGGCACGTGTTTCCCGCGGCACCGCGCGATCTTCTCCGGATTTCCGGCGCGCAAGTGGCTGAGTTCACGTCGCTTTCCGGAGAAATGTAAAAAAGATTCACTTAAAGTCTTGCGAACCTCTGCCGCGGACCTCATATCGGGGATGTGAAAGGCATTCACATTACCACATCACAACGCACGGAGACGACCACGATGACCCCTGCAACCGCAACGATGCCCCAGCGGCCGAACTGGTTCCAGCGGAGCGAGGCTTGGCTCGACGACAAGGGCAAGGGCGCCTGGATCGCGCTCATGGTCCTCGGCTTCATTCTCTTCTGGCCGATCGGCCTGGCTCTTCTCGCCTACATGATCTGGAGCAAACGCATGTTCAACGGCAGTTGCGCCACGCGCGCCCATCACTCCCGCCACGCCTTCACGTCCTCCGGCAACACCGCCTTCGACGCCTACAAGTCGGAAACGCTGCGCCGGCTCGAGGAGGAGCAGGACGCCTTCGAGGCCTTCCTCCAGCGCCTCCGCGAAGCCAAGGACAAGGCGGAGTTCGACCAGTTCATGCAGGACCGCGACCGCAAGGCGCGTGACGAAAAGAGCGACGAGCCCGTCGACGCCTGATCTCCTGCCCCATCGTCATCGGTCCCCCTCGTGGGGGACCGTTTTCGCAACAGAGAAACACGTGATACATTCATGACCATGATGGATACGACCTGGGGTCTTCCCGACCCCGACACCGCGCCCGAGTTCTACGCCGACGTCCCGCTCAAGCGTTTCATCGCGTGGGTGGTCGACGCGCTGCTGATCGGCATCCTGACGGCGCTCGCCGTGCCCTTCACGCTGTTCAGCGGGCTCTTTTTCCTGCCGCTGCTGTTTCTGGTGATCGGCTTCCTCTACCGCTGGTTCACCATCTCGTCGCGGTCGGCGACGCCGGGGATGCGCCTCGCCTCGATCGAGTTCCGCACCGCCCAGGGCGAACGCTTCGATTCGGGCGCGGCCTTCCTGCACACGCTGGGCTATACGGTATCGGTTTCGGTCTTTCCGCTGCAGCTGGTCTCGATCGTCCTGATGCTGATTTCCGACCGCCGGCAAGGCCTCACCGACCACGTGCTCGGCAGCGCCGCGATCAATCGCACGGCCCGGGTGTGATCCGCCGTTTTCGGGGGGTTGGCGGGACAGAAGGACGTTGGTAACGTCCCCATGAGACACCACCGAAGACGACATGCGCCACACCCTTCCAATAGCGCCGCAATTCTACGTGACGGCACCCCAGCCCTGTCCCTATCTCGAGGGACGGATGGAGCGGAAACTGTTCACCGCGCTGCAGGGCGAATATGCGGTAAAGCTCAATGACGCGTTGTCCAAGCAGGGCTTCCGCCGGTCGCAGAACGTGCTCTACCGGCCGTCCTGCGCGGAGTGCTCGGCCTGTCTTTCCGCGCGGATCCGGGTCGCCGACTTCAGCCCCACGAAAAGCCAGAAGCGGACACTACGCAAGAATGGCCGGCTGACGCGCGAGGCGACGTCGCCCTGGGCGACGGAGGAACAGTACGCGCTGTTCCGCGCCTATCTCGACAGCCGCCACGCCGACGGCGGGATGGCCGACATGGACATCTTCGAATTCGCCGCCATGGTGGAGGAGACCCCGATCCGGAGCCGGGTGGTGGAATACACCGACGCGACGGGCGAAGACCGGTCGCTCGCGGCGGTCTGCCTGACCGACGTGCTCGATGACGGGCTGTCGATGGTCTATTCGTTCTACGATCCCGCGCTCGCGCAGGACAGCCTCGGAACCTACGTGATTCTCGACCACGTGGAGATCGCGCGGGAGGCGGGCCTGCCCTATGTCTACCTCGGCTACTGGGTGCCGGGCAGCCAGAAGATGGGCTACAAGGCCAAGTTCCCCGCGCTCGAGGTCTATTTCGGCGGGCAGTGGCGGGACATCGGCAACCCGGACGCCTACTCCTCCGACACCCATCCGCTCTCGACCGATCCGATCGCCGAACAGGTGGCGCAGATCAGCCTGCCCGACACCCGTCCGACGCGGGCCTGAGGCCGGCATCGCCATGAGGCCCGAACGGCGGCCTTCTGACGCAGACGGCAGCGGCGCCCGTCGCCGATCTGGACGCGCTTAGGTTTACAGCCGGGCCGCCGAAGGTCTTCATCCCAGAAGGTTCGGCACGATCGTCACGATCTCGGGGAAGAACCACAGGATCGCGAGGCCGACCACCTGGATGATCACGAAGGGCACGATCCCCCGGTAGATGTGCCTGGTCGTGACCGTGGGCGGCGCGACGCCTCTGAGATAGAACAGCGCGAAGCCGAAGGGCGGCGTCAGGAAGCTCGTCTGCAGGTTCACCGCGATCATGATCGTGACCCACTTTGGGTCGAGCGTGCCGCCGTAGATCACAGGCCCCACGATCGGCACCACGATATAGATGATCTCCAGGAAATCGAGCACGAACCCCAGGATGAAGAGCACGAGCATCACGAGAAGGAAGACGACGATCTCGTTGTCGAAGCTGCGCAGGAACTGCTGGATGTAGTGCTCGCCGCCGAAGGAAATCACCACGAGGTTCAGAAGCTGCGAGCCGATCAGGATGGTGAAGACCATCGAGGTCACCTTCGCCGTCTCGCGGACCACGGGCGCGAGCACGCCGGACCGGAGCAGAACCCAGCAGGCGTAGAGCAGACCGATCACCGCGAGGTGATAGGCGCCGTTCGCGGCGATGATGGCGATCCAGTCGGCCAGCCCGATCTCGTCGCGCGCGGTGCGCAGGTCGAAGTTCACGCCGAGGACGATCATGATGACGATGCCGAAACTCGCCCAGATGATCAGGCGGCCCTTGCGCTCCTCGTCCCTCAGCCTGCGGTACGCGGCGAGCATGATCGCGCCGCCGGCGCCGAGCGCGGCCGCGGGCGTCGGGTTGGTGATCCCGCCGAGGATCGAGCCGAGCACGGCGACGATCAGGATGAGCGGCGGAAAGATCACGCGGATCAGGTCGTTCTGCGCGAGCCGCGCAGCCGCGTGCCGCGTCCCGTAGATCGCCAGGCCGAAGGGCACCGCGAGAAGCAGGAACGTCGCCCCCGGCCCCGTCAGCGGCGAGATCAGCGCGGCGTCGACGAGAAACGCGAGCGCGACGCCCGCCGCCCCGAGGACAAGCGGCACCGGGTTCGCGGAGGGCGCGATGCCGCGCCCCAGTGCGAGCGTCAGCGCGAGAAGGGTGAAGACCGTGACGACGCCCGATCCGATCGGCGCGATGCTGGCGAGCCGGTCCGCGCGGGCTTCCACGAGTTCCTCGGAGGTGAGCTGGCGCGCCTCGGTGGCCTCGCCCCCCGCCTCGTTCGCGGCGGCCTGCGCGGCCGCCCGGTCCCATTTCTCCTGGCCGTGGAGTTCGATCATCGCCTCGCGGCAGCTGTCGGAGACGTTCGTGCGAAGTTCGGGCGCGGAGGTGGACTGGAGCACACCGGAGACGGCAAGGTTCTGGCTGCCGATGAGCCCGGCGTTGCCGCCGAGCGCGATGGCGATCAGGATCGCGCCGGGCACGAGGAGGTACCACGCCAGCGCCTCGTTCCGCGTCGTCACCTCGCCGGCGACCTCGTCGTCGTTCAGCACCGGCGGTGCCTTCGACGGGTTGAACAGCGCGAATCCGAACGCGTAGGCGGCATAGAGCCCGGCAAGCAGAATGCCCGGCAACAGCGCGGCCTGGAACAGCGTGCCCACGGAAACGACCGCCGGGCGGCCGAGGTAGGTCAGCGCGTCGCTGCAGCCGACGAGCTGGGCCCGGTTTTCCTGCGCGGTCGAGTAGATGTCGCCGGCGAGCGTGCCGAGCAGCACGATCACGATGGACGGCGGGATGATCTGGCCCAGCGTGCCCGAGGCCGCGATGACGCCCGTGGACAGTTCCGGCGAATAACCGTTGCGGAGCATCGTCGGCAGGGCCAGAAGCCCCATCGTCACGACGGTCGCGCCGACGATCCCGGTCGAAGCGGCGAGGAACGCGCCGACTACCACGATCGACACCGCCAGCCCGCCCGGAAGCGGTCCGAAGACCCGCGCCATCGTGGTGAGCAGGTCCTCGGCGATCCGCGAGCGCTCCAGCGTGATCCCCATCATCACGAACATCAGGACGGCGAGAAGCGTCTCGATCGACTGGCCCGCGATCACCCGTTCGTTCATCCTGTTGACGATGAACGAGAGATTGCGGTTCAGCGCCTGTTCCCAGCCGCCAGGAAAGAGCGGCGTCTCGATGCGCGGCAACTCGGGATACCGGAAGACCGAGACCGCGTCGCGCGCCACCCCCTCGGCGAGCAGCGCCGAGTACTCCGCCGACGCGGTGTCGATGGCCTGGTGGATCAGGAGACCCGCACTGTCGAGCGCGGCGATGATCGCGAAGGAGATCACCCCCGCCCCGCCGATCGCGAAGGCGACCGGGAAGCCGGTCATGATGCCCCCGAAGAGACAGAGGAAAACGACGAGGAGACCGATCTCGATCCCGTCCAGTCCGAACAGCATGTCTCAGCGGTCTCCGTGAACGAGATGCTCGGGCGCGGCCATTTCGACCTCGCCCGGCTCGATGATGTCCCGGTCGAGATACTTGCCCGCGCTGTCCGGCCCTTCGCGATATTCGAGCCAGGAGCGGTAGAAGAAGGCGCAGGCCTGCACCAGGACCATGAAGGCGAAGACGAGGATCAGCACCTTGAACAGGAAGTAGGCGTTGAAGCCCGAGGGGCTGAAGCCCGTGGTCTCGACGTTCCAGCGGAAGGCCATCGCCTTGCGCAGCGTCAGGTCAAGACTGTCGGAGGCGTTCACGGGCGGCGTGCTCAGATGCCGCCAGAGGAAGAACCAGGCGTAGAACCACGTCAGGATCATCGCCGGCATCATGAAGAACACCGAGCCGAACATGTCGACGATCCGCTTGGTGCGATGCCGCGAGCCGGCGTAGAACAGGTCCACCCGGACGTGGCCGCCCTGCACGAAGGTCCAGGCGCAGCACATGCACACGATGATGGCGTTGTAGAGCTTGAGCCCGTCGCCCCACCAGCCGAGGGTCTGGGTGAAGTCCACGCCGAAGGGGCCGATCGAGATCTCGGACACGCGGAAGACCGATTGCAGGAAGATCACGATGATCTGCTGCAGGACCATGAGAAGCCCCGCCCAGGCGGCGGTCCGGCCGATGACGTTCGCGAAGGTTTCGAGTCCGATGACGACACGCCACAGGAAGGCGTGCGAGAAGATGCCGATGATGAAGACGGTGACGAACGTGTTGAAGAAGAAGAAGAACAGCTCTTTCGACGCGCCGTAGTAGATGACGCGCATCACGTTCTCGCGATCGCTGAAGTCGAGCACCGTGCCGATGTTGAACAGCACGTAGAGCGGGCCCGCGATGCCCGACCACACCCCTTGCAGAAACCAGACGATCGCGTCCACGCTCTCCCCCGTCGTCATGGATCGGGCAGCGCGCCGCAGCGCGCCGCCCGGTGCCGTGCCGGCCCGCTCAGAGAGCCGCGAGCACCCGGTCGCGCTGGCGGACGTAGGGAGAGTCGGCGAGCGACAACCAGCCCGACGTGTTGCGCAGCGACGCCATCGCGGAGTCGTAGATCCGGTCGTAGAGCGGATCGCCGCGATAGCCGCCGAGCACCTCGACCGAGCCGCGCCCGAAGGCCTCCCAGACGTCGTCGGGGAACTCGCGCGTGGTCACGCCGGCCTGCAGCAGACGCTGAAGCGCGGGGCCGTTGTTGGCAACGAAGAGCGCGTAGTTGTGCTGGTGCGCATCGGCGCAGGCCAGTTCGAGCGCCTTCTGGTGCGCGGGCGACAGGCTGTTGAAGCGCTCCAGATTGAAGCCCACCGACAGCGCCGCGCCAGGCTCGTGGAACCCGGCGGGGTAGTAGTTCTTGGCGATCTCCTGGAGGCCGAGCTTTTCGTCCGACCAGGGGCCGATCCACTCGGTGCCGTCGAGCGCGCCGGTCGACAGCGCCTGGTAGATCTCGCCGCCGGGGATGTTCTGGACCGAGACGCCGAGCGTCGAGAGCGCTTGGCCGCCGAGGCCGGGCATCCGGAACTTGAGGCCCTGCAGGTCGCCCGCGGATTCGATCGGGCTGCGGAACCAGCCGCCGCCCTGCGCGCCGGTCTGGCCGGCGATGAAGGCGCGCACGCCGAAGATCTCGCCCAGTTCTTGGTGCAGCGCCATGCCGTCGCCACCGTAGTACCACGTCATGATTTCGGGCACGGTCATGCCGAACGGCACGGCGGTGAAGAACGCCCAGGCCGGCGACTGGCCGACCCAGTAGTAGTCCGCGCCGTGATAGGCGTCGGCCTGCCCCGAGGCGGCGGCATCGAAGCTTTCGAAGGCGCCGACGAGTTCACCGGCCGCCTTGGCGTCGATGGTGAGCTGGCCATCGGTGAGCTCCGCCACGTTGTTGACGACGCGCTCGACCGAGTCCCACACGCCGGCGAGGCCGCGCGGCCAGGTGGTGACCATGGTGAGAACCTCGCGGCCCTGGCTGATCGCAGGTGTTGCGAGGGTGGCCGCCGCGGCGGCCGATCCGCCGAAGGCGGACGTTCTAAGAAATGAACGACGATCCATCTGAGGTGTATCCTCCCCTGTTGAGGCCCGGCTTTTTGCCGGTGGTTTGTTCACAGTGGCGGGAACTTACACAGAGGCCACCAATGAGGGAACCGTGTTTCTTCCCCGGACGCGCCGATTTTTTCCGCGGTTTCCGTGTCGGGAACAAAACCCCGCCCATCGCCGCCTTGCGCGCCGCGCGCCGCACCCGGGCCTTGACGCCGCACCGGGATCTCCCATCTGAGGGAGACCTCTTTCCCGGGTTTGACATGACAGCGGTATTTTTCGCCCTCGGCCTCGCCGGGCTCTTCTTCGGTGGCAACTGGCTTGTGCAGGGGGCGAGCGCCGCGGCGCTGCGCCTGCGCATCCCGCCCCTGATCATCGGGCTGATCGTCGTGGGTTTCGGGACCTCGACGCCCGAGTTGCTCGTCTCGGTTCAGGCCGCGCTCGCCGGAGCGAGCGGTATCGCCATCGGCAACGTCGTGGGCTCCAACATCGCCAACATCCTGCTGATCCTCGGCGTCTCGGCGGTGATCGGACCGTTCGCCGCGAGCCTCTCCCGGCTCCGCCGCGACCTCGGCTGGATGATGGCCGCGGCGCTGGCGACGATCCCGGCGTTCTGGAGCGGCATGGTCGGGCGCTGGGAGGGCATCGCGCTCGTGCTCGGCATCGCGGCCTACATCGCCGTCTGCCTGAGGCAGGCCGGCAGCGAGGACGAGCCCGACATCGCGACCGCACCGCTCTGGCGCTCCGGGCTGACGCTGCTGGGCGGGCTCGTCGTGCTGCTGGTGGGCGCGCGCCTCCTGATCGACAGCGCGACCGAAATCGCCCGCGCGTTCGGCGTGTCGGAAGCGGTGATCGGCCTCACCATCGTCGCCATCGGAACCTCCCTGCCCGAGCTTGCGACAAGCGTCATCGCCGCCTTCCGCGGCCAGCGCGACATCGCGCTCGGCAACGTGGTGGGCTCGAACATCTTCAACATCCTCGCGATCCTCGGGATCACCGCCCTGATCGCCCCGATCCCGGTCGAGAGCCGCTTCCTTCTCGTCGACGTGCCGGTGATGATCGGCGCGTCGGTCCTGCTCGTCGCGACGATCGCATGGGCGCGCGGTCTGGGACGGCTGGGCGGGGCGGGTTTTCTCGCCCTCTACGCCCTCTACATGGTGGCTCTGAGCGTGACGTGAGGGAAACGCGTTGCGGCAGAGCGTCACGTGACGCAAGAAAAATTCGCGGGAAATCTCTCTGGCGACACAAAATTCAGACGCTTCGCGGTTGACGCCCCCACGGGTCCCCCCTAATCTCCCGCGCACGAAGAAGGAGCCCTGGGCGATGACACGCATCGTAATTCTTGTAGGACACAGGCGCATGGGCCGGTAACGGAACCCTTCAGGTCCCCCATGCGCCCCCGATTGAACCCCGGGGGCTTTTTTATGCGCGAACGGCGGAGAGCGAAATGACGAAGGCGATGACAGGCGCCAAGATGGTGGTCCAGGCCCTGAAGGATCAGGGCGTCGAGGTGGTGTTCGGCTATCCGGGCGGCGCCGTGCTGCCGATCTACGACGAGATCTTCCAGCAGAACGAGATCCGCCACATCCTCGTCCGCCACGAACAGGGCGCGGTGCACGCCGCCGAGGGCTACGCGCGGTCGACCGGCAAGCCGGGCGTGGTGCTGGTGACGTCGGGACCGGGTGCGACCAACGCCGTCACCGGTCTGACCGATGCGCTGATGGATTCCATCCCGCTCGTCGTGCTGACCGGTCAGGTCCCCACCTTCATGATCGGGACAGACGCCTTCCAGGAGGCCGACACGGTGGGCATCACCCGCCCCTGCACCAAGCACAACTGGCTGGTGAAGGAACCGGCCGCGCTGTCCGACGTCATCCACCAGGCGTTCCATGTCGCGACGAAGGGCCGGCCCGGACCGGTGCTCGTCGACATCCCCAAGGACGTCCAGTTCGCCACTGCCGACTACACGCAGCCCTCGAAAGCGCGGGTGTCGCACTACCAGCCGAAGATGAAGGGCGATCTCGACGCGATCACGCGCCTCGTCGAAATGATCGAGCAGGCCGAGCGGCCGGTCTTCTACACCGGCGGCGGCGTCATCAACTCGGGGCCCGCGGCAAGCCAGCTGCTGCGCGAACTGGTCGACGCCACCGGCTTCCCTGTCACCTCGACCCTCATGGGCCTCGGCGCCTATCCCGCCTCGGGCGGCAACTGGCTCGGCATGCTGGGCATGCACGGGCTCTACGAGGCCAATCTCGCGATGCACGGCTGCGATCTGATGATCAACGTCGGCGCGCGGTTCGACGACCGGATCACCGGGCGCATCCCGGACTTCTCGCCGGACAGCCGGAAGGCCCATATCGACATCGACCCCTCGTCGATCAACAAGGTGATCCGCGTCGACGTGCCGATCATCGGCGACGTGGGGCATGTGCTCGAGGATCTGCTGAAGGTCTGGAAGTCGCGCGGGCGGAAGACGAACGCCGCCGCGCTGGGGAAATGGTGGGCGCAGATCGGGGAGTGGCGGAAGATCGACTGCCTCGCCTACACGCAGGCGTCGGACGCGCCGACGATCAGGCCGCAGCACGCCGTGAAACGGCTCGAGGAACTGACGAAGCACCGCCGCGACCGCTTCATCTGCACCGAAGTCGGCCAGCACCAGATGTGGGCCGCGCAGTACCTTGGCTTCGAGGCGCCGAACCAGTGGATGACCTCCGGCGGACTCGGCACGATGGGCTACGGTTTCCCGGCCTCGATCGGGGTGCAGGTGGCGCATCCCGACGCGCTCGTCATCAACGTCGCGGGCGAGGCATCGTGGCTGATGAACATGCAGGAACTGGGCACCGCGGCGCAATACCGCCTGCCGGTCAAGCAGTTCATCCTCAACAACGAGCGGCTCGGCATGGTGCGCCAGTGGCAGGAGCTTCTGCACGGCGAGCGCTACTCGCATTCGTGGTCCGAGGCGCTGCCGGACTTCGTCAAGCTCGCGGAGGCCTTCGGCGCCAAAGGCATCCTCTGCAAGGACCCGAGGGACCTCGACGACGCGATCATGGAGATGATCGAGCACGACGGGCCGGTGATCTTCGACTGCCTCGTCGAGAAGCACGAGAACTGCTTCCCGATGATCCCGAGCGGAAAGCCGCACAACGAGATGCTGCTGGGCGAGGTCGAGACGCAGGGCGTGATCGACGCCAAGGGCAGCGTCCTGGTCTGAGAAGAGGCGCGGCGCCCGGGCTCAGTCGCCGGGGCCGCCCGCGCGCACCACGCTGCCCGGCGACATTCGGGCGGCCCCCGAGGGCTTCGGCCCACGCCGATGTCGGCATCCTCTCCGGAACCTCCAGAGACGTCCCGCATTCTCAATGCAATGGCCGACGAGACGACAAGAACCGGCCTGACGCGCGACGTCGGGCTCGTCCAGCTCACCTTCTACGGAACCGGCACGATCCTCGGCGCGGGGATCTTCGTCGTCATCGGTGAGGTTCTGGGCGAGGCCGGCGGGCTGGCCCCCCTCGCCTATCTGCTTGCCGCCTTAGTCGCGGTGACGACGGCGCTCAGCTATGCCGAGATGGCGGCGCGGGTGCCCACGGCCGGCGGGCCCGTGGACTACGTCGAGCGCGCCTTCGGCACGCGCTGGCTCGGCTCGGCCGCGGGCTGGGCGCTCATGATCGCCAACGTCGTCTCGGCCGCGACGATCACCACGGGCTTCGTCGATTACCTGTCGAGCTTCGTCGACGTGACGCACTGGGTCGCGACTACACTGGTCGCGCTCGCCGTCGCCGGCGTGGCCGCGGCGGGCATGAAGGAAAGCGCCTGGCTCATGACCGCGACGACGCTCATCGGTGCCGTCACGCTTCTGGTCGTGCTCTGGGCGCTCCGCGACGGGCTGCTCGAGGCGCCACAGGCCGTCATCGCGGCGCCGCAGAACATGGACGGATCGATCTTCGCCGCCCTCCTCGGCGGCGCGTTCCTCGCGATCTACTCCTTCATCGGCTTCGGCGATATGGCGCAGACCGCCGAGGAGGTGCGCGACGTGCGGCGGGTTCTGCCGAAGGCCATGATCCTCTCGCTCGCCGTCGTGTTCGTCTTCTACATCGCGGTGTCGGCGGCGCTGGTGGGCGCTGGCGGTCTCGACGAACTGACCGAGGCGGAGGCGCCGCTCGTCCGCGCGGCCGAACGCGAGGGCTGGCCGGCGATGCCCATCGCCATCGCGAGCCTCGCCGTCATCGTCAACAGCGCGCTCACGCAGGTCATCGCCTCGGCGAGGCTGCTCTACGACATCGGCCGCGACAGGCGCGGCGCGCCCGGCGTCTTCGGCCGGATCAGCGCAACCACCAACACGCCGCTTTTCGCCACCGCCGCGGTCGGCGCCGCCGTTCTGGCGCTCGCGCTCTTCGTGCCGCTGAAGCAACTCGCGACGGGCACCAGCTACGCGATCCTTCTGGTCTTCGTCGGCGTCAACGCCTCGCTCATCGTGTTCAAGCGGCGCGGCCAGCCCGAGGAGGCGCCCGATATCTGGCCGGCCGTGCCGTGGATCGGGGTCGCGGTCTGCATAGGGGCGCTGGCCGGGCAGCTCGCACTGGGATTCGTCGACGGATAATCGCGGCTTTTCCCGGCACGCGCCACGCGTTATCAGGGGCCGCACGACCGCCAGCGAGGAAAAGATGTCAGCACTCCAGATCAAGAAGGGATCGTCGAAGCATTCCGCCTACGATCTCCGCGACCCGAACGCCGAGCCGATCGAGCGGCACACGCTGGCGATGATCGTCGACAACGAGGCCGGCGTGCTCGCGCGGGTCATCGGGCTGTTTTCCGGGCGCGGCTACAACATCGAAAGCCTCACCGTCGCCGAGGTGGATCACGAAGGCCACCGCTCGCGGATCACCATCGTGACGACGGGAACGCCGTCGGTCATCGACCAGATCGAGGCGCAGCTCGGCCGCATCGTGCCGGTCCACGAAGTGCACGACCTCACCATGGAGGGCCCGGCGGTCGAGCGCGAGCTCGCGCTCTTCAAGGTCGCAGGCACCGGCGAGAAGCGGGTCGAGGCGCTGCGCCTCGCCGACATCTTCCGCGCGAACGTGGTCGACTCCACGCTCGGCTCCTTCATCTTCGAGATGACCGGGACGCCCGACAAGGTCGATGCCTTCGCCAACCTCATGCGCCCGCTGGGGCTCGTCGAGATGGCGCGGACCGGCGTCGCGGCTCTGTCGCGCGGCGTCGAGTAGCGGATCCCCGCCGGCAGCCCGGCGAGGATCCCGTCGCGTTCAGCCTTCCTGCATCGGAACCAGCCCGTCGGCCTGGGCCCCCGCCAGTTCCTCCGCGTCGATCATGCCGTCGCCGTTCGTGTCGGCGGTCGTGAAGGTCTCTTCCGTCAGCGCGGGGAAGGCCGCCATCATCTCGTCCATCGAGTACATGCCGTCGCCGTCGGCATCCATCTCCTGCGCCGCGACCGAGGTGGCGAGGACCGCGGTTCCGAGGCAGGCGGCGGCGAGGATCGGGTGACGTTTCATCTGGGGAACTCCCTCTCTGGTTTGTCCCGCCCGGTGGCCAGGCGGGCGAGAGCGTCGGGCTCTCGTAGGGGAAGACGCGGAGTGCGCCGGAATATTCCCGAACGCGCGGCGCGCCGCCCCGCCCGGCGCGGGACTGCCGATCCGGGCTCCGCCGGCGCGCGGGTTCCTGCCGGAGGTCGCCGGGGAAAGCCGCTCGGCGGAAATCCCCGGGATTGCGCGGGGCCGGCTTTCGGTCTCCGGTGGCGGGAGGAAGGAGACCGCCATGCCGCGACGGGATACGGAACTGGCAGCGATCCTGCCCCAACTGACGGGCGTGGCGCGGCGGCTCACGCGCAGCCGCGACGAGGCGGAAGACCTCGTGCAGGAGACCATCCTGCGGGTCTGGTCGCGGCTGGCCGAGGGCGGCGAGGTGCGCGCGCTCCGGCCCTACCTCTTCGCGACGCTGAGAAACCTCGCCTGCCGGCCCGCGGTCCGGCCGCATGCGCTCAGCGAGGCGGACACGCCGTGGGTCGCGTCGGACGCCGAGGGGCGGCTCGCGGCGGAGGACGTGCTTCGCGCGATCCGCGAGTTGCCCCGCGAGCAGGCGATCCTTTTGCGGGGGCTGGCCGTCGAGGGCGCGAGCTATGCCGACCTCGCGCGCCGATACCGCCTGCCGCTCGGCACGGTGATGAGCCGGGTGTCGCGCGGACGCGCGCACCTGACCGAACGGCTGGGGCTGCCGCGGGAAGCGCCGGTGGCGGCGCTGATCGGCGACGGCTTCAGGGTCTGAGCGTCGCGCCCAGCACGCGCAGCCAGTTGCCGTTGCAGAGCTTGGCCATCAGCGCCGCGTCGTAGCCGTGGGCGCGCATCGCGGCGCGGAGCGCCGGCAGGCCCGCGGCGTCCCCGATCTCGCGGCTGACGAGCGCGCCGTCGAAGTCCGAGCCGAGCGCGACCCGGTCCTCGCCCAGCCGGTCGATCAGGTGGTCGAGGTGCCGGAGCATCACGTCGATCCCGAAGTCGGTCCTCATCCGCCCGTCCTGGCGCAGGAAGACCGCGGCGAAGTTGAGGCCGACGAGCCCGTCGCGCTCGGCGATGACGGCGAGCTGGCGGTCGGTGAGGTTCCGCGTCGAGGGGCAGAGCGCGTGGGCGTTCGAATGGGTCGCCACCAACGGCGCGTCCGAGATCCGGGCCACGTCGTCGAAACCCTTCTCGTTGAGGTGCGACAGGTCGATCAGGATGCCGAGGTCGTTGCAGGCGCGCACCAGCGCGCGGCCGCAGTCGGTGAGGCCGGGGCCGGTGTCGGGGTCGCCGGGAAAACGCATCGGCACGCCGTGGCCGAAGATCGTCGGACGCGACCAGACCGGGCCGAGAGACCGCAGCCCGGCGGCGTGGAACACCTCGAGCATGTGGAACTCCGCGTCGATCGCCTCGGCCCCTTCCATGTGCATGACCGCCGCCAGGACGCCCGCGCCCATCGCCGCCTCGATCTCGGGCACGGTGCGGCAAACGGCGAGCGCCCCGGCCCGGTCCAGCGCGAAGAGGTGGGCCGCCTGCGAGGCGGCGACGCGGACCGAGTCCGGCCAGCCGACGGCCTCGGGCAAGGGCAGGTCGTAGGGCGCGGCCTCCATCGCCCGCATGAAGCTCTCGCCCTCGAGCCGACCGGGCACGAAGATCGCGAACATGCCGCCGGCGAGGCCGCCCGCCCGCGCGCGCGGCAGATCGATGTGGCCCGTCGCGCCGCCCCGGGCAACCGCCTCGCGGGTGACCGCGCCGCGGTGGAGCTGGAACAGCAGGTCGTTATGGCCGTCGAAGATCGGGGGGAAGGTGTCGCCGCTCATGCGCCCGAACGGATACCAAGCGGGCCGCGCTGACAAGGGCAATCGTGCGGACCCGCCCGAACCGGCGAGATCGCCGCCGGTGTCAGGTCATGCCGAGATAGGGATAGCGGCTACCGAGGGTCTTGCTGGCTTCCTCGAGGGTGTCCTGCCAGCCGTCGTCGACGATGTGCGACGGCCGGCGCGACAGGCGCGGGAGCGACAGGCGGAACCGGCGCTCGGCCCTGCGCGGCGCATCCGGCAGGACGGGCGGCTGGATCTCGAGACAGTCGGCGGCGGACCGGCCCCGGGCCGGACGGCCGCCCACCTGCAGCCGTGCCGCGATCAGAACGATCCCCGCAATGGCGAAGGGACCGAAAAGGGCAATCCAGGGAATCCAGTCAGCCATTCGTCACGTCTCCAACTTTTTGAGCTTCGTCTTCATCGAGGGTTTTGCCCGTGAAATTCGGAACGCCCGTGCGCCAAATGGGGAAAGAGCGGGGCATCGGGACGCCGAATATGGCGGCGCCTCCACGACGCGGCGGAAATGCCGGGGCCGAGGGGCGGACTGGCGCGGACCGGGAAACGGTAGCGGCGGTGTCACCGCGGCGGATCGCGTCGGACGACCGGGGACCGCCGCCCGGAATCGGCCCCGCCGCGGGAGGTGAGGGCCGGACAGAAAGAGGGCCCCCCGAAGGGAGCCCCTGAGTTTCGCTGATCAGGCTCGTTCTGTGTACCGCCCGGTTTCTGCCTGCGGCCTGATCCGCGTCGGGGGCGAGCGC
>CAZPOK010000032.1:0-20197 GCA_964587905.1 uncultured Rhodobacterales bacterium | reverse complement strand
TCCATCGCGCCGCCTTCGCGCAGGCTCTGAATGACGCGCGCCACGGCGGAGGCGCGTTGACCGATTGCGCAATAGACCGACAGGACGCCGCTGTCCGTCTGATTGAGGATCGCATCGACTGCGATGGCGGTCTTGCCGGTCTGCCGGTCGCCGAGGATCAGCTCGCGCTGTCCGCGGCCAATCGGGATGGCGGCATCGATCGCCTTGATCCCGGTCTGCAGCGGAACCTGCACCGGCGCGCGGTGCATGATGGGTGGCGCGGGCCGCTCGACCGGCAGCAGACGTTGCGCGTCGACGGAGCCGCCGCCGTCGAGAGGGCGGCCGAGGGCATCCACGACCCGGCCGATCAGCCCCGTGCCCACCGGCACGTCGACGACACGACCGGTGCGGCGCACCGGATCGCCGGGACGAAGACGCTCGGTCTCGCCCAGAACGATGACACCCGCACGCTCCTCGCCGAGGTTCGAGGCTATCCCCATGACACCGCCGGAGAACATCAGAAGCTCGTCGGCGCGCAAGTCGGTGAAGCCCGCGACCTCTGCGACGCCGTTTCCAACGGAGAGGATATGCGCGACCTCGGCGCTCTCGATCTCGGGGCGGACCCGCGCAAGCGCGTCCTCAAGCGGAAGAAAGACGTCGCGGTGCAGGCTATCGAACGTCATCTCGCTCCCTCAGCCCGGTGCCGGCGCACGGCCCGGACGGTGGCTGCCGCTACCCTCGATCACCTCGTCGAGCGTCGTTTCGAGACGGTGGAGGAAACGGGCGGCGGACCATTCGACCGTCTGCTCGCCGATCGTCAGGCGGATCCCCAGGACGAGGTCCTCGTCCTCGCGATACTCGACATCGATGTCGCGGGCCACGCACTCGTGGATCGCGCGGGTGATATGGCCGCGCGCGCCGGGCTTGAGCGCAAGGCCGCTGTCCACGCGCGCGGGCCCCTCCGCGCGTTCTGCCGCGTGCATGAGCTTGTCGCGCTCCGCGGCATCGAGGGAAGCAAGGCGGTCGACAAAGGTGCCGGCCAGCTGAGCGGCAATATCGCCCCCCGCGTAGTCCCGGAGCACGCGGCTGACAATGTCGATCACCTGATGTCCAGCGCGCTGCCGCAGCTGGGCCGTGAAATCCTCCCGCTCTTCCTGCAGATGCGCATGCCACGTCCTGCGCCGCGCTTCGATCTCCTCGCGGAGCTCGTCCTCGAGGCGGGCGCGCAGGGCGGCGGCTTCGTGTCTTGCCTCGCTCAGCATCTCGTCCCGGCGCATTTCCAGCGCCTTCTGCTCCTCACGCACACCGCGCGCTTCGGCCTCGGCCGCTTCGCGCGTCGCCTGCGCCTCTGCAAGGCGGGATTCGATGCGCTCCTCACGCCGCGCCATCGCATCGGTAATGGGGCGGTAGAGAAACCGCTGCAGAAGCCAGACCAGGACGAGAAAGTTGACGATCTGCGCGATGACCGTCAGCCAATCAATCTGCACGGCCTCATCCTCCTGCGCCTTGAGCGGCGGTTTCGGCGACGAGATTCGTGAAGGGGTTGGCGAAGATCAGGATCATCGACACCACGAAACAGTAGATTGCCGTGGACTCGATCATCGCGAGGCTGACGAACAGCGTTCGCGTGATCGTGTTCGACGCGTCCGGCTGCTGTGCGATCGCCTGTAGCGCCTGCGCCGCGGCACGCCCCTCGGCCAGCGCCGGTCCGATCGAGCCGATGGCGATGGTCAGTCCGGCGGTAAAGATGGAGATCACGGCAATAAAGGTTGCTGAATCCATGCTCAGTCTCCTGTTTCTGTGTTGTCCTGCGACGCGGTCGGGCTGTCGGCCCGGCGTCGGGTCCGGCTGGCCGATCCGATATAGACCATCGCGAGGATGGCGAAGATATAGGCCTGGATCAGCCCCGTCAGCAGGCCGAGAACCTGCATCAAGACGGGAAAGAAGAACGGGGCCACGCTGATCAGGATGCCCACGATCACCGTCCCGCTCATCACGTTGCCGTAGAGCCGCACGGCGAGCGCGATGGTGCGCGAGGCTTCGCCCACAAGGTTGAAGGGCAGCATCAGCGGCGTGGGCTGCAGGTAGGTGCGCATGTACTTGCGGACCCCCTGCTCCCCGATCGAAAACAGCGGCACCGCGATCAGCACGCAGATCGCCAGCGCGGCGGTTGTGGACAGCGAGCCTGTGGGCGGCTGGTAGCCGGGCACCACCGCCAGCACGTTCGCCGTGGCGATGAACAGGAACAGCGTGCCGATGAAGGGCAGGTATTTGCCGGGATCGTCGGCGCCGACCTCGGCGATCTGGTCGCGGATCGCAGAAACGGTCACCTCCAGCAGCACCTGCCAGCGCGACACGGTTTCCCCTTCGCTCAGCCGGGACGTGACAGCCCAGGAGCCGAGGACCAGGAGCGCCATCACCAGCCAGGTGAAACCGATCGTGGCGTTGAGCTCCAGTCCCCGCCACTCGAAGAGGATCCAGCTGTCGGGGCTTATTTCCACGTCGCTTCATCCTCCCTTGCACGGCCTGCCAGACGCGTGGCGGCGGCGCGCACGGCCACGAAGCCCAGCAATGCCGCACCGATCTCCGCCACCTGCACCCCGAGTGCGGTGGCCGCCGCCAGAGCGCCAAGAGCCAGCGCCGCCCGCGCGAGCGCGAGCCCGACGAAGACGGCCACGCCGCCGCGCTCCCGCGGCAGCCGATCCACTGCCAGCCATAGCAGGCCCAGATAGGCCGCACCAAGCCCCGCCCCTACGAGCGCGGCGGAAAGGAGCGACAGGATGGAGACGCTCATTCCATGCTACCACCGCTCTGTCTGTCCGGATCAGTCACCGCGGCCTTCCCGTTGAACCCAGTACCACGCATTGAGTGCGCCAAGTGCCGCCCCGACGATCAGCAGCGTCAGGGTCCATGACACCTCGCCCGGCCAACGGCGGTCGATCCAGAGGCCCAGCGCGATCCCGGCCAGAACCGGCACCGCGACCGCCCAGCCCACCAGCCCGAACATTCCAAGCCCGTACCACGCGCTCGTCGTCTCGCGCTTGCGGGCCTCTTCCAATCGCCGCGCCTTGCGCGTGATTGTCTCGGTTTCGCTCTCCGTCTTGCGGACGGTGTCGCGCTCGCCGGTCATGATCCCGTGGCCCCCAGTTGGCTGAAGCGGCGGATGATGTCCGCCTCGAGACGCGCGAGCGCCGCCCTTGCATCGCGCTCGTCCTCGTCGCGCTGCCGGAAATCGGATTCGACCTTGGCGCGAAGCGCGATCAGGTCGTCGCCGTCGACGGCGCCGCGGACCGCGACGCGCACGTCGTCGCCGGATTTCACCAGCGTGCCGGAATTGACCGCGACGAAGCGTTCGGTGCCCTCCGCGGTTTCGTAACGCAGGATACCCGGCACGAGTTCGCTGACGAAATCGACATGGCCCGGAAGCATCCCGAAATGCCCGTCGGGCGCTTCGGCCACGATCCGTCGCACGGCGCGATCCACGCAGATCGCCATGGGCGTGATGACCTCAAGCCGCATCTGTGGCCTCCGCTGTCTCGGCGAGCTCTTGGATCGACCCGATCATGTAGAAATCGCTCTCGTCCCGGCCCCTGAAAGCCCCCGCGAGGATGCGCTCGCAACTCTCGAGCGTCTCCTCCAGCGTGACGAAGCGGCCGGGGTTTCCGGTCATCGCCTCGGTGGAAAAGAACGGCTGGGTCAGGAAGCGCTCGAGTTGGCGGGCCTGGCGGACCGTCGCGCGGTCGCGCTCCGACAGTTCCTCGAAGCCCAGCATCGCGATGATGTCCTTGAGGTCTTCGTATTCCGCCAGCGTCGTGCGCACCGCGCGCGCGATGCGGTAGTGGCGCGGGGTGACTGTGCCGGGCGTCAGCATCCGCGAATAGGAGCGCAAGGGGTCGATCGCGGGATAAAGCCCCTCGGACGCCTTCTTGCGCGACAACACGATCGAGGCGGAGAGATGCGCAAAGGTATGCGTGGCCGCGGGGTCGGTGAAATCGTCCGCCGGCACATAAACGGCCTGGATCGACGTCATCGTGCCCCGGTCGGTCGAACAGATCCGCTCTTCCAGATCGGCCAGTTCGGTGCCGAGGGTCGGCTGGTACCCTACCCGGCTGGGGATGCGCCCCAACAGGCCGGAAACCTCGGACCCCGCCTGAACGAACCGGAATATGTTGTCGATCAGAACCAGCACGTTGCGGCGCAGGTCGTCACGGAAATACTCCGCCATCGTCAGCGCGGCATGGCCCACACGAAACCGCACGCCGGGGCTTTCGTTCATCTGGCCGAACATCATCACGGTGTTGTCCAGGACGCCCGCATCGCCCATCTCGCGGTAGAGCTCTTCGGCCTCGCGCGATCGTTCTCCGATCCCGCAGAACAGGCTCAGACCGTCGTATTCGGCAACCATGTTGTGGATCATCTCGGTGATGAGCACGGTCTTTCCCACGCCCGCGCCACCGAAAAGCCCCGCCTTGCCGCCGCGCTCCAGCGGGCTCAGCAGGTCGATCGCCTTGATCCCGGTCTCGAAGATCTCGCCCTCGACCCGCCGGTCGGACAGCGGAACGGGCGCGCGCAGGATCGGCCGGCGCGGCACCTCGCCCAGAGACGGGCCGTTGTCTATCGTATCGCCGAAGAGGTTGAACATCCGTCCCAGAACCTCCTCCCCCACCGGCACCTCGATGGGGCCGCCGGTATCGCGCACCGCAAGGCCGATGCGCAATTCCGGCGAGGGATTCATGACGAGCCCTCGCGCGACGGTCTCGTTCGGCAGGGCGGCAACCTCGATGACGATCTCGGGATCGGTCAGAGTGACCAGCCGGTTCGAGATCGCCGGCAGCCAGTTCTCGAACCGGATATCGGCGACGCCGCCGCCAAGCCTCACGATATGGCCTATGCGCTCAACACCCTCTGTCAAAGCCGGCATTCCTTGTATCGCGTTCGCCCACCCTTACGCAGCGGAGCTCCGGGTGGACTGATTTCGATCACGCCAGTCCGTCTGCCGGAGCCCCACCGAGAGGACCGCCGCGCCGTACCGTGTGTTCCGTTTTAGGTTTTAGGGCATGACGGGCGCCGGCGCCACGGCTGGCATGGGTCTTATCCCGGAGTGGCGGGGATCGAACCAGAGCACCTTCGGGAGCGACGCCACCGAGCCCCCGTTGCTTCGGCGTCTTCGCCCATGCAATTCTTTATCGCCAAAGTCTTCCGCCTTTACGTGTGCCGCTCCAGGACATACGCTGGTCCGCAAATCAACAACACGCACTCGGGCAGGTGCCAGCATGACAGATAATCCGAAGGCGGAGGACTCCGCCGGCGACGAGCGTCTGGAAGACGCTTCATCCTATACGCGTCGCGAGGCCCTGCAGTCCGTGAAGAAGTACGCCGCCCTCGTTGCGGGCTCCGCAACCGTCGTCCTGACGGCGGACGAGGTTCTCGCAAAGGCCAACTGCTCGCGGATCGGCGGACAGAACGGCAGGGGACCGCCTCCCGACAAGGGGCCGCCCTGGTGCCGCTGACGCGGTAGCCGGCTTCGCCCGCGTCCGATTCCCTCGTCGCATCGAGGCATCGGAGACCCTCTCCGGTAGCGCGTCAGGGCCAGGGCTGCCGCCGAGTTCTCGCTCAAGGGTGGCGCGGAGTTTCTCCTGCCCGCCAAAGACGAAATCGGCTATTTCGCGCCGAATCCGCTCAGCACCACACCGACCGTCTTTCTCAGGATGAAGATGTCGAGCGTGAGACTCGCGCGCCGCGCGTAGAACCGGTCGTATCGCACTTTTCGCGCTACGGCGCCCGGGCTGTCGGCATAGCCCGACCGGACCTGCGCCAGCCCGGTGATCCCCGGCTTGCGGAGCAGACGGTCCCGGTAGTGCGGCACCGACCTCGCATAGGCGGAGGCATGATCGAACGCGTCCGGCCGCGGTCCGACGACGCTCATCTCACCGCGCAGCACGTTGACGAAATTCGGCAACTCGTCGATCCGGTAGCGCCTCAGGATCGCCCCGAGCGGTGTGATCCGGTCGGTCTCGAGCGGCGCGTCATGCGCCCGGAGAGCGACCGGATCCGCCGACATCGTCCGGAATTTCAGGAGCATGAACGGCCGTCCGCCCTGCCCCATCCGGATCTGCCGGAAGAACAGGCGCCCCGGGTTCAGGAACGGGTTGAGAACGAGGAGGATGATCGCCGCCGAGCCCACAAGCACCATCGCCGTCACTGCGAAGACAACATCCCCGGCGCGCTTCAGCGAAGCACCATCCCCTGACGCCGCCCGTCCAAGCCTGCCGTCTGCCAAAGACGCGGCGCGCGTTTCGCGGCCGACCCCGATGGCGCCCATGAATGACACTATGCTGCTCGATCTATCTTCTTTTGTTCTGCTTATCTGGACAATCGCATCGTGGGCAAGCTCGACGCGGAGCGCGCCGATTCGGGACCGTTTCGGTGTTGCAGCGATCGCACGGCCGAGAGCGATCCGGCGGATCCGATCCTGCCCTTTCTACTTCTGGTAGTAGTCCCTGTACCAGCCGACGAACGCGCGGATGCCGTCGCGGATATCGGTTCCGGGACGATACCCGGTGAGGGATTGCAGGAGCGCCGCATCCGCCCAGGTCGCGGGCACGTCGCCCGGCTGCATGTCCATGTAGTTCCGCACGGCCTCGACGCCGAGTTCCGCCTCGATCGCGTCGACGAAGTCCAGAAGGCGCACCTTTTCGGAATTGCCGATGTTGACGATGCGGAACGGCGCGACCGGCGACAGGCTGTCTCCAGCGGGAACATCCCCGGGCGATGCGGGCCGCTCCGGCACGGCGTCGATCAGCAGCCGGATGCCGCGGACAAGATCCTCCACATAGGTGAAGTCGCGGTGCATCTCGCCGTGGTTGTAGATGTCGATGGGCCGGCCATCGAGGATCGCGTCGACGAACTTGAACAGTGCGAGATCGGGCCGTCCCCAGGGTCCGTACACGGTGAAGAAACGGAACATCGTCGTCGGCAGATCCCAGAGATGGGCATAGGCATGCGCCATGCTCTCGTTGGCCTTCTTCGTCGCGGCATAGATGGTGAGCTGCGTGTCCGCCTTGTCGGTCTCGACAAACGGCATGTCCGTGTTCGCCCCATAGACCGATGACGTCGAGGCCATCAGCAGGTGCCGCACCGCGTGGCGCCGCGCCGCCTCCATGACGTTGAAGGTGCCGATGACGTTGGCGTCGATATAGGCGCGCGGGTTCTCTATCGAGTAGCGCACGCCCGCCTGCGCAGCGAGATGAACGATCACGTCGGGCGCGAAGTCGTCGATCGCACGGGACACCGCCGGCTCGTCCTCGAGCATTGCCTCGACCGCGCCGAAACGTTCATTCTGCAGCAGGATCTGATGCCGGCGGCGCTTGAGCGCGACGTCGTAGTAGTCCGTCATCCCGTCGAGGCCGCGCACATCGAAGCCCTCGTCGAGAAGACGCCGGGCGAGGTGGAAGCCGATGAAACCGGCCGTTCCGGTCACGAACACCCTTGTCATTCCCTACATGCGCCCTCGGTTTCTGTGCGACGACCCGCCGCGCCGAGTTGTCGCCCCTGCGGAGCACGGATGCAACCTTGGTCGACGGCACACGCGCCGCGCCTGACATGCGCGGCGGACCCAGACGGCGCCTCGGGCGTTGAGAACGAAACAAAGGACAGGAGAAGGAATGACCCCCCCCGACGCAAATCTCGAGAAACAGAAACGCAGACACCGCCCGGCGCTGATCGCGATCGCCGCGGTCGTCATCTTCGCGGTGCTGACGCTCGGCATCCGGTACTTCTACGCGACCGATCCCGACGACACGCAATTCGATGCGGTCCCGGTAGAGATCGACGGCAACTGATCCACCGCCGGCGCGCGGTGCCGGACGGGGCTATTGCCCCGGACCGGTGTCGTCGGGCGCGTCGTCTCCTCCGAGCCAGGCCTTGGTTCGCCGTTCGGCCGTCTTCACGAGCCGGATGACGATCAGGGCGAGAAGGGTCGTCAGAATCCCCATCAGCCACATTCCCAACCCGATGCTGAGGCCCACCGCTGCCGTCAGCCAGAGGCTCGCGCCGGTGGTGAGGCCCTTCACCTTGCCCTTCGAGAACACGATCATCCCTGCCGCGAGGAAGGCCACCCCGCTGGTGACCGCCTCGACGATCCGGATCGGATCCATCGCGACGCGATCCGATGAGCTGTCGCCACGGGCCACGAGTTCCAGCATGATCAGGCAGTAGAGCGTGGCGGCGAGCCCGACGAGCATGTGCGTGCGCAGCCCCGCCGGACGGTCGCGCACCTCGCGTTCGAAGCCGATCAGTCCGCAAAGCACCACCGCCCCCATCATGCGCAGAAACGCGACCTGCCACGGCAGGCCGGAGGTGCTGGTCATTTCCTCGATTGCGTTCTGAAGCATCTGGTCCACGTCAGGAAAACCGGCTTCCGGATCAGGAAGTTCCGTCCCGCGTCTCGGTGATCGGCTCGTGCGCCACCTCCCGCTTGACCTGCCCCCAGGCGAGAAGCGTGAAGATCGCCGTGCCGCCGATCACGTTTCCGGCGAGAACCGGCAGGAAGAAGTTTCCCGCCGCGTCCTGCAGGGACAGGTGCCCTGTCCAGAGGAGGTAGCCCATCTCGACCGATCCAGCGACGATATGCGCGAAATCGCCCGCGGCGATCAGCCATGTGAACGACACCACGATGAAGAAGGCGTTGCCTTCCGCCGACGGCATCATCCACACGATGGAGGCGAGGATGACTCCCGCCGGAATGGCGGCGACGAACGCCTCCAGCGGCTCGAACCCCATTGCATGAAAGGAGAGATCCTCGAGCACCTGCGCGAGGTCGGCCGCGAGCAGATTGGTCCCGGCGAGAAAGCCCGACGCCGTCAACGCGCCCGCCACGTTCGCGGACAGAACGACCGTCCAGAGCCGGACCATTCGCCAGAGCAGAGTGCCGTTCGGCCGCGCGACGACCGGAAGCACGGTGGTGATCGTGTTCTCCGTGAACAACTGCATCCGGCCGAAGATCACGATCACGAACCCGAGCGAATAGCCGAGGTTCTCGACGACAAACGCCCAGTCCGCATCCGGAAGATGCAGCCGGAGCACGGCCTCCGCCAGAACCGAGAAACTGATGAGAACCCCCGCGGCGATGGCAGACCAGACCAGCGACAGGACCGGGCGCTCGAGTTCTTCCTCGCCGTCGCGCCGGATCACCTCGTAGATGAGCCGCGCCGAAAGCCGCGTCGCCTTGGAGACGGACTGTTCCTCCGCCTCGTGCCGGATCGTGTCCGGCGGCTCGTGCTCCCCGGAAGTGCTGTCGTTGTCGTCTGTCATGAGGCAGAAAACGCCGCCTCGCCCCAACGGTTCCCCTTCAGGAACAACCGCCTGCGACCGGGCGTTGACCGACGTTCGTCCGGAGACCGTTCGCCTGAAAGCATGACATCCCTCGTGAAAACCGCTCTTCGAACCAGATGACAAGCACCGGCCTCGGTCAGAGGGGGCAGGCGGCCGCCTCCGTCACGGCGCGGCGCCGCGTCGTCGCGCGCGCGCTCGTCAAGCAGTCTTTCGTGCTGGCCATCGTCCCGGCGCTGCCTGCGGCCGCCGCGGCGGCGGAGGGCGAAATCGTCCTGTCTGTTGCGCTGGCCGCCCCGGCCGCCCTGCTTGCGGCACTCGGTCTGATCGCGCGGCGGATCGAGATCGACGCGGACCTTCGGCGCATCGAGGCCGTCGTCACCCTCTCGCTGGTGTTCCTGTGCTCCGCGGTCGCCATTCTTCCGGGCTTCATCGTCCTCGGGATGCCTCCGCTGGACGGCTTCTTCGAGGGCGTCTCCGGCATCACGACGACCGGCCTCAGCGTGGCGCGCGGCACCGAGGACTGGCCCTGGTCCGGTCATTTCCTGCGCGCGTGGACGCAATGGTGCGGCGGCGTCGTCGTCGCGGTCGCCGGCGTCGCGCTGCTGATGGGCGCGGGACGCGCCGCACGCGTCATGGGGCAGCAGAGCGTCGGCGACCTCGGCTACGTCGCCTCCACCCGCGTGCAGGCACGCGTGATCCTCATCGGCTACTCGGCCCTGACCGCCATCGGCATCGCGGGCTGCCTGATCCTGCTGCCGGGTTTCGAAGGTCCGCTCGTCGCCCTTGCGGCGGTCTCGACGGGCGGCTTTACGCCACGGCCGACAAGCCTCGCGGAGTACGCCCTCGCCGGCCAGGTCTTCACGATGGCGCTCTGCGTCGCCGGCGCGGTGTCGCTCCTGTTCTACGCGCAGGCGCTGCGGCGCGGCCCGCGCGTCGCGCTGCGCGAAGGCACCGTCCCCGTCACGCTCGCTCTCATCTTCGGCGGCGCCGCGATCTTCGCCGCCGCGGACATCGTCCTTCTCGGCTGGGACCCCGCCCGGCTGGTCCCCGGCGTCCTGAACTTCGTCAGCGCCCAGACGACCGCAGGCTTCTCGGCGGCTCCTGTGCTCTCCGCCGGGGCGCCCGTGATCCTCCTGATCCTCGCGATGGTGCTGGGCGGCGACGTCGGCTCGACGACCGGCGGGATCAAGGCGGCGCGGACGATCACTCTGGCAAAGATGATCGCGCTCGTGTTCCTGCGCCTGCGCCTCCCGGATCGCGCCGTCACGCATGTCAGGATCGGCGGGAAGCGGGCCGAGGTCGACCAGCTGATCCTGGCGACCGCCCTGCTCGGCATCTACCTGATTTCCGCTCTGGTGTTCTGGCTCGCGCTGATGGCGGGCGGCTACGAGCCTCTGGTGGCGCTTTTCGATGCCGTCTCGGCGCTGTCGGGCGTGGGCCTCAGCACCGGCGTCATCGGGCCCGACCTTCCCGCCGCGCTGAAGGCGCTCACGATCGGCGCGATGATGCTGGGGCGGCTAGAGTTCTTCGCCTTCATCGTCCTGTTCCTGCCCTCCACCTGGATATCGAGGAGATAACGCATGCACGTCACCGTCCTGGGCGCCTCGCGCTTCGGCGTCGCGACCGTCAAGCAACTGATCGAAGAAGGCCACGAAGTCGTGCTGATCGACGAAAACCGCGATGTGCTCGACGAACTCGCCGACGACCTCGACTGCGGCATGATCGCCGGCGACGGAACCCTTCCCTCGACATTGCAATCGGCCTACGGCGACGGCTCCGACGCGCTCCTCGCCCTCACGAACGAGGATAATGTCAACATCCTCGCCGCCGTCGTCGCCCGGTCGATCGGTTACGAGAGAGTGGTCCCGCAGATCGTCCGGCCGGAGCTTCTGTCGGTGGTCGAGCAACTGGAACTGGACGACCGCATCGCGCCGCACGAAAGCGTCGCGCGGGCGATCGTGGCGGGGCTGACGCAGCACAGCGAGGTCGAAACCGATCAGACGCTTCACCACGCGCTGCGCATCGTGACGCACAAGGTCCCCGACACGCTTGCGGACAAGCGCATCGGCGACCTCGACCTGCCGGAAGGCACCCGTCCGATGGCGCACATTCGCGGCGACGATGAGCAGATGACGGAAGACGACATCGCGCTCGCCGAAGGCGACCGCCTCGTGCTTGTCACCAGGGTGGATGCGACGAAGGATCTCAATTCGATGTTCGAGGACGGCTGAGCCATGGCAAAGCCGCCAGACTCGTCACAGGCTCCGCCCCGCGACACCCGCCGGTCCGGCGCGTGCGCAACGGGTCTGGCGCCGGTTCGTGGGAACCCTCATCGTCTCGGATCGCCCGGCAACAGGCGACCGGCGCGGCTCACTTGTCCGGGGCATCCTTGGCCAGCGTGGACTTCGGCGCGTTCTCGTCCCGCATCCTCTTTTCCGTCCGGCGTTTGCTGACAAGCGCGAAAACGAGCACCGCGAGCAGCGTGAAGAGCGCCAGAAAGATGATCAGAATATCGATGCTCATGAGTGATCTCCTGCTTTCGTTCGGGTGTCCAACACACGCCGGGACGGAGCGTTCCCAACGATCTTGTGAGGCGGGAACGCGCGGCGGCTAGCCCTCGGTCTCTAGATCGCGCTTGAGGAACCGGATCTCGATGCGGTGGAGCCCGCTCTCGATTGTCTCGGAGGCCTCGCCGGGAAGCTGCAGCGACAACGCGGTGATCAGCTGTCGGCCGAGCCCGTCCCCGCCGTCCGTCGCCGTCGAGCCGACGGTGTTCTCGATGGCGAGCAGAACCTCCTCGCCCACCTCCGTCTGCGTGCGATCGAGGAAAATACCGATCCGGCGCCGGCCCTCGGCGTCCTCGCTCATGTACTTGAAGGCGTTGGTGATGGCCTCGACCGCAAGGATGGCGAGCGGCGCCGCCTGGTCAGGCACGAGCGTCACCCTCTCCAGCCGAACCTCCGGTTCGGCGTCGGTCGGCCGGTCCGCCCCGATCGTGGTGAGTTCGCCAATCAGATCACGCAGGAGGACGTTGAACTCGACCTGCGACAGCTCCGGCGCTTCGTAGAGGGCGCGGTGGACGGTCGCGAGGCTGCGCAGCCGCCCCTGGACGCTCCGAAGCACCTCGCGCGCCTCGTCGCTGCCCGAGTTCCTGATCTGCATGTTGATGACGGAGCTCATCAGCTGAAGGTTGTTCTTCGCCCGGTGATGGACCTCCTTCAGAAGCACCTCGCGCTCGTAGAGCGTGTTTTCGAGATCGGCCTCGTCCCGGATGATCTTCCGCGCCATCGACTCGAACGTCTCGTCGATCCCGCGGAGCTCCGCCGGCGCGGCCGCGAAGGCTCCGTCGGCCTCGAGTGTCCGGCTGCTCGAGAACGCGCGCATCCGCGAGCCAAGCTCCCGCACGGGGCCTATCACCAGGCGCTGGATCGCCATGAGGGCGACCGCCATGCTGATGATCCACATGATGATCGGAAACGCGATGCCGGTCATGACGAAGGGCCTGTCGGTCAGCAACGCCTCGTCGGTGGTCCAGCTTCCGAGGGCGTATGCGCGGCCCGGGACGATCGGGACGACGGTGTAGTCGCGCGCCGCGCCGGCGGCCGAGAATGCGCCGAACGAGGACGGGGCCGACTCCGCGAGGGACGCGAGATCCCGATTCTCGGGAAGCAGCCGAGGAATGGCCTCATCCGGTACGTTCGCGGTGAGAACCTCGCCCCGGGCGTTGAAGGTGACGAGTTGCACGCCCTCCCGCGAGCCTGCCTCCTCGCCAAGACCCTGCGGCGGAAACGAGATCGCCACGAAGCCCAGATAGGTTCCGTCCGCGCCGTAGACGGGCTCGCTCACGATAACCACGGCCTGCCCGGTCGCGCTGCCCGACGGCGTGAAGGCCACATGGCCCCGCGGACTGTCCAGAAGGTCTTGCACGGTCCTGTTCGCGGTTATGTCCTGCGTCTCTCCCAGATTGTTGCACCGGGACACGCCCGGAGGCTCGGTGAACCCGGCGAAGACGACGGAAGGCGTCGTGGCGACCGCCCGGCGCATGAGCACGGTGCAGTCCGCGACCGACGGGTCGAATACGGCGATCGCGTCGCCGAGGCCGCGCGCTATTCCGAATGCGTTCACGATCGCCTCGCGCTCGGGTGTCGCCGCACTGTTCGTCTCGGCGCGCAGAAAGCCCATGTACGTCTCGCGGGAGGACTCGACCGCGCGCTGCGTCTGAATCACCGCGATCAGCCCGACCGGCAGCAGGGCGAGCGTCAGGAACGCCGCGATCTGAACCAGAAGGCCGGATCCGCGCGCCTTGCGCGGTGACGGTGTCTCGGGCTTAAGACTTGTCTTGCTGTCCGGTCTTCGGCTCACCCCGCCCTCGGGTTCCTGGAAATCACGGCAAGCGTCGCCTGATCCGTGAGCTCCATGGCGTCGTTCACGTTGAGGTGCAGCAGTTCGGCAAGCCTGCGGCGTCCGCGGTTTGCCCGGCTCTTGATGGTGCCGACAGCGCAACCGCACATGTCAGCGGCGTATTCGTAGGAAAACCCCTCCGCGCCAACGAGGATGAGGGCTTCGCGCTGTTCGTCGGGCAGTTGCTCGAAGGCGCGTCGGAAATCCGCCATTGCGAGCCGCCCGTCATGGGCCGGCTTCTCGGAGATCTGCTCGGTCAGCGCGCCATCCACATCCGACACCTCCCGGCGCGCCTTGCGACGTTCGGAATAGAAGGTGTTGCGCAGGATCGTGAACAGCCACGCCCGCATGTTGGTCCCCGGCGCGAACTTGTCGATATTCGTCCACGCCTTCACGACGGTATCCTGGACCAGATCGTCCGCCCGCGACATGTCGCGCGTCAGGGACAGCGCGAAGGCGCGCATCGGTTTTAGATGCGTCACGATCTCGTCCCGGGGATCGAGCGGCTTTTCGTCTTTGGGAAGAGGTTCAGCCGCCATCAGTTTTCCTCCTGATCGCGCAATTGCTCGATCAGCTTCGCGAACCTCTCCGGCACCTCGTCCTCGACGATGTTGTCGTAGATGCGCTTCAGGTTCTCGTCGATCTGATTGTCGGCTTGCTCCCCTTCAGGTATCCGACTCTTGTCACTCATTCGCTTTGCCATGTTCAAGGCCAACGTCTCCGCAAATTTTCCCCAGCGTCGGAACCAAACGCGCGCGGGCCGCGTTGGGTTCCCTGGGTGAACTAGATTTCTACGGAGGATCGATGCACGACCACAACAGCTCGGAGAGCTTTTCGAGTCGGATCGCACAGCAGCTGCCTTACCTTCGCCGGTATGCGCGGGCGCTGACCGGGACACAGGACAGTGGCGACGCCTACGCCGCGGCTACTCTTGAGGCCCTGGTTTCGGACCGGTCGGCCGCGGAGCAGACGTCCGATGCGCGCATCGCGCTGTTCCGGGCGTTTCACGTCATCTGGACGAGCGCCGGCGCGCCGTTCGAGACGCCCGAGAAGGTGCTTGAGCGGGTGGCGCACGGTCACATGAGCGACCTCACGCCGAATACCAGAGAGACACTGCTTCTCAAGACCGTCGAGGGCTTCACGGTCTCGGAGATCTCCACGATCATGGACGTCCCGGAGCCGGAAGTGCGGTCTCTTCTCGATCGTGCGCGGCGCGAGATGGAAAACAGCGTCGCGGGTAAGATCCTCGTCATCGAGGACGAGGCGATCATCGCGATGGACATCCAGGCGATCGTGACGTCGATGGGTCACGAGGTGACGGGCATCGGCCGGACCGAGGAAGGTGCCCTGCGGATCGGCCGGAAACAGCGCCCCGACCTCATTCTCGCCGACATCCAGCTTGCCGACAATTCCTCCGGCATCGACGCCGTGAACAAGCTGCTGGCCGAATTCGGAGACATCCCGATCGTCTTCATCACTGCCTTCCCGGAACGCCTCCTCACCGGATCGCGGCCGGAACCGGCGTTCGTGATCGCAAAGCCCTACACCGAGGAACAGGTGCGCTCGGCGGTCAGCCAGGCGATGTTCTTCTCCTCCACGGAAACGCTCAAGGCGAGTTGAGGGCCGCACGGCCCCGTCCCGGCTGGCGGACGCGGGCATGGGCTCCCTAGCCGCCCCACGCCCAATGCGACAGGCCGCGCTCGTCCAGGTACGCCCTGACCGCGTCGGGGTCGTCAAAACGGCTCAGGATGTCGTCGTCGTTCTGGCGGAGTAGATCGACGCCCTCGGGATCCCGCACGCGGAAGCCCAGGTAGGCCGACAACTCGGCACGCGTGTCGGGGTGGAATAATCGCGTATAGTCTAGAAACAGCGCCTCGCGCCCTGACCGCGCCAAGAGTTCTGCCCATGTCTGGGTAAAAAGTCTCTGTCGCGCCTCCCAGTCTTCAAAATCCACTACGTCGAAAGTGATCTTCGTAGAACGTCTCTCGGCGCCTTTTCGGCGCATCCAGTCGTCGGTCTTCTGCGCCATGCGCTCGGACGAATACTGAGCAAGGAGGTTCGATCGAACCAATCGGATCAAACGCATCTCCCTGTCGCCAACCATCTCTTCTGTAACTTCATGCGACATGTGGCCAAGCTGCTTGAACCCGAACGCGCGCCATCCCTCTCTACGCGCCTCTTCAATCGTCCGGCGGAGAAAAGCGGTGGGCTCGGCATTGCGTGCGGCTACAGCGTCGGCGTCGGTGACGTCGCCATCGCGATACTGAATCATGTCGTCGTGGAACAGCTCGTAGTGGCAGAGCACCCCCGGCGTCAGGTTCAGCAGGTGACAGAGGAACATCGACCCCGTCCGGTGAGACGCGAAAATCCCGAACTTGATGATCGAACGCTGCGCCACCGGCCGCCGTGCCGGTGCCTCGCCCCGGGGCATGGAAGGCTCCGCGCCCGCGAGACGCGATAGCGCCGCCCCGAATTCCCGGCCGAACGGAACCGTCGCGCAGTGCGGCGGCTCCCCTTGCGTCACGCGCGCCTCGAGCCGCTCCCGCGCCTCGCGCAGCCGCTCCGGGTCGTTGACCAGTTCCACCGCCGTCGCGACGTAGTCGCCCGCCGACGCCGCGACGAAGGCCGCCTCGCCGAACGCCCGGACCCAGGAGGTGCCGGTGAGTTGCCGGAGCGCCCCGCCCGCGCGCGTCAGGACCGGCGTTCCACGGGCCAGCGCCTCGCAGACGGTCGTGGCACCGCTGTAGGGGAAACTGTCGAGATAGAGATCCGCCGCACCCGCCAGCGCGCTGACGCGTGCGGGGGTCTGCGTCGGCAGAACGACGACGCGGCTCTCCTCCACGCCTCTTCGGCGAAGCGCCCGCGACACCCGGTCGAGAAACGCCGCCGCCTCGAACTCCATCGACCAGTTCTCGGCGAACGGATAGAGGACGAGAACCGCCCCCGGCGCTCCGGCCAGGATCTCCGCCCACGCGTCGAGCAGCGGATCGGTGATCTTGTGCGCCATGGCGCCGCTCACCAGAAGAACGGCATCGCCCGGGACACCGAGTTCGGCCCGCATGTGCGCCCGCCCGTCCGGCCGCACGCCCGTGAAATCGTAGGCGCACTGCGCCGGCCCGTCGATCCAGGCGACGGTCTCGGTGTAGTGCGCCTGAGCGTCGACCGGCTCGGTCTCGCGGTTGGTGAGCGCGATATCGAAGCTGCGGAACGCGCCCGTCGAGGGACAGACGGCGCCGTGCCAGACCTGAACCCGCGCGAGCCTGTGCGCGAGAATGGAAGACACGCGTTCGTAGTCGAAGGCATAGCAGCCGGTGACGAAGACATTGAGGTCGAGGTCCCGGATCTCCGCCACGGCCGCCTCCACGGGGAGCCCGCCGAGATCGAGCTCCCGCGCGAAGCGGCCCCCCGTTTCGAGGCTTCCCGCGCTCGACGTCATGCGGATCAGGATCGGCTCGAAGGTGTCGTGGTCGAGACCCGCCCACATGCCAAGCAGCGCCCATCCCTCGGGATTGGGCAGCACGTCGCGCACCAGCACCCCGACCCGGATCCTGGCCGCCTCGGTCCGCTCCGGCGGCGACCACGGAAGGCGTCCGCCCTGCCGCGCGAGGAGCCGCTCGATCGCGCGGCTCCGGCCCCGGAGGAGCGGCGTCAGGCAACCGTCGCCGAATATGACCCGCACCGCGCGGAGCCGCGAAAGGACATCCGCGCAGATCCGGAACACCGCGCTTGTCTCCGGCTCCCGCGCAATGCAGTCGTCGAGGGCCGCATAGAGGCCGCGCAACCACGCCGCGTAGTCGGCATGATCTTCCGGGCCGACGATCACCGGAGGCTGGCAGATGTACGACGCCGTGGCCTCGGCCCGCCAGTACAGCGGGGCCGGCAGTTTGCCCGGATCGGCGAAATGAATCGACCGGAAGGCCGGCACCGTCAGCATGTCGGCCAGCGCGGCGCGCAGTCGCCAGACGTCGCTCCCGTCTTCGCGCTCGGCGATCCGGGCGAGGCTCCGCGTCTCGCTTTGCGTCGGCGCCCCGGACCCGAGACGCGCGTTGAGGTCGGCCAGCCGGGACAGGCCGTGCCGGCTCACCGAGACGAGCAGAAGAAACCCCGCGTCGCCGTCCGCGATCATCTCCAGTAGTTGTTCCCGGAATGGAGCGAGGCGCTCGGGATCGACCGGTTCCTCTTCGCTCAGGGCAAGCTGCTTCCCGAGGGCCTTCATCGCCGTCTCGAAAGGCGGCGTCCGCGTCCGCGCGGCCCGCAGATGCGTGGGCGGCGGATCGCACGGCGTCGCATCGAGAAACACGTGAGTAAGTTCGATCGGGGCGAGGCCGGGCGCCTCGTCGGACTCCGACGCGGACACGAAGATCGAATGCACGCCGACCGCGACAGGTTCATCCGGCGGGACAGCGGGAAGTTGGATCTCGCAGTCGCCCTGCCCCTCGAGATCGATCATCGCACGCATCTCGCCCGCGATGCTGACGCCCACGACATGGCGTGCGCCCGCCGGCGGGGGCAGGAGCGGTCGCACCGTCAGGCGAAGCAGCCCGCCGCCCATGCCCTGCGGGACGCAGAAGGCGATTTCAGCCTCGGCCCGCTCGTTGCGCGCACCCTCGCCGGACTCCAGGAACCAGCCATCGGCGAGAAGCGACCGCCCGTGCGCGGCACTGGCGAAATCGACGAGTTCCCCGGCGTTGAGCGGCGGCGCGGAGCCTTTGCGGCGGCACCGGTCCCCACAGCCGATCTCGACGAGTTCGAGCCTGCCGTCATCGTCGTAAGGGAGAAACGAGAGCTCGAGCGCCTGCATGGTTTCGCGGGACCGATCCCGCGACGGCACCGTCAGCACAAGGCGGGAGCGTCCCCGCACGGTTCCCGCGAAGACCCGGTGGTCTCCGGCCATGATCCGCAGATGCCCCTGCGGCGTCGTCTCACCGATGCCTAGGACGATCTCTTCAGAATGGCCGGGGTCTGCCGAAAAACGAAGCGTCGCCGCCGCTCCGACGAGCGCTATCCCCTCGACGGTTTCCGCCCACTCGTCCGGGTCGAGACCGGGCCAATCGTCGAACGAGAGGCCCGCGATCCCGCCCGAGGGAAGCCTCGGTGCAGCAGCGAACTCGTCCAGCGGCGTCACGCGGATGCTGCGAAACGCGAGCCCCCCGCGGCTCTTCAGGCGCAGATCGACGATGCGGCGCCCCTCCCACGGCGAGGCTGCAACCGGAAAGCAGATCCGTGCCCCCGACCGCGCGAACCCGCTCCAGACGACCTCCTCGCGGCAGAGAACCTCGCAGTGGAAACTTCGGGGCCTCTCCTCCAGATCGGGGCGCGGTTCAGCACCTTCGTTGCCGTCGACGACAAGGTCCACCGCGACCACGAGCGGTCCGCGCGTCGGGTCTACCGAGAAGCGGAGCGCGCGTGGCGCGCTGGTCGGTCCGTGCCGAAGCCAGTCCGTCGACGGCACGGCGGCCGCGCTGTGTGCGTCCTCGCGGGTGACGTCGCAAACTTTGCCGAACGGCAGATGCGCGGGCCAGCGCGGCAGCAGCAGGGCCTCGGGAACCGGCGGCCAGCGGTCGGGCATGTCCCCCCGCGCCTCCGCGCGAAGTGCCGCCGCGCGCGCCCTCAGCGCGACGGCAAGGCCATCGGCCTCCTCCGCATCCGTCGGGCGCAACCCGTCGGCCGCCGCGAGGTCGTCGAGCGCATCCGCGATATCGGACAGGTCGCTTCGCCGTTGTGCGCCGTCCCGGAGACCCGGAACGGACCGGGCGTAGTTGTTCGACCCGTGAAGACGGTATTCCCCCAGAACCCCGGAGATCGCCCCGGCCCGTCCCAGAAGCGCCGCCGCGCGGATCAGGTAGCAGTCCGCGCTGATGCGCCAGCGCGCCTCCGGCATGGGAAGCGCCTTCTCGAGCGCCCAGCGCGAAAAGACGTTTCCCGATGTGGGCGGGAAGGCGAATGTGCCCGTGGCCAGCAGGCTCGGACGATTGTCGCCGGGCCGCGCAGCGCGCGACGCTTCGTGAACGCCAAGGCTCCGTCCGGCTTCGTCGACCAGTTCCAGCCCGAAAGTCAGCACCGCCAGATCGTCATGCCACCCGAGGAGAACCGTCTCGATGCACTCCGGCTTCAACGCGTCGTCTGCGTCGAGAAACAGCACCAGATCGCCGCGCGACGCCGCGAAACCCCGGTTCAGCGCCGCCGCCTGACCGCCGTTCCCGGTCGCGATGATCTCGACCCGGCCGCGAAAGGCCTCGAGGACCGCGCAGCTCCCGTCGGTCGATCCGTCATCGACGACGATGATCTCTTCCGGCGGACGGGTCTGCGCCAGAACGCTGTCGAGGCAGGTCGAAAGGAAATGACCGTAGTTGTGGTTCGCGACCACGACGCTGACGACCGGATCCCCGAGCCGCCGCATCCGCTCGAAGTCGTATGATCTGTCCGGCGCGGTCGTGATCGGAAGAGCGTCGTGTAGGGAAAGAGTGTTCAGAGCCGTGTAGAT